>JAAFHY010000081.1 GCA_013298505.1 Cytophagales bacterium
CGATTTGCGAAACTGGTTCGCCAATGTAATCTTGGTTTCCATATTTTTCGTAGAGATCAAATATCTCTTGTATGCTATCCTTCTTTTCCATTTTTTTAAATTATGAAAAGGCAAAGTATACTTTTAGAAATTGAAAGAGCTATCCAGCAGGTTAACAAATAGTTATTTACAATTAACTGATGTTATGTATTGCTTAGGTGAGGCTCTGAAATTTGAGATTGCTTCGCCCCGATAGCCCATCGGGACTCGCAAAGACGGTTAGGTTTTACCGGTGTCTTGCGCTAACTCATTTTTCCAGCCCTTGTATTTTTGGTGGAAGTAAATCATCGAGCCAACGATAAGAAGTGTTCCGCTGATTGAAACAATGTAGCCTCCCGAAAGGAAGAAATTAAGCCAACTTAGTTTGGCAAACCCAAACTCTTTAAAAAACAATACGCTTACGCTGCCCAAGTAACCAAACGAATCGGCCACATACATAATAAAACCAACCGTGCCTGCGTATTGAAATGCGGCAATTAGCCGATCGAAGAAAATACTATTGAAAGGGATATAACCTAAATATAAACCGAGGCCAACCAGTATCATCCAAGTAGGAGCTGTGATAAGAGAACTTTCAAAAAGATAATTTGAAACGCCAATCAGTATCATGCCAATGGCGATGATAACATGATTTACCATTAGCGCCAGTTTATTGTTTTTAATCAGCATAAGGCTACCCATGCAAATTAGTACGGCAATAGACACAGGTATTTCTGTTGCCGTATAGATTGAAGGATTATTGCCCATGCCCAATGATTTCCAAATCTCTGCTGAGAAGTTATCCCTAAAATCGCGGAAGGCGGTGAGTAAAACATAAGCGAGTACAAACAGAATTATTCCTGGAAGGAATGTTTTTGTAAAGCGTGTTCGCTCTTCGTTGTTCATGGGCAAACGCTTTGTTCTCAGTTGCTCATCTAAATCAGATGGTGGCGGTAATTGATTAAGTAAATAAAGAAATAGAAGTAGCGGTAAAATAAAAATGCAACTTGCCACAAAGGGCATCCAATATTCTGATGTGCCCCAATCGCGGATTAAGTACGCGCCTACCGATCGGCATAAGCCCGCAGAGAATATAAAGCTAACAGCCAACGAAGCACCTAATACTTCCGTCATCCGTCTGCCTTCTAAGTAACCGAACACCATGCCCCACACCATGCCCAACGGTAAACCATTGAAGAAAAGGAAAATAATATTATAAGGAGCAGGTACTAATGCAAACAGCAACCATGATATTCCGGCAACAGATACCATCAATAAAATACCCATCGCCCGTGAATGTGCTTTTAATTCAGAAATAATTTTGATGCCAACAAATTTTGATAGGGCATACCCAATCACCTGAAAAGTTACCAACCAAACTTTATAGTTGATTCCTGCAAAAGCAAGTCCTTCAAACGTAGCCGCAGCAAATGTTTTCCGAAACGCATACACGCAGGTATACAAACAAAAAGCAGCCAACGATGCGTAGATAGTAAACCAAATGCTGTGCGTTTGCTTTAGCCAGTTGGTTATTCTTGATGTAGAGGGTGTCAAAACTGTATTCCTTTTTTGTTAAAGGTAAAAGGTTTCCACTCACCGTGGTGAAGAATGTGGATTTTTTTAAACCCGATATCTGTCAATTGATCGGCTGTGGCTTCAAATTGATTCACCAAGTCATCGCAATGATGGGCATCTGAGTTTAGTGTAATGGGTATTTCGGCTTTGTGGATGAGATCTAAAATCCATGGACTAGGATAGGTTGAGGTTGTTTTTTTTTGATAGATGCCCCGTGTATTTACTTCAACAATTGAGTTGGTCTTTTGTATTGCAGCGATAGTCTCTTTTATTTGATATTGGTACCAACTTTCTGATTCGTTAAAAAAAAGATTGTTGGGGTTTTGAATTTTCATTTTATCGAGGTGACCAATAACGGTAGGGCAATCAGTTGTTCCGATCATTTGCCTTGTCAACTCATAGTATCTCGAAAATGCTTTTTTATAATCGTTGTTGAATATTTTCTCTAGCCCATTTAAAAACTCAGTATGTAACCCATCTATTTCCCAATGCTTTCCATCTGCGTAACGATCTACAAAATGGATAGAGCCAATGGTGTAATCCAACGATTGAGCGAATGTTCGCGGCCCCACCACACCCGGAATAAAGTCTACTTCAAGACCTGTGTAAATTTCTATTTCAGGATTCTTATGGCGTGTTTCATCAAGGGCCGCAAGGTAATTAGCTAACTCTGTTGAATTCATGCACCACTTGCAATCGAATGGCAATGGAGCGTGAGACGAAAATCCAAGAATGGCTACGCCTAGCTCCTTTGCTTTTTTGACGTGCTCAGTAAAGGTGCTTTTGCCATCGCAAAAATTACTGTGTGTATGAAAGTTAGTCCACATAAATTTTTTTAAAGTTACTGACTAGTGTTACGGAAATCAAATCAGGCACCGTCATTGCGAACGCCCGCAACGGTTTACTTTAATTCTGATGTTACCAGATTGTGATCGAGGCAATTTTTAACACACTAACATTTTTTTGGTTTTCGCGATTCATGTTTATCGAACTGTTACCAATTAATCTTTAGTTGATCGAATCTTAACTGATCCATAATCTATGTCTAAACTCCACGTCAATTCTTAGTATCACTTTTGAGTCGGCTAATAAATAGCTAAAAACCAAACCAACATCACTATGTTAAAAAATTTACTAAAAGGAAATCACAAGCCGAACTTGAGGTTGCGACTCATGCTTGCGTTGCTTGTGTGCGTAGCTTATTCATCAGCTATGGCTCAGTATTCGGTATCTGGAAGAGTAACTTCCGGAGAAGATCAAAGTGGAATTCCGGGCGTTAACATTTTAGTTAAAGGCACCACCAACGGAACCATATCAGATGCAGATGGATCTTACACCATCAATGCAACGACTGCTGACGCAGTGCTTTTGTTTTCGTTTGTGGGCTTCACCACGCAAGAGGTAGCAATTGGTGGGCGCACAGTGGTTGATGTTATGTTAGCACCCGATGCAAAACAATTGAGCGAGGTGGTAATCACGGCACTAGGAATTGAGAAAGATAAGAAAGCGGTGGGCTATGCAACTCAAAATGTTGATGGATCGCAGTTGACCCAAGCAAGAGAAACAAATTTGGTAAGTGGCTTGGCTGGTAAAGTGGCAGGAGTAAATATTGTTAGCAACCCTTCAGGAATAGGAAGTTCAAGCAGAATTACCATTCGTGGCGAGCGCTCGTTGAACATTAATAACAATCAACCTTTATTCGTTGTAGATGGTGTGCCGATCAGCAATGGGTTTACAGGTTCATCTGGCGGCCCTGGTGGTAGAAATCAAGACGTTGATTATGGAAACGGAGCTGGCTTCGTTAATCCTGATGATATTGAATCAATGACTGTTTTAAAAGGAGGCGCTTCTACTGCGCTTTATGGATCAAGAGCAGCAAACGGAGTGATTATCATCAAAACGAAATCTGGGAAATCTACTAAAGGTGTTGGTGTAACCATTAACAGCACCACTAGTTTTGAATCGGTTTTAAAACTTCCCGATTACCAAACGAAATATGGACAAGGTTTAGTTGATTTTAATTTTGTGGACGGCAATGGCAACGGCACTAAAGACGGAGTAGATGAAAGTTGGGGACCCGCTTTTAGTGGCCAGTTGTTGAGTCAATTTGATTCTCCCACCAGCAATGGATTTAGGGGAGGCGATGTTGGTAATTTATTTCCTTCCATAGGAGCTGTTGATATTACTGCACAGTTAGCAAAAAGAGGAACTATCATTCCGACAGAGTGGAAGGCTTATCCAAACAACGTGCGGGATTTCTTTCAAACTGGTGTTACATCAACCAATAATATTGCCATTACTTCTTCATCTGACAAGGGTGATTTTAGGTTGTCTTATACAAACTTAGATCAAAAGGGATTTGTACCCAATACCGATTTAAAGAGAAGTACTGTATCAGTTTCAGGTGGGTATAAGTTAAGTGACAAGCTGCGTATTAATACCGTTGTCAATTACATTGACAATGCAAGCGCCAATAGACCAAGCTTAAGTTATGGAACTGAGAACATCATGTATTTATTCAATTGCTGGTTCAGCCCATCGCAAGATATTAACGCGCTAAGAAACTACTGGCAAGCCGGAAGAGAAGGATTGAATCAGTTTAACTTCAACTATAACTACCACGATAATCCGTTTTTTAATGTGTATGAAAACACGAACGGTCAACAATTAAATAGAATATATGGAAATATCTCAGCGACCTATCAATTCACCGATTGGTTAAGTTTGACCTTGCGCTCGGGCACAGATTATAGCAATGAATTTCGCGATAGAAGACGGGCTTACAGCACGCAACGTTACCAACGTGGCAGCTACCGAGAAGAGAAAATTGTTGTACAAGAATCCAATACAGATTTCTTGCTTTCGGCAGTGAAAGATTTTACACCCGATTTTTCTTTTGCTGCTTCTTTCGGTGGAAACTTGTTAAAACAAACACGCAACCAATCTGATATTAGCGCGCCCGAGTTGGCAGTTGCCGGCATTTACGCGCTTGGCAACTCGAGGGTAGCACTCCAAGCAACTAGTTTTCGTTCTGAAAAAAGGATAAACAGTCTTTATGCTTCTACCCAGCTTGGTTATAAAAACATGATTTTCTTGGATTTGTCTGCCAGGAACGATTGGTCGAGTTCGTTGCCATCAAATAACTGGAGTTACTTTTATCCGGCAGCGAACGTAAGCGTGGTGCTATCCGAATTGTTAAAAATAGATTCGGGACCGCTCTCATTCTTAAAGGCCCGCATTGGCATAGCTCGAGTGGGTAACGATACAGATCCATACAGTTTGATTTCTACTTACGATGCGCAAACTCCTGTGAAAGGATCTCCTTCTTATTCTGAAAGAGCTACATTGGCCAACTCAACGTTGCTGCCAGAAATTAGCAATTCTTTTGAAGCAGGGATTGACGCACGATTTTTTAATGATCGGATCGGTCTAGATTTTACATATTATTCAACGCGTAGCGAAAATCAAATTTTGCCAATACCGCTTTCTAACACTACTGGCTACAGTGCTCGGATCATCAACGCTGGCGTAATTCAAAACTGGGGCACTGAAGTAATGCTGAATGTTGTTCCCGTAAAACTGAGCAATGGTTTTAAGTGGGACATTACAGTAAATCATTCCATGAATCGTAGCGAAGTGAAACAACTTTATACTGATCCTATTTCTGGTCAAGAGATTAAAAACTATGTGCTTGGCTCTAGGTATGTTACTGTTGAAGCTCGGGTAGGAGAAAGAATGGGCAATATGTACGGAATCGGATTTCAACGAGTAAGTTCAGATCCCAATAGTAAGTACTACGATGCTTCTGGCCAATTTGTGGGGCAAGTTGTGTACAACAGCACTGGCAAGCCATTGGCTACCACCGAGCGGATATTGTTAGGAAATTATAATCCCGATTGGCAAGCAGGTATTACCAACCGATTTACCTATAAGGGAATAACACTAAGCTTCTTGATTGACCATCGCCAAGGCGGTTCTGTATATTCTCATACACAAACCGTGGGCAGAGAAGGTGGAAGAATTTCAGAAACACTTGAAGGCAGAGCTAATGGATACGATACATCATTGCCTGGCAATGGCGTGATTGGTAGCGGGGTGGTGCCAATTACTGATGCAGGTGGTGCCATTACTGGATTTGCAGCAAACACAACAAAACTTAGTGCGCGCGAGTGGCACTCTACCATTACGCTCGGTAGAAGTTTGATTGAGCCCGTTATCTACGAAGCCACATTTACTAAGTTAAGAGAAGTAATTATCGGCTACATGGTGCCTAACAAATTCTTAGGAGCGAAATTTCCTATCAGAGATTTGAATATTTCGTTTGTTGGACGGAACCTCTTCTTATGGAGCAAAGTACCTCATGTTGACCCTGAAACATCTTCAACTGTAGGTGGCACTGTGCTTCCAGGCGTAGAGTCGGTAGCTATTCCATCTACCAGAAGTTATGGCTTCAACATTAGTTTTAAACTATAACCATTAGCAGACTATGAAAAAGATAAACACTAAAATACTTTTTGCATCGGCACTATTGTTAGTTGGTGCGTGCACAAGCGATTTTGAAAAGATTAATACAAATCCAAATAGCCCTACATCGGTATCACCTCAATTATTGTTGCCTCAAGCTATTCGCGATGTGGTTAACTCATTGATGGACGAGACATGGGGTATTGGCAACATTGTTGTGCAGCATACGGCCAAAAATCAATTTGTAAACGAGGATCGTTATTTGTGGGGAGAGAAAAACACAATTTGGAATGCTGTATATGACAATTTAAGAGATGTAAATAATATTTTAGTCATCTCTAAGCGCGAAAAACTGCAAAACAACGAAGCAGTAGGACTTATATTAAAGTCGTGGATGTTTTCGTTGGCAACCGATGCCTATGGCGATATTCCATATTCTCAAGCCATCAAAGCCAAAGAAGGAATCAACTATGCTAAGTACGATACACAAGAAGAAATTTATCAAGGTATACTTGCGGATTTAGCAGCTGCGAACACACTACTTTCCACAGGTACTGATGTGATCAGTGGCGATCCGCTGTATGCAGGGAATGTGTTGAAGTGGAGGAAATTGGCAAACTCACTTCGCCTTCGTTACCTGTTACGCATTTCAGATAGAAAAAGTGTTGGCGCAGATATGACGGCTATTATTTCCAATGCTTCGACTTCACCTATTTTCACTAGCAACGATGACAATGCTGCGTATACTTATTTGGCAAATGCACCCGATCAATTTCCACAGTACTCATCGCGCATTGGTTCATTCAACGAGTTTAGGGCGAGTAAAACATTAGTTGACTGGCTGGCAGTAAGAAATGACCCACGGCTTAAAATTTTCTTCAGGCCAACACCGGTTACTGAAAACACACCAAGCACAGCGGACGATGTTTACGTGGGTATACCCAATGGGTTAAGCGATGTGGGTGCACAAGAATTTAATGGCGGTCAGCAATTTCAATCGCGCATTGGTTCGCTTTACTACGAGAATGCAATAACTCCAGTTGGCCTAAGTACAGCCAAAGGAATCATTATGAATTTTGCTGAGTTAAAATTCATTTTGGCAGAGGCTGCAGAGAAGGGATTGATTGCAGCAACCGCTGAAACTTTTTACTTAGATGGAATTAAAGAGTCGTTCAATTTTTATGGAGTTGATCCAGGTTCTGCGTACTACACGCAGCCATCGGTTGCTTACACTGGTACCTCGGCAGAGAAGCTCGTGAAGATTGGAGAGCAAAAGTGGTCTGCGTTGTTCTACAATGGTTTAGAGGCTTGGTTTGACTGGAGAAGGACCAACGTGCCAGTTTTAGTTCCTTCTGCTACCAATCAAAATAGCAATAAAATACCCGTTCGTTTTATTTACCCAATCATTGAGCAAGCCTTGAATGGAGAAAATAGGAAGGCTGCAGTAGTGCGCCAAGGGACGGACGACATTAATACAAAAGTTTGGTGGGATAAGAACTAAACTTAAAATTCATGCCAGTGCGATTTGTGTTTTAATAAAGAAATCCGGGGTTCGCCCCGGATTTTTGTTCTATGGTTACCAATCACTCTAACTAAACCAAAAATGAAATCATATACATCCATTCTTTTGCTTTTAATTGCCAGCCTGGCTGCACAAGCTCAGCAAAAAACAAAAACCGAAAACGTCATCCTCATCACCTTAGATGGTATGCGTTGGCAAGAAATTTTTAACGGGGCCGATTCTTCTTTTATGAAACAGCAACAGCATTTGAAAGATGGCAAACTGAAAGAAAAATATTGGCGGAACGATCTTGCCGAAAGAAGAAAGGCCTTACTTCCTTTCTTTTGGAATACGATTGCCACCAAAGGACAGCTATATGGCAACCGTTTGCTAAACAATAAAGTAGATGTTACCAACAATCAACTATTCTCCTATCCGGGTTACAATGAATTGCTTACGGGTAGCGCAGACAATGAACGTGTGCATAGCAACGATAAATTTTATAATCCCAACAAAAATGTTTTAGAGTTTATCAATACCCAACCAACATTTAAAAATAAAGTGGCTGCCTTTACTTCATGGGATGTTTTCCCATTTATAATTAATGATAAACGAAGTGGTGTTTATGTAAGTACGGGATGGGAACCTGTAAAAGAAAAAAAGTTGACCGGTCGTGAGGCGATGATGAACCAACTCACAAAATCACTTCCTAATCCGTTGGGCGATGTGCGTTTAGATGCTTTTACATTTTATTATGGTGTTGAGTACATGAAAAAGAATAAACCTCGTGTGATGTACTTTGCCTTTGACGAAACCGATGATTTCGCCCACGGTGGCGAGTATGGAGCATACCTCAATTCGGCAAACTATACCGACCGCTTTATTGGCGAGTTGTGGGATTACGTGCAGTCAGACCCAACGTATAAAAATAAAACTACTATCATCATAACGTGCGATCATGGCAGAGGAGCCGATGCGGAAGGATGGAAGCATCACGGGCAGAAAGTGCCAGAAGCAAGTCAAATTTGGTTTGCTTTTTTAGGGCCAGATACCCCCGCAATGGGAGAGATGAAAAACGAGCAGCAGTTGTATCAAAATCAAATCGCAAAAACAATGTCTGCTTTGCTTGGGCAAGATTATAAGAATGATAAGCCAGTAGGTAATGCAATTTCAACGGCTATCTCAAAGTAAATTAATAGCTTTGGGTACTTGTATATCCCTTAGCGTCTTTGCGTGCAATCATAAATCTAGCTCCATGAAGTCTGCTATCTCTGCATTTTTGATTTGTCTGTTCATTTCTTGTTCTACTAAAAAGGATAAGAGCAATGAAACGATTTGGATGTCCACCACACCCGCAGGCAATCAATACACCAAAATCAATCGAGATGGAGAAACCATTCTCCCCAATGGGCGTATCATTACCCCTACCGGAAAACAAATCACCGTTGCACCACATCCATTTGGTTTAGTTCTAAGCCCCGATGGAAAAACAATTATTACAGCTAATTCAGGCGTGGGGCCTTTTTCTATTTCAATCATTAACGATTTCAATTCGGCATCACCCATTGTGAAGCAAATTCCAGAAACACTCAATCCTGAGAAGGGATTGCTCGAAGCAACATTTATGGGCTTGGCCATTTCGCCCGACAACAAACAAGTTTACGTGGCAGGAGGGCAACAAAATCGCATTTATATTTTCGATCTGAAGACGAGTAAAAAATTGGGCGAGATCAATTGTAACAAATCGTTTGATGGTACAGATTATAGCGATGGCTACATTGGCGATATGATCTTGAGCAAAGACGGCTTGCGCTTGTATGCGGTAGATCAAATTGGGTTCCGCATGATGGTGATTGATACAAAGAGCAACCAAGTAATTCAGAATGTAAAAACAGGTCGCTATCCTTTCGGGATCGCGCTTTCACCAGATGAGAAAACAGTTTACGTAGCCAACGTTGGGATGTTTGAGTATTCGTACATCAAAAACCTCGATAAAGAAAACCTAAATAAAACGGCTGCCAAATATCCCACTTCCTCTTTTGGCTCCAAAGAAATGAAAGAAGGAGTGAAGAACGACTCCATCGAATTTGCCGGACTGGGCGATCCGAACGCGCCAGAATCTTTTTCAGTGTGGGGAATTGACATAAGCAAAGAAGTACCCTTTGTAGTTTCAAAAGTTAAGACAGGGGTTTTGGTAGGAGAGGAGGTAGAAGGAATTTCGGCCGTTGGCGGGTCGAGCCCAAACTCAATGGTAGCGACCGATAGATTTGTGTTTGTGAGTAATGGCAACAACGACAACATCTCGGTAATTGATGTGCAACAGAGCAAAGTAGTTGAAAACATTGAGTTGAAATTGGATGAGCGCCTCAAAAACCTGAAGGGTGTTATTCCATTTGGGTTGGCGATTTCGCCTGATCAAAAAAGATTGTATATAGCCGAAGCAGGGATCAACGCAGTAGGAGTGCTAGATGTAGCAACCAGAAAAGTGTTGGGTCATATTCCCACAGGGTGGTTTCCGTCTAAGTTAAAAGTTACTCCCGATGGAAAGCAACTAATTGTTTCCAATGCAAAAGGATATGGCAGCGGCCCAAATGGGGGAGTTGCATTCGATGAAGCGCATAAGGGGCAATCAAATTACATTGGGGCACTCATGTTGGGTACGGTTTCAGTGATCGATATTCCAGCGGATGCAGAATTAGAAGTGCTTACCGAAAAAGTTGTTTCCAACAATTTTAGTTTTAAAGAAATAGAGTCTGCTGAAAGTGAAGACCCGATTCCTTCTTTCCCCACAGCAAAAGAATCTCCGATCAAGTACATTGTTTTTATCTCGAAGGAAAACAGAACCTATGATGAACTATTTGGCCAACTGAAAAATGGTGAAGGAGATTCGACATTGGCCCACTATGCAAAAGGAGTATCATTCACCAATCAGAATAAAACAATGAGGGTGGAGAACGCTACGGTGATGCCTAATCACTTGGCTTTGGCCGACCAATTTACCATCAGTGACAATTTTTATGTAGACGCAGATGTATCTGCCGATGGCCACGTTTGGTTGACGAACACCTATCCCAATCAATGGATGGAAACGCATCATCCTGCTGCGTATGGTGGGAGGCGAAGCCAACGCGAAGAATCCAAAGCACCGGGTAAATTTGGAATGACAGGGGCGGCTGGTGCTATTTTTCCTGAAGATTATAATCAGCACGGATCTATGTGGGAAAATTTGGAACGGCACGGAAAGGAGTTTTATAACTTCGGTTTCGGTGTAGAGTTTGATGCAGGCAGCTTTGCGGATTCTACTTTTAAGCAGGGTGGTGTACGGTACCTAGTTAATTATCCGTTGCCAGGGCCATTGTATGATCGTACTTCACGTAAGTTCCCTACATTTAACATGGCCATACCCGATCAATTTCGTGCAGACGTTTTTATTCAAGAAATCACAGAAAGATATATAAACCCCAAGAAGGAGTTGCCTTCGTTGCTCACGTTGCAATTGTTGAACGATCATGGTGCGGGCGAGCGCGCGGCTGCTGGCTTCCCGTTCAACGAAAGTTACATGGCCGATAATGATTTGGCATTAGGTCGCGTAGTGGAATTCTTAAGCCATACGCCCTATTGGAAAAATATGATGATCGTTGTCACGGAAGACGATGCGCAAGGGGGTAGAGATCACATTGATGCACATCGCAGTATTTTAATGGTAATTTCTCCCTACGCCAAAAAGAATTTTAACAGCCATCAACATTATAGTTTTGGTAGCATCTTCAAAACGTTTTGGAATGTGTTGGGCGCATCGTATTTGAATCAATATGATTTTGGAGTAAACGACCTGAATGATTGTTTTACCAGTAAGCCAGATTTTACTCCTTTCAATGCTGTTCCCGTTGACCCGCGAATCTTCGATCCGGTTAAAGCATTGACACCGTTGGATGAGAAATTTGATTGGAAAGCCTTCCGCGATTCACCAGAGTTAGATGACCCTGAGGATATGAAGGAAAACGCAAAGCGAAAAGATGACGGAAGAACGAAGGTGAACCATTAGTGATTCAATATTCAAGGTTCAAAATTGGTTATCGACAATCTTGAATCAATGTCGTTTCCTTAAACTCCGCCAGCATCCTCTCTTGTGGAGAGGAATGAGGTGAGGTCATCAAAAAAGAGCTTAAGGAAACGACATTTAATCTTGAATCTTCAACCTGAATTAATTCCCCAACATAAAACTAATCGGCATTACCATCTTCACTCTCACAGGCTTGCCTCGTTGTTTGCCCGGTTCCCATTTGGTGAGAGCCAGCACGCGCATCGCTTCTTCATCGCAGCCTGCGCCAATGCCTTTGATAATTTTTAGATCAGTAGACTCGCCATTTTTGTTTACAATAAATTCTACAAAAACTTTTCCTTCAACCCCCATGCGTTTTGCTTGGTTGGGATATTTTAGATTTCTGGATAGTTGCTGGTAAAATGATTTGTAACCGTTAGCGGGCTCAGGTTTCTTCTCAACAACAATAAAGAAAGTAGTGTCTGCTGGTTCGGGCTCAATGGCGATGGACACATTTGAAGAATTTGGCTGAGCTTCAATAACAAATTCTTTGTTTTCTTTTTCGGTAGTGTTTTTCGTAACGATGATTGACTCTGGATTGAGTTGAACTATCTTTTTTATTTCCATTTTCCTAATTGGCTCTGGCGCAGCGGGCGGCTCAATGTTGGTAATAGGAACGATCAAAAGAGTTCCCGTTTCGATTGGGTTAAGATCAGGGATTACAGGAGGTACTTTTACCGTGCGCCATTCAAAGGCAGTTATCGCAAGAGTGATACTAACGGCTAAGCCAATCAAGAAAAATTTATTTCGTTGAAGGCTCAAATCTTTCGAGGGATTTTTCTTTGCTTCCATAATACATCGGGTTTAAGTTTTACTCTTAATGCCCGAGGGTTGATGGAGTCACAATATATTTTAGATTTTAGATTTGTGATGTTAGATTTTGACATTAAGTCAATGCAAACAGATCAACTTTATACTTTCAACTTTACACTTTGAACTTTACACTTTGAACTTTATACTTTCAACTTCTAACTTCTGACTTCTAACTTCTGCTTTCCTCTCTGCTTTTTTCTCCCACCTATTCACCATCACAATCAAAAGGATAATCCCCACAATCAGTAAGAAGAACACAAACACCCGCACAATTTTTTTCATGCGCTTTTCTTCCTCATGTTGTTTAAGCACGGCACTATAATTTTTAAACCGCTCTGTGCCACGGGCTGTTAGTCGCTGTCTGCGCATTCGTATTTCGTGCTTACCCATTGTACTTCACTTTGATGTTAAACTGAGTGCGCAACCTATCCAGTGCGCGGTACGTCCGCATCTTCGCGCCACTCTCCGTCATGTCCAATATAAATGCAATTTCCTTAAAGTCCTTGTCTTCAAAAAATCGAAGCTCCAACACCTGCACCATATCCGTGGGCAGCTCGTTCATATAATTGATCACCTGCGTGATCAATTCTTCATCCCAACCTTCATCAACCCAGTCAACTAATTCCTTTACTTTTAATTCCTCAATGCTAAAAACTTTTTTCCCCTTGTTCTTGCGGTAGTGCTTGTTCACCTCATTGCCCGCAATTTTATAAAGCCAGGCCGAAAACGGAAACCCACGGAACTCATATTTGCCCAAGTGATTCAACGCATTGACAAAAGTTTGCGAGCAGAGGTCGCCCGCCAATTCTTCGTCATCGGTTTGGCGGTAGAGGTAGTTATAAATCCGCTCAAAGTAGTAC
>JAAFHY010000082.1 GCA_013298505.1 Cytophagales bacterium
CCTCGTATGTTTATTCTGCTGGAGCAATGCCCGCAGGAATTGATGTGGTGATAGGAAGAAATTTACTTTTTGTGTTCTTCGAAAATTTTGTTGCCGATGCTTCGCGCGTGCCAAACGTGCACGAGGTAATGCACTATCCATTTCTGTTTGCCGGGTTTCTTTCGCTCGTTTTTACAAGCATGAATCTGTTGCCAGTGGGGCAACTAGATGGCGGCCATGTATTGTACGGATTGATTGGATTTAAAAATCACAAAACGGTTGCAACGATCGTTTTTATAGGACTACTATTCTATGCAGGCGTAGGCTTCATAAGCCCCTACGAATCAGTTGATAAATTGATATATGAAATTCCTCTCTTCGTTGGCTTTTTGTTTTTTGCTTTGCGCGGATTGCGGTTAAGTACAGCCAATACAGTAATTGTAGCTCTTAGCATTTTCGCAACGCAGTATTTGTTGGCATACCTATTTCCTTACTTGCAAGGGTATTCGGGCTGGTTGGTTTTCGCCTTTGTCATTGGCAGGTTTGTAGGCGTAGAACACCCGCCCTGCTACATCGAAGAGCCTCTCGATTTGAAAAGAAAAATTTTAGGATGGATTGCCTTGCTAATATTTATTTTGTGCTTTACCCCACAGCCCATTTTGCTAATTGAACAAGCATCAAAGTAGTTAATGCTTTACGGCTTAACTATAATTTTTTCGGTGCGCCAGCGCTGGTTGAAATAACGAACCACATACAACCCTGTTGCGGGATTTAAAATTTTAATTTGTTTGGTTTTCAACTCGCTCCTCTCATCAAACTCGATGGATCTCCCAGTTAAATCGTAAAGACCGATCTGCTCTGATTGTATAGGTAGGTAAAATATTCCATCTGAAGGATTGGGGTAAACTTCTGATGAATGAGGTTTCTCTACCGAAGTAGTGGGATTTTCAGGTCTTCCAAAAATAGGCCGCAACATAATGCTTCCGTAAATACTTGTGTTTTGTACCCACACTTCTGAACCTGATACTTTGGTGAAAATATTGCTCCCTGAATCGTTATTTCGATCAAGGCCAACAGGTATAATCCTTTCTGAATTTAATTTCCAACCAATGTAAAATTTAGTTTGTACTTCTACGCCTGTTGCTATTTTAAACCTCGTGAATTTGTTGTTGCTCGTGCGCTTTACGGTATACGATTGTTGGAATAAATAATCAGAAGCATTTCCGGTAAGTGACTTAGCAATGAATAGCGTAACAGTTTGCACAGTGGTATCGCTGTATTTCGGAAAGTACATATCGAAGGCGATAATTGTATCTTTCGCAGCAGTTTTCATATTAAATTGATAAGCTAGCTCTGTATTTTTACCAATTGTTTTTAAACCATATTCGGCCGTGCCATCATCGTAGGCGTAAAAATTAGATAATAGATAGTTGGTGCTAATGGTATCGTTTATCCTAAAATCAATGGGTGCGAATATTGCTGGATCATACTCTTGGCCAGGCCCTACTTTCGACAAATCTTCCGAACCAAGTTTTAGTTTGAATTTAATTTTGATCGAGTCCATCGTTATATCAAACGGTGTTGAAAGTTGGGTTGCCGTCTGAAGTTGAGTAATAGATTTAGGTTTGAGTACTATAGTATTGTTTGCTGCGTTGTCTAATGGATCTATCAGTTGCGTATTCAATATAGCCCCATTTTTATAGTTAGAAATCTTAACCAAGGAAAAATTGTTAATAGGCTGCTCTAAGTTTCTTCTATTTGTGCAGTAGAAAAATGGTTTTGACAATACTGGATTTGTGCCTAAGTGCAGAAGTGGAACGGAAAAGTAGGGAGCGAAAAGTGAGGTAAGTCCATTTGTTAACGCCCTATCGGGGTAAGAGGTGTCAGTGGCAGATCTCCTTTGGTTGACGTACACATAATCTACATTCCACACATCATAAGGTCCTGATAATCGCCCAAAGGCTTGAAAGCGGAATTGAAAATCGTTGTGAAAAAAATTATGTTCGCCTTTCTCAAGATTTTGGATGCTTAAGGGTGGCACTTCCACAAATACATCTTTTAACAATGTGCCATCGTTGGTTTGGCTCCACACTTCAATCCACTGGTCTTTATCATTTTTAAAAAGAAGCGAAAGAATGTCGCCTGATTCTGGTGCATCTCCGTTGCCCTCAAACTGATAAAAAAAACTCAAGAATACCGAGGCACGATTTGCGGACACAACATCGCCTAGTTTTAATGGCCGCGAGGTCATCACATCAGCATTGCCTTTTGCCAGTGGGTCTGGGCTATACGGTTTGCCCAATGCATCGTTGCCATCGAAGGTGGCCACGTAGATAGTGGGCGGATTGATTCCGCTTCCATTGTTTACCCCAACGGATTTACTATCTACTTCCCAAAGTGTTTCGTTAGGATATCCATTTTTTACGTTGAAAGAAAAGTCATCCCAAAAAGGTAGAGCCATTGGGGCTAGCCCCGCAGTTCTGGCAAAACTTGTTTTCTTTTCATCCACAGGTTCGCGCAAAATAGAAACTACCTCCAGCTGTGAAAAGCAAAAGTGCGAGACGAGAAAAAATAAAAAAGAAAAGCTTTTTTTCAAGATGTAATTTTCAATGTTGAGCATCCCAGATTTCAGCATCCAGTATCTACCATCTAATTTTCAGTTTCATCCTTCGGTTCTGGTTCTTTGTAACCTTTGGGTGCAATCCACAACGCAACGGGGCTTCCGATTCGCACTGAATCGCCCTTTGCGGGTAATTGTTTATAAACGAATGGTTCTACTCCGGTAGTATCTTGTCCTTCGGCAATTTGCACTTCGCCTAAGTGGAGGTTCCAACTAGAAAGTTTTAACAAGGCCGTCTCGTATGAGTTGCCAACTAAATTGCCAACCACAAAATCAGCAGGGCCATTGCCATCGCCCACCACTAAGTCGATGGTTGCGCCCTTGGGTATGCGAGTACCTGCTTCAATGGGCTTGCCGTTGTAGCGCATATCTTTTACGAAATTATGAAACGGACTCGGCTCATAGATTACTCGTCCCTTGCGCAACTCGTTACTTTTTATAATTGCTTCGGCATTGATTAACGATCCTTCGATTAGATTGGGCATGGGCAAAGTAGGAGGTGTGGTTCGGTTGATCGACACATAAATGACTCTTCCTTCTTTTACGTCCTCGCCCGATTGAGGAAACTGTTTTAGAATGCTAAGCGCTGGCGCACTTTCAGAATAGGCAGAGTCGTTGATAGCAAGTTCTAAGCTTAGCTTATCTAATTTTTTTTCAGCATCGGCCATCGTGAGGCCAGTTAAGTCAGGCACGGCAACCGATTTGCCATGATTAGTTACGTTGGGTAAATAAATGTAAAAGTAGATGATGATGGCAAGAAAAATAATGCCTGTCGTTACCGAAAGGTTTTTTAATAGCCCACCAACAGTATTGTTTTTGAAATAGCGATCGAGGTTCATAAGCTAGTTAGAATTTTAAAGAAGATTCAAAACCACGCTCGGCACGTTTTGTTTTTTGGTAGCGATCAAATGCCAAGTGAAAAAGCTTGGTAATTAATTCTGAAAAAGAAATGCCGCGCTCTTTCCACATGACCGGAAACATACTTGAATTAGTAAAGCCGGGTATGGTATTGATTTCGTTCACATACACATCGCCCGATTCAGTAAGAAACAGATCTACCCTCGCAAAATCTTCGCATGCCAGTGCTTGATAGGCTTGCAACGAAAGCGATCTTATTTTTTCTTGACTTGCTGCATCTAGGTTTGCGGGCACTTCAATAGTTACTGCGTTTCCGTCTACGTACTTGGCATCAAACGTATAAAACTCGTATTGTTTGCTAATGATAATTTCACCCGGAAGCGATGCAGCCGCTGGCGAGTTGCCTAAAATGGCGCACTCTACTTCTCTGCCCTTCACAAATTTTTCAAACAAAACGCAATCATCATAACGAAAGCCTTCTTCTACGGCAAGTGCAAAATCTTCTTTCGATTTTACTTTCGATACGCCCACCGATGAACCCAAACTGGCAGACTTAACCATAAAAGGTAATCCTAATTTGGTTTGGATATGCTCAAATTGAAGGTTGTCCTTTTCGGGATAGTAGGCATATAGAAAATCAGCAATGGGTAATCCCGATTCTTTGAGGAGTCGCTTGGTTATTAATTTGCTCATCGACATGGCCGAGCCTAATACACCCGTTCCTACTATCGGTAAGTCGAGTGCTTTTAGCAAACCTTGAATGCTTCCATCTTCTCCATCTGTTCCGTGCAAAACAGGAAAAACAATATCGACAGAAATTTCGCGACCGTTGGAATCAATAAAATAAGGGTTAGATGGATTGAGCCTTATTGATAGTTCGCTGCCTCTTTCCATTTCTTTTGTTACGGTATTGGTAAGGTACCAAACACCCGAAGGGGAAATACCGATCAAGATGGGATCGAAAAGCGTTTTGTCGATATACTCGAAAATATTTTTAGCAGAGTTGATAGAAACACCGTGCTCGACTGAACGGCCTCCATATAGAATTGCGACTTTTTGTTTTGCCATACACTAAAATTACCTCAAAGATGTTGAGTATTTACCGTATTTCAAGCGGCAATACATCGAATTCGACTAATTACCCCAATACACTTTTGTTGTACTCAGTTGCCCATTAATTTGTACGGCAACTATGTAAATCCCTTGCCCTTGGTTGGGCATTTCGATTGTGAAAGTTTGATTGAGTATATCCTTTAGTGTTGCATCTGAAACCAGTTGCCCCATGGTGTTATAAACCCTTACGTTGGCCGTTTCTCGCTGAGCTAGGTTAAACGTAATTTGAAGCGGTGATACGACCCCACCATAGATGGAATATGGAGAACTAACTTCCACTGGCGAGGGATTTTCGCTTGTAAAAAATTCAATGTTGTCTAAGTATAAATTATTTCCATTGTCATTCGTTACAACAAAAGCCAGCCGTACTTTGGGTTCCCCGGCAAGGTTGACAAGTGAAAGATATTTTTTCGTCCAATCTGCTTTCAGGGATGGTAGCCAACTGATTTGGCTTGTTGCCGAATGGATGGCACTGCCCGATTCGCTTAGCAATTCGTTAGTAAAATTTATTCCGCAATCGGTCGAGGCTAGCACGCGGAGTGTTTCACTAGCACTTATTTTTTTTGCGTAGCTAACATCAAAAAGTACACTTGCTTTTACCGCATTAGAGAAATCGAGTATCGGACTAATCAACCACGCCTCTTGCCCTATATTGGTATTGGTAAAAGATTGATAGCTAACCGAGTTTCCAAAATTGGTAGTAACGTTAGTCCAATTTAATTGCTGGGCGGTGCTTATGGTTGTCCATGAATTATCTTGACTTTCAAATTTTTCGCGCACTGGGATTACCTCAGTGATGTTGCTGAACGCGATTTGATATTGGCTGCTATTGTTTGAAACATCGGCATCGGAAGTATTGTTGATGTTTTGCAGCGTTACCGAAAGTAAATTTGTACCGACATTCAACAACAATGAAGGTAACACAATGACCAACTCTTCATTTGGCATCAACGATGAGCCAATATTTTTTACTTGTGCATTTCCATTTAGTGAAAACGAAACATCGAAAGAAGTAATAGGTATATTTCCATTGTTTCTCACACGAATGGAAGTAGCAGGATTATTTACGCAACTTATCAACGATGGCGTTTCTAATTTAACCAACGCCAAGTCTTGGTAAGAGCTGTTCAGCACCTTTACATTTTTGATGTAAATATTATTTCCGTTGGCATTAGTGCCGCCAAAGGCAAATTGAATTTTTTGTCCGGTAAATTGCGAAAGCGAGATTACTTCCGTTTTCCAGTCGGTAGCGGTAGGAATAAACCTGGTTGTTTTACTGGGCACCGTTGCAAGCGCAGCATCACTCTTGTTGAATAAAATCGTTGGTGAATTATCAAATCGACAACCTGCCGAAACGGCAATGGTCATGTTCTCTCCACTCGTTCCCGGGTATTGAGCATAAGCTCTATCAAAAATTAAAACGGCCGTAGTGGTATTTATTAAGTCAAGTTGCGGACTGACGAGATTGTCAACTGCCCCGATCTCTTCATAGTCGTAATAATTCAAATAAATGGATGGCGTTCCGTTTGGTGTGGCTGTTGCCCAAGTGGTTAATCCATCTGGATTGTTCGTAGCCCAGTCAGCGGGAAAAACGCTAAATGTTTCTACGAGGGGCAATGCGCTTTCGCTAGGAGTAGAAGTAGAAATTATTTTTGAATTATTGACTGCATTATTATCGACTAAACTGTTTACGAAAGTTATTTTGAACTCAAACCGGTCGGTAGTTTGAAGCGCAAGCGTTACAGGCAAAAAATCAATTTGTTGTTCGGCATCGGGTGCGAGTGCGAGCACGATATTTTTTGTTTCGATCGTGATCGAATTTCTTTTTACTTGTATTTGCGCGTTTGTAATTGTGTTCGTGCCGTAATTCCGTATTAAAATGGAAGGGACTAATGTGCCGCTGCAGGCGGTAGTTCCTGGAGAAATTATTTTTTTTATCCCCAAATCATTGGGAATTGATGTAGGTGGTTGCAAACCGATAGATGTTGTTAACTCTTTTCTTCGGGGGCTATTTTGAATGATGGTGAGCATACGGTCTACCTGCCCTTGCGTGAATAAATTCATGCAGGCATCATCGGTATAGTCTAAAAAATTTTGAAACATTTTAGCGGTCGTGCAATTTGCCTGTGGGTGCGTTGGGCAACTAGATGTTGAATTATTTTGTGTAGGCGTATCAGAAACATAATCGGTACTGGTGCAGTCGCTGCCGTCTCCCCAAATATGTCGCAAGCCAAAGAAGTGCCCCATTTCGTGGGTTAGCGTTCTGCCTTTGTTGTAGCGTGGCGCCAGATCAAAGTTGCCATCGGCAATAGAGCCAAACTCGCGATAATTGATTACAACGCCATCGGTAACTCGTTCGTTCGATGAGTTTTCGAGTCCAGCTAAATTAGAAACAGGAAATTGTGCATAGCCCAAAAAATCGGTAAGGGCAATTACCCATATATTCAAATACTGTTCGGCAGGCCAATAGCTTTGCGATTTGATCGCGAAATTTTCTGCTGAGTTCCAAGAAGCCTTACTTCCTTTCACCCGCACAATTCCATTGGTGGGCAACCCATCGGGGTCTTGTTTGGCAAGTATAAATTGAACGCTAAAGCTGGCTGCCACAGGAAGGAACAATGCGGGCGTATTGGTTTGATCTGCGTTTAGCCGATTGAAGTCATCGTTTAATACTTTAAGCTGCGAGTTAATTTGTGCTTCTGATAAATTCAAGCCTGTGCCAATCGGTTCGCCATTGTGGATAATATGAACCACCACCGGAATGCTATACGTAGTTTGAGTGGACTGCACTCTAAATGGAGCTTTTGAGCTTCGGCTTAACTTGCTGCTCATCCATTTCTCAAACTGATCGGTTGTTTCTTTTTGTTGATTTTTGGTTAGTCGCTTTTCAATGTGAGTAGTGCCGCACCGCTCTTGTGAAAAAGAGGGTATGCACAATGCTAAGTTAAAACAAAACAGAATAAGAAAACCCAATCGCATGATGCAGCAAGATAATGCTTAAACGCTGAAAAACTCAGCAGCGTATAGAGGCTGTATTCAGGGGTGCTTTCGTTTGGTAACCTAGTGGGCAACTAGGTTTACAACCTCTATTAATTCTATTTCGGGGACAGACCTTTTGATAGCTTCTTCTACGCCTGCCTTAAACGTCATCGTAGACATTGGGCAACTGCTACAGTTTCCTAAAAATTCAAGTTTCAAAATCCGATCTTCAGAAATGGAAAGAATTTTTACATCGCCACCATCGGCATGTAAATAGGGTCTAATCGAATTGAGCGATTCTTCTATGCGGCCTCGTATTCCCTCAGTTGTTCGGTTCATGGTAGCTCTTATGCCGTAGTAATTTCTACGCGCTTGGTGGTATCAAAGGTAGCATTTCTAATGGCAACTTGTCGTGCCATATTTTCACTTAGTTCCATAAAGGCATCGGCCATCAGGCCACCTTTCATCACGGCTGGCAATCCACTGTCACCGCTTTCACGGATGGCTTGCACCAACGGTATTTGACCTAAGAAGGGAACAGCATATTTATCTGCCAGATTTTTTCCTCCATCCTTACCAAAGATGAAATATTTATTGTCGGGCAATTCTTCGGGTGTGAAGTACGCCATGTTCTCAACGATACCTAAAATAGGCACGTTGATGGCGGCCTGCTTAAACATGGCTACAGCTTTCATGGCATCGGCCAATGCCACTTTTTGCGGTGTGGTTACAATCACGGCTCCTGTTACGGGTACAGTTTGTACCAACGTTAAATGAATATCGCTGGTGCCGGGAGGTAAGTCAATCAACAAGTAATCCAACTCGCCCCAATCGGCATCGCTAATAAATTGCTTGAGGGCAGAACTTGCCATAGGGCCGCGCCATACCACGGCACTATCGGGCGGAGTAAGGAAGCCGATGGAAATTAATTTCACTCCGTATTGCATGAGCGGTTGAATCACATTTTTACCGTTCACTAATTTTACTTCGGGCTGCTCGCGCTCGCAGTTAAACATGGTGGGGATAGATGGCCCATAAATATCCGCATCAATCAACCCAACCTTAGCTCCCGATTGTGCCAAGGCCACTGCCAAGTTGGTGGTAACAGTAGATTTGCCCACACCACCTTTGCCCGAACCCACGGCTATAATATTTTTTACACCGGGCAATAGTGGTGCATTGTCTCTGAGGGTAGTAACACTCGAAGTCATGAAAATATCGATCGTTGCCGATTTGCCCACTATTTTTTCAACTGCTTCGATGCAATCTTTTTTGATTTTTTCTTTCAACGGGCACGCAGGCGTAGTCAGTACTACGGTAAAGCTTACTTTTTGCTCGGCAACGGCCACGTCTTTTATCATGCCTAGCGAAACCAAGTCTCGTTTTAGATCGGGGTCGTTTACGGTACCAAGGGCTTTGAGGATGTCTTCTTTTGTGAAACTCATATTGATTACCTACCAAAACTAATTTACAGTGAAATGGTTCGCGAAAGTAATAATAAGTTGGTGGTTGCTAGTAACTAGTTACCAGCATCTTTAGAAAATCTTGCTAACTTTACCTATTGAAACAATATGTCAACTAAAGAAAGACAAAATCGGTTTAGGGAGGCTGTGCGCTACATTAACAATGCCACCGAAATCCTTCGCGCCAAAGGAAAGAAGCAGGACAAGTACTATCAAGATGACAAGTATGTACGAATGGCTTGTGCTACCGCTTACAACGGAGTTCTATTGGCAGCCGATACTTACCTTGAAATGAAGGGTAAAGCCATCGAAAAGAAAAAGGGTTCGAGAATTAAAGTTGAAGATTACAAAACTCGTCTGGCGAAAATTGATAACAAAATATTGAAAAATTTCAATACTGCCTATGAGATACTCCATATTGTAGGTTACTACGAAGGAGAGACAAAGTATGCTGTTATCCAAGCAGGTATCGATTCTGCTGTAGATATTATCAACCAAATAAAGCCAAGCGGAGAATCCGATTTTTTGTTGGAGGAAATTAGGTGAGCAATTACCAATTTCAAAATCGTCAATCCCATTTCTAACAAGTTAGGCCTGAAACCAGCCATCTGATAAGAATTTTTGGAAACGGTGTTTTAATCGTAAACATCATCTTAAATCTCAATTCTGGTTATCTTTGCCCTTCAAACCCTATTTGGATTGATCAGCCGCGAAACGATAGAAGAAGTAAAGAACCGGGTCGATATTATTGACGTCATCAGCGATTTTGTTACGCTCAAGAAATCAGGGCAGAATTACAAAGCACTAAGCCCGTTTGCCAACGAAAAAACACCTTCGTTTTTCGTTGTCCCCTCCAAAGGTATTTTTAAAGACTTCAGCAGCGGCAAAGGGGGCGATTCCTTCACCTTTGTGATGGAGCACGAGAAGCTGAGTTATGTTGAGGCAATTCGCTACTTGGCAAAAAAATACGGAGTAGAAATCAAAGAAGACCGCCTTACCGATGAAGGCATTGCCGAGCAATCGGAGCGCGAAGGACTTTACATCTTAATGAACTTTGCGAAAGAGTATTATAAAAATATTCTTACCACGCACGAAGAGGGAAAGGGAATCGGGCTCAGCTATTTTCGCGAGCGTGGATTTACTGATCGTATCATTGAAAAATTTGAATTGGGCTTTGCGCTTGAAGGCTGGGAGAATTTTAGCAAAGAAGCCATCGCAAAAGGCTACAACCAACAGTTGTTAGAAAAAACAGGACTCGTTGTAAAAAAAGAAGATACGGATGGGCCTGCGCGAACGTATGATCGCTTTCGCGGAAGGGTGATTTTTCCTGTCCATAATATTTCGGGTAAAATAATTGCGTTTGGTGCCCGTATGTTGGGCAAGGATAAGAACCAACCCAAATACATTAACTCACCCGAGACGGACATTTATCATAAGAGCGATGTGTTGTATGGACTCTTTCAGGCTAAGAATAGTATTCGTCAACAAGATGTTTGCTATTTGGTAGAAGGTTATACCGATGTGATTTCGCTGCATCAGTCGGATGTAGAAAATGTGGTTTCCTCTTCGGGTACGGCACTCACCGAGAATCAAATCAAATTGATTCATCGCTTTACGGAAAATGTGACAGTACTATTCGATGGCGACTCTGCGGGTATCAAGGCCGCTCTTCGAGGAATTGATATGATCTTGAAGGGAGGATTGAATGTGCGTGTGGTTTTATTTCCCGATGGCGAAGATCCTGATAGCTATTCACGAAAAGTAGGCACTACGGCTTTTCAAAAATTTCTGAAAGAACACTCGCAAGATTTTGTTTCGTTTAAAACAAATCTTTTTGCGGCCGAGGCTGCTGGTGATCCCATCCGCAAAGCAGAGTCTATCAAAGAAGTGGTTACAAGTATTTCACTGATACCCGATCCGGTAAAACGCTCGGTATACATTCAAGAAACAAGTAATCAGTTAAAGATTTCTGAATCGGTTTTGCTTTCAGAGCTTAACAAGATACTGATAGGGGATAGGCGCAAGAACGAAAAGGAGAAAATACGGGAATCAGACGAAGCAGTTGTTGAGGAGGTGGTTCAGCCAATCGCGCCTAGTACTCAAAACATGGTGCATTATCAAGAGAAGGAAACCATCCGGCTTTTGTTAAACTATGCCGACCAAAAACTGGAAGACCAACGCCTAGCTGATTTTCTGTTGCAAGAGTTAGAAGACGTTGAATTTACCAACGAAGTGTTGAAAGAAATTTATGAAACATTTAAAGAGGGTGCACAGTCAGGTAAGTTAATAGACAACGATTACTTTTTGCGAACAGGCAGCGAGCCAATAAAGAGAATGGTTACCGAATTGATAACGGCTCGCTACGCAACCAGCAATCATTGGAGCGATAAATTCCAAATTTTTTTTCCGAAAGAGCAAGATGTTTTAAACAATATGGCGTTAAGCAATGTATTACGGCTAAAGTTTAGGGTGGTACAAAAGATGATGGACGACAACTTGGGCATGGTGAAAGTGGCTGAGCAAAAAAGTGATTGGGAAGAGTTGGATCGAGTATTGGAAACTCAAGCCGGATTGAAAAGAGCCGAGAGCGAATTGGCTAATTTATTAGGCATTGTTGTGGCGAAGTAGGATTGATAGTTGCCCCGACCTTTAGGTCGGGGAAAAAATAGCAGTGAGTGATAGTCCGAGGGCTTTAGCCCTTTTTTAGATATTAAAAAACGAGAGTAAAAATTGGATGTATGCCTTTTGTAAAAATTTTGATTCATGCCGTGTGGGGAACAAAAGATCGAAGGCCACTCATGGATAAGCCCGCTAAAGATGCAATTTGCAGCCATATTCGGGAATATGCTCGATCTAAAAACATCTATGTTGTAAACGTAAATGAGTGGAAAGATCATTTGCATTGTGTTTTATCGCTTTCTTTTGATCAGAACGTATCAACCGTTATGAATTTGATTAAGGGAGAATCTTCTTTTTGGGCTAACAGAAACTTGTCTTTTCCAGAGAAATTTGGCTGGCAAGATGAGTATTTTTCGGTTTCCGTCAGCCAATCACAATTTGAAGTATTGAATCGATATATTGATAATCAAGAAGAGCATCATTCGAAAAGAACGTTTCAGCAAGAGTACGATGAGTTTATAAAAAAGTATGATTTCGATGAAGCGCACCTTTAAAGATAAAAGGGCTAAAGCCCTAGCTAACGCTTACACTCATTTACCCTGCTGTGAACGGCAGGCCTATTTAGTCGAACGGAACTAATAGCTATGATTAACCATTTACTATAAGATAATTTCTAACTTCTATATTCTGAACTCTAATTTTAAAATGACCGACAAAATAAAAATCAACACCATCGAAGAGGCCATTGAAGAAATAAAAAATGGCAAAGTGATTATTGTAGTAGATGACGAAGACCGCGAAAACGAAGGCGACTTTATTTGTGCAGCCGAAACCATCACGCCTGAGATTGTAAATTTTATGGCCACCCATGGCCGCGGATTGATTTGCGCACCGCTGATGGAAGATCGCTGCGAAGAATTGGGTCTTGAATTGATGGTAGGAAAAAATACGGCTGCATTCGAAACGCCATTTACTGTATCGGTCGATTTGATTGGGCATGGTTGCACCACGGGTATATCGGCACACGATCGGTTTAAAACCATCAAAGCATTGGCCGATCCCGAAACAAAGCCAGAAGAATTGGGAAAACCTGGTCACATTTTTCCGCTTAAAGCGAAACGCGAAGGCGTACTAAGACGCGCAGGTCATACCGAAGCCGCTATCGACTTTGCGCGGTTAGCAGGATTTCGACCTGCGGGTGTGCTGGTAGAAATTTGTAACGAAGATGGCAGCATGGCACGTTTACCAGAGTTGCAAAAAGTGGCAGAGCGCTTTCAATTAAAATTGGTAACCATTAAAGATTTGATTGCCTACCGCATGAAGATGGAATGCCAGGTGAGGAGGCAAGTGGATGTAGAGTTACCTACCGTGGCAGGTAATTTTAAACTGGCTGCCTACGAGCAACTTAATTCGCACGAGGTGCACCTTGCGTTGATAAAAGGAACCTGGGGGAAAGATGAGCCTGTGTTGGTGCGTGTGCATTCGTCTTGTGTAACGGGCGATATTTTTGGCTCATGCCGATGTGATTGTGGCCCGCAATTGCACAGTGCCATGCAACTGGTAGAACAGGAGGGCAAGGGAGTTGTTTTATATATGAAGCAAGAGGGGAGGGGCATTGGGTTACTGAACAAATTGAAAGCCTATAAACTACAAGAGCAAGGG
>JAAFHY010000083.1 GCA_013298505.1 Cytophagales bacterium
TATGGTACGCGATTTGTCAGGCTACTGACATTTTAAAAAAGGCATTGACGCTGAGACTGTAAAAAATAAAGTTCTTGACTATGAAAATCAATTTGTTCGACAACCGAATCACTGCTTTATATTCAAAAAAATCTGGATTGAGATGGTGCAGTGAACAGATTGCATTAATCGCAAAAATCCGAGTTGTGTCCGCAAGGTCAGTGCTATACAGTTTGCCATCTGATGACATCATTTTAAGCTCTTTGATTTTTACAGATAATTAAAAAGTCTGAATGTAGGTAAGAACTAAAAGCGGAAGATGGGTTTTAGCTTTATGGACTTAGCAACATCAACGTTTTGACAAACACTGCCCACCAATCGAAAGTTGGTAAGAGGTAGAACGCAAACTGGCTGGCAACAAAAATCAGGAGGCAGTAGGTAAGTGTTTTGGTTTCTCGTTTGTTCTTGAAATCAAGATAAAGCAATATTGCCAAAATCAAATCGATCATTAGCATGGATACAAAATAGGGTGAACTACCCAGCAAACGATTTATCCCTAGGTTGATGAATATAATTCTGTCTACCGTTGGGCCCAGCAGTATCAACGCAGTTGCCAGCATGTACCTCGCGTGCTTCGCAGATTGTTTTCTGTACCAAATTGCCAGTAGATAAAAGGTTGCAAACACAAACAACGCAACAATGGTAGCTGGATTGGTTGATGCTTTCTTCAAAATCTCAAACTCACTCAAGTTATTGAGACCAGCCGAAGCTGCCTCGGTGAATCTTGCAATCTTTCGATGATACTCACTTCTCGCCAACAACCACGCACTCAACAAAACCAATGGCACCAGCACATAGCTTGCTTTACCGAGCAATTGATGCGTGGCCAGTTTTTTATACTTGATCAAAAAGGGCTGCGCTATCAACATCGAAATCCACAAACCCATTAGCAAGAAATGGATATGAATGATAGGTGCGTTAATCTCAAGCAGCTTGGTGAAGTAGGTGTGATAAAACCCTGCAAAGGCTAAGACTATAAAAAGGAGAAACCAATAGCCAAGATTGTGGTAGGTGAATTGTTTTGTTTGCATTTTACGCTATCAGTAGATGCTTAACTATAAATCAAATTTAGAAAAGATCAGGTCTGAAAAGCTAGCAAAACGACTAAGTGGCTCCCGCTTAATTTGGCAGACACTGTCTGCACATTTTGGATAAGCCATAGCTGGAGCGCGTTTGCAACGCGTTCCCAACCAAAACTAGCTACATAGCCGCTTAACATCTTTAGGAAGAAAAAAAACCTCTCAAAGGTGCGCGCACCGAATTAATGTAAGTAGTATCAAACCGAACACGCAGGCATTAAAAACGCATCAAATCTTGCTTAAACCTATCAAATCCTTGGGAGAGGTGTTTTAGGAATCATACAACAAATAATTATTTCCCCATCACCTCCTCCAATTTTCTTTCTAAAGCAGCGCCTCTTAAATTTTTGGCAATAATCTTCCCCGTTTGATCTAACAAAATAGAAAAAGGGATTGCGTTGATATTATAATCTTGTGCTGCTTTAGAATTGAAGTATTGTAAATCTGATACGTGCGTCCAAGTAAGGCCATCTTCTTTAATAGCCTTTACCCAATCTTCTTTAGTACGATCTAACGAAACGCCATATACCTCAAAGCCTTTGTTCTTAAACCGTTGGTAAGCTTTCACCACGTTCGGGTTTTCTTGACGGCATGGGCCGCACCATTTTGCCCAAAAATCAATCAGTACATATTTTCCGCGCAGTGAAGAAAGTTTAACTACCTCCCCAGTTGGGGTTGGCAAAGTAATCTCAGGTGCCAACTGCCCTACTGCAGTAACTTTAATTTTTTCAGTAAGCGAAACAATCTCTTTAGTAAATTTTGAAGTAGGCCAATCTTTTTGAAATTTTTCGGTTGCCACCGCAAAAAGATCACTGCTCTTATCTTTATCAATTAAGTTAGGATCTTGCAATAAATTAAACAAAGCAAGCGAAGCGGGCTGCTCTTTGAGCATTGCCACTAAATTTGCCTTGCCACTTTCAATCAATTGCATAGCCTTGTTTCTTAGTTCAGCCACCCTTTCATTGTTTTGAGCTGTTACTGCTTTCTCATACTCGGCTTGCAAGGCCATCATTTCTGATCCTGCTTGTGATTCGTTCATCATCATCTGTACTTTGGCAATTAAATCATGATCGGGCGAACCCGATATTTGAACAAACCCTTGTGGATTGTTGCCGTCCACATTCAATTCTATGTTGCTTCTATTCAGCATGATGTTTACCGTCTGCTTTCCAAAAAAATTGACTGCGTAAAACCCTGGCTCAGTTAAATGCAATTTTTTTGAAAACGAATAATCCGACCGAAGCCTAATGGTATCTCTTTTTCCTGATCCATTTTGCGTAATCTCTTGAATTGCAATTTGACCCTGCTGCGGAAAGCCTACTTTACCGCTTACCACAACATCCCAACCGCCATCGGCTACTTCGGTTTTCCTTTCAGGGCTGCAATTGGTAATTATCAATGCGAAGAATAGGTTGATGAGTATCATAGTTGTTTTTTTCATTTTTCTGGAATTTTGCCGCTAAGGCACAAAGACACTAAGAGTTCGTAAAATTATAATTTTATTAGTTCAATCTACTTCTTGACTTAGTGTCTTCGTGGTGAATAATTATTTATTGAGCTCTTGTAAAATCAATTCTGTTGCCACTTTCGGATCAGCCTTGCCCTTGCTGCGCTTCATTACTTCACCCATGAACATAGTGACAATTGTTTTCTTACCTTTTTTATACTCTTCTACTTTCAAAGGAAACTCTTGGATGACTTCTCGAACAACAGCGTGAATTGTATCTACATTACTATCTTGGATCAAATTTAGTTTCTCGGCTAACTCTTTTGCCGATCTCGCAGGATTTTTAATCAAGGCAGGAAATAGTTTCTGAGAAGCAATTGCAAAATTCATCTTTCCACTATCAATCAACTTAATCACTCCTGCAATTGTTTTGCCAGGAAGGGGAAATGCGTTGATTTCCAAATTCGACTCGTTCAAATACGACTTAATCGGACCCATTACCCAATTAGATGCAGCCTTGAAATTTTTTGTGTTAAAGCAAATTCCTTCAAAATAAGCAGCCATCTCTTTTGTATCGGTGAGGATGTGCGCATCGTAATCGGGAAGTTGATACTCCGTTACAAATTTTTGAAACAGCTCGCGTGGAAGCTGTGGCATGGAAGATTTGATTTCATTGAGCCATTTTTCTGAAATCTCCAATGGACTCACATCTGGATCGGGAAAATAACGATAGTCGTTGAGTTCTTCTTTAGTGCGCATACTGTATGTCTTTCCATCATTCGAGTTGAACGTACGCGTTTCTGAAATCACCTGCTCTCCTTTTTCCAACAACACAACTTGACGTTCCATCTCAAAATCAATAGCGCGCTGCACGTTTCTGATGGAATTCATGTTTTTCACTTCCACTTTTTTTCCAAGTGTGGTGGCATCCTTCAACATCATAGATACGTTGGCATCGCAACGGAGGGAACCTTCTTCCATATTGCCATCACAAATATCTAAGTAACGAACCAGTTTTCTGATCTCGGTCATCAAAACTCCAGCGTCTTCCGGTGAGCCAATCACTGGCTCTGTTACAATCTCAATCAATGGCGTGCCCGCGCGGTTGAAATCAAGCAATGTATCGGTTTCACCATCTAAGTGAATCGACTTGCCCGCATCCTCCTCTAAATGGATTCGATTTAAGATAATATCTTTTTCACTTCCATCTTTTGTTGGAATGGTGATAAACCCACCCACACAAATAGGAGTGCGATCTTGCGTGAGCTGATAACCTTTCGGAAGATCGGGGTAGAAATAATTCTTACGATCAAATATTTGAAATCTTGAGATTTTAGAATGACAAGCCAAGCCCATTTTGGTGGCGAGCTCAACTGCCTTCTTGTTCAACTTTGGCAATGTGCCAGGATGTGCCAATGTGATTACTCCAACATTTGTATTGGGCGCACTGCCGTACTCGGCAACATCTGAATTAAAAATTTTGCTTTTAGTGAGTAGCTGGGCATGGACTTCCAAGCCGATGACTACTTTATATTTATTTTGTGTAGGAGAATTCACTAAATCAATAATTCTTTAGCCTTCACCAAAACGCGATCCAACCCATTGATGTTTTTCCCTCCTGCCGTAGCAAAGAAAGGTTGCCCTCCCCCGCCTCCATCAATCTCTTTGGCCAATTCCTTCACCATATTACCTGCATGGTATTTTTTTGTCGCTTCCAGTTTCTCACCTATCATCACAGCTACTTGTGGTTTTCCTTCGATATCAGCAGCGAGTATCATCAACAAGTCATCAAATTGATTACGCAATGCGTAGGCAATATTTTTGAGTGAATCGGCATTGGGCACACTTACACGCTCCGTTAACAACGTATAGCCATTTGATTTGATGGCTTTCGTTGCCAACATATCTTTCAACGTATTCGCCTGCTGTTGATAGATGATCTCCAATTTCTTTTCGAGTGCATGTCTTTCATCTACTAATGATTGAACCGAAGCAACAACATCTTTCGGGTTTTTGAGTTGGGTTTTTATTTGCTCGATTTCTAAATGGAAGCTATTTAAATACTCGAATGCGCCATCAGCCGTAACTGCTTCAATCCTGCGAACGCCAGCGGCCACTGAACTCTCTGAAACAATTTTTAGCAATCCAATATTGCCTGTGGCTTTCACGTGTGTACCTCCACAAAGTTCCACTGAGAATTTAGGATCAAATGTAATCACTCGAACAAACTCACCATACTTCTCGCCAAACAATGCCATCGCGCCAAGCGATTTTGCTTTTTCTATTGGCACATTGCGCTGCTCATTTAGTTGAATATTTTCCCTGATCTTTTCATTGACGATTGTCTCTACTTTAAAAATCTCTTCGCGTGTCATCGAAGCAAAGTGGGAGAAATCGAAACGCAATATCTTTTCATTTACCAAAGAACCTTTTTGCTCTACGTGCTTACCCAACACATTGCGCAAAGCCGCATGCAACAAATGAGTAGCAGAGTGATTGCTCATGGAAAGTTTTCTCTTCGGCACGTCTACCTTGGCTTGCACCGATCCCTCAAGATTAGAAGGAAGCTTTTCTACCCAATGAACAATAAGATCGTTTTCCTTTTTTGTATCGATGACAAAAATCTTCTCATCTCCCACTTCCAAAACTCCCGTATCACCCACTTGACCGCCACTCTCGGCATAGAAGGGAGTTTTATGCAATACTAATTGAAATAGCTCTTTGTTCTTTTGCTTTACTTTTCTGTAGCGCAAAATGGTTGATGTAGATGTCAATTCATCGTAGCCAATGAATTCTGGTTTTTCGCCATCGGCAACCAAAACCCAGTCCCCTGTTTCTTTGGCTGCGTCTACTTTAGAACGGGATTTTTGCTGTTGCAATGCTGAATTAAACTCTTGCTCCCAATGGTCATTCAAGTAATGAAGCTTACCCTTCTCCTTTAAAACAAGTAATGTTAAATCTTTCGGGAATCCATAAGTATCAAATAAAGTGAATACTTTATTGCCAGATAATTTTGGTTCTCCTTCTCCGACTCCCAAACCAAGTGCTTCGGGTCCGTGCTTAGCCCAATTTTCAGTATCAGCAATCCAAGAATCCATTCGTTTCAAACCGTCTTCAATAGTTTTCAATCCATCTTCCAACGTCCTCAAAAAAGAAATCTCTTCTTCATGCACCACCTTACTCACATAATCTACTTGCTGGTGCAACTCAGGAAATACATCTTTCAGTTGCAAAGCCAACAAGGGCACTAAGCGATGGATGAAAGGCTCTTTGAAATTCAAATAAGAAAACCCATAACGAACTGCTCTTCTCAAAATCCTTCTGATCACATAACCAGCTCCCGTATTGCTTGGCAACTGCCCATCAGAAATAGCAAAGGATACAGCACGGATATGATCTGCCATCACACGAATGGCAATGTCTGTTTTGACCTCACCCTCCAGCCCCCTCTCCACAGGAGAGGGGGAAGCCTCTACCCTAGCCCCAGCCTTTGACTCATCATATTTCACGTTTGCGTGAAGCGCAATAAAATCCATCAACGGACGAAACACATCCGTATCATAATTAGAAGTCTTCGCTTGAATGGCCATGCACAACCGCTCGAAGCCCATACCTGTATCAACATTTTTATTTGGAAGCGGTTTTAATATAGTCGATTCTGATCGCAGCTTTTCACGCGCTTTCTTATCTGTGTTACTTGAACTTAGATCAAACTGCATCAACGCATTTGATCCACCAACTTTCCAAGAGCGCTCAAATTCCATGAATACCAAGTTCCAGATTTCAACTACTTGGGGATGATCGTTGTTGACAAGTTCTTTTCCTGGTTTCTTTTTTATTTCATCTGCTGGTCGCAAGTCGATATGGATTTCAGAGCAAGGGCCGCAAGGGCCCACATCGGCCATCTCCCAAAAATTATCTTTCTTGTTTCCTAGTATGATCCTGTCTTCATCCACAAATGACTTCCACAGATCATAAGCTTCTTGGTCAATCGAAAGGTTGTCATCCTTATCACCACCAAAAACGCTCACGTATAATCTGTCTTTGGGCAATTGATAAACTTCAGTTAGCAACTCCCAAGCCCATGCAATGGCCTCTTTCTTAAAATAATCTCCAAAGCTCCAGTTGCCGAGCATTTCAAACATGGTGTGGTGGTAGGTGTCAAGCCCCACATCTTCGAGGTCGTTGTGCTTGCCGCTTACTCGCAGGCACTTCTGGGTGTCGGCAATACGCTTACTGGGCGGTACCGAATTGCCCAAAAAATAGTCTTTAAACTGCACCATGCCCGAGTTAGTAAACACCAGCGCAGGGTCGTTTTTAAGCACCAAAGGGGCAGAAGGCACGATTTTATGGCCTTTGCTCTCAAAGAAATCAAGAAATTTTTGGCGGATGATGGCCGAGTTCATATGCATTTGGTCGATTTATACTTTTGACGGGGTTAACTATTTTCCTACTTTTATCGGTTCAATGGAAAACAAAAGCACAAAATTAACCCATTGAAGGCATTATAAAAGAAAACCATCAAAAGTTGGCAGTGGCCGAAACAAAATTTAGATATAACCCAAAGACGTTGCGATACGAACGAGCAAGCGTTTCTGTTGTAACAATTGCGTTGCATGGTTTTGGGTATTTGGTTTTGGGCGGGGCTTTTTTTGTTGGTCTAGTGATACTCCAAAATTATTTTGTAGAAACCCCACTCGAAAAAGAGCTAAGAGCCGAAAACGCAGCCTTGCAACACTATAAAGTTGTGCTTACCTCAAGCCTGCAAGAATCGAATCAGCGCATAGCTAATTTAAAAACAGAAGATCAGGCTCTGTACGAACAACTGTTTGAAACAAAGTTGATTGCCACTAATCCAGATTCTAAAGTCGATAAAGAAGAAATTTTGAGAGCCGAACCCGAGCTATTTGGCAATTGGGAAACCTCAACCCGCGAGCAAGCTGAGTTACTAACCTCAAAAGCGAAACAACGAAACATCGCCTTCAGCGAAAGCGCACATATATATAAGAGTGATATTGCCGCCATAAAAAGCCTACCCACCATAGCGCCTGTTGCTGATTTTAAAGTAGATCGCTTGGTTTCAGGTTTTGGGAAGCGGATTAATCCATTTCACAAAGGACTTTATCATCACGATGGGGTAGACATTGCAATGCCTTCAGGTACTGAAGCAGTCGCTACTGCCAATGGCACTATTATAAAAGCAAACCAAAGTAGCTTGGTGGCAGGTTTCGGAAATTATTTAGAGATCGACCACGGCAACGGAATTATTACCCGATATGCACACTTAGCTGAGTTGAAGGTTAGGTACGGCCAGAAAATCACTAAAGGTCAAGTGATTGGTATAGTTGGATCTACCGGAGGATCTATTGCACCCCACCTTCATTATGAAATTATTAAAAACGGAAAAAGCGTAAATCCTGTCTATTATATAATTGCGGGGTTAAGTAGTACTGAGTTCGATCAACTGCTGTCTTTCAGCATCAAAGAAAACCAATCTCTTGATTGATGGCGAAGATCAGGTATACATATAATCAAGATAGTTGCCGCTACGAGCCCATCATCGTTACGCCAAAAGCATTTGGCAAAAAGACATTGCATTTTTTAAGCATTTGCTTTTTGATTGGCTTGGCAGGAAGCATCTATTTCCATTTTAAGTACCCATTTTTAGATGAAACCTTGCAGCGAGAACAAAACGCCCAGTTAAAGGCCGAATGGCAAATTCTCAATAAGCAGTTTACACGAAGCTCTGATCAACTTACAGCCTTAGAAAAAAATGACGATAACAATTACCGTGTAATTTTAGACTTAGATCCGCTTTCATCATCACAGCGCGAAGCAGGTGTAGGTGGACGAGAAAAAGAAAGTGCTTCCATTCAATATGTGTTCATTAAAGATGTTTTTGTTAAAGCCGAGAAAATTAAAAACAGATTGGATATTGAAACCCAATCGATGGAGCAATTGAAAACAGAGCTATCTAAGAAGCAACGCATGTGGGCATCGCGACCAGCGATACAGCCCATCAACAACAAAGACTTGAAACAACTGCATACCATTTTCGGAATGCGAATGCACCCCACCTTAGGATATATTCGACCGCATAATGGATTAGATTTTACAGCACCTCCTGGTTCGCCCGTTTATGCTACGGGAGATGCCGTGGTTATGTATACCGGCTATTCGACTTATGGAAATGTTATCTACTTAGATCACGGCTTTGGCTTTGAAACCCGCTATGCACACTTAACAAAATATATTGTAGTGCCAGGTCAGGTTATTAAACGCGGACAAATTATTGGATACGTTGGCAACACTGGGGTTTCGGCTGGGCCTCATCTTCATTATGAAGTGCATTATAAAAACATAGCCATCAATCCAATCAATTTTTTCCAACGCGATTTAAGTAATAAAGAATACGAAAAATTGATTGAACTAAGTAGTCAATCCAATACCTCGCTGGATTAGAATCCAGAAACTCTAAAAATCCCTCAATCTTACCTCATGCGATTTTTCTTTAGTGTTCTCTTCATCGGAAGTTTATTTTCTTCACTATATGCGCAATCCAGAAAAGATACGGTAACTGTAATTGGTGTAGGCGACATGATGATGGGTAGCAACTACCCTGACAATTCGAAGTTACCAGCACAAAATGGCAGCCTCTTGATGAAAGAAGTAGAACCCATTCTTCAAAATGCAGATGTAACTTTTGGAAACCTTGAAGGCGTGCTGCTTAATGAAGGTGGCACAGCTAAAACGTGCCGAAATCCAAAAGTCTGTTATGTATTCCGTACGCCCGAAAAGTATGTTCAAAATTTAGTAAACGCAGGATTTGATGTGATGAGCCTAGCAAACAATCATTCAGGAGATTTTGGCGACATCGGAAAGCGAAGTAGCATACGTGCATTAGAAAATGCAGGCATTGAGCAAGCCGGCCAAATCAATAAACCCTATATTGTTTTTGAACGAGGAGGAATAAAGTTTGGGATGGCTGCATTTGCACCGAACACAGGTTGCCCTAGCATTAACGACTTAGCTAGTGCAAAAAAGGTGATTCAAAAGCTCGATTCGCTAGTGGATATTGTAATCGTTTCGTTTCATGGAGGTGCTGAAGGGCCGCAACATGAGCACGTGCCACGCAAAGCCGAAATTTTTTATGGCGAAAATCGTGGGAATGTTTACGAATTTGCCCATCAGCTAGTAGATGCCGGTGCCGATATTATTTTTGGGCATGGGCCGCACGTTACCCGAGGCATAGAAGTTTATAAAAACAGATTTATTTCTTATAGTCTTGGCAATTTCTGCACCTACGGAGGCATTAACGTATCAGGCATTAACGGACTGGCACCCATCATCAAGGTTTTTACAACCAACCAAGGGTATTTTTTAAAAGCTAAAATTGTCTCTACTCAACAAACTCACTACGGCCCCGTTTCAATTGACCCTCAAAATCAAGTATTGAAGCGCATTCAACAATTAACAAAGCAAGATTTTAAAGAAAGTAAAATTGAAATCGATGATCTTGGTTGGGTACAACCACTCGGTAAATAATTTTACGTTGATCGGATAAAAAAAGTGGCCATCATTGCTTGCGGCACAAAGAATTATTACTTTGCATCACGTTCATTATTTGATTAGATGAACATTGCTCGGTAACCACTGCATGGCCTACAAAGAAAAAGAAATTGAAAAGCTTTATTACTCGATCGGTGAAGTAGCCGAGCAGTTTAATGTAGCCCCTTCACTTATTCGCTTTTGGGAAACCGAATTTGACCTTATCCAGCCTAAAAAAAACAGAAAGGGCAACCGCCAATTCACCAAAGAAGACATTGAGCACGTTCGCACAATCTATCATCTGGTAAAAGAAAAGGGATTTACCCTTCAAGGTGCCAAAGAGATGCTTAGAAACGATACCCAATCGGTGCGCGACAAAATGGAATTGATGGATTCACTCAAAAAAGTGCGTCAATTTTTGGTTGAAGTAAGGGAGAAATTATCCTAATAATTTGAAAATTTGAATATGAGTCAATTTGAAAATTGACTTCGGTAAGGGCAAGTACATTGCCGATGATTTAGCTGTGTTGGAAATCTTCCGAGAACTTCGCATTTTCAAATTTTCAAATCGACTAATTTTCTAATTGAATAGTGGATCAAGAGCGACTCTCCTTTATTGCGTTGCACAGCATCTCGGGTGTGGGCGATTATCTGTTAAAACAGTTGGTCAGTTATTGCGGCTCGGCCGAGCAAGTTTTTAAAACACCGAAGGGAAAGTTGATGAAAATACCCGGTGTGGGAAACGTAACAGCCGCTGCAATCCTATCTGAAAAGCCGATCGCTCAAGCAGAGAAGGAAATCAAGAAAGCCGAAAAGAACGATACTGAAATTCTATTCTTTACCGACAAAAAATTCCCTGCTCGGCTAAAGGTGATTGAAGACGCACCCGCGCTCCTTTACTACCAAGGCAATGCCGATTTAAATCATACAAAAACGGTAGGGATTGTTGGCACTCGGCAAGCCACATCGTATGGAAAAGAAAGCGTAGAGCGAATCATTCAAGAGTTAGTTCCGCACGATGTGTTAATCATTAGTGGCCTTGCATATGGTATTGACATACACGCACACAAGTACGCCTTGAAAAACAATTTGCAAACCATTGGCGTCATGGGCAGCGGCATGGACGTAATCTATCCAACTGCGCATAAAGAGACTGCTAAAAAAATGACCGAGCATGGTGGCTTGCTCACTGAAAATGTTTTCGGTACGAAACCAGATGCGCACAACTTCCCTGCACGTAACCGAATTATCGCTGGACTGTGCGATGCATTGATTGTGATTGAAGCAGCGGAAAAAGGCGGGGCACTTATTACTGCCGACATTGCAAACTCTTATAATAAAGATGTTTTTGCCGTGCCCGGGAGTTTAGGAGAAACCTATTCAGAAGGTTGCAATAAGCTCATCAAAACCAACAAAGCACATTTGTACTCATCCGTAAAAGATTTAGAATACATCATGAATTGGTCGGCAGGCGTGCAAGAAAAAAGCAAGCCAGTTGAAACAATTGATTGGTCTGCTTTTGACTACGATGAAAAGAAAATATTGAATGTATTAAAAGAGAAGAGTCCCATACAAGTTGACGAGCTAATGTGGCGCACAGAGCTTTCGATCGGCACGTTGGCTTCCTTGCTGTTAGGGTTGGAATTCAAAAATGTGATTGAGTCACTTCCTGGAAAGGAATACCGATTGAAATTAAAGTAATCCATTCAAGAAATCCGTAAATTTGATTTCTACCAATCTCATATATGAAAAATCTAACATACTTTCTCCTCGTAACTATTTTATTAAGCCAACTCACCATGGAAGCACAACAATCATTGCCCCTTAAAAAGATTACTATTTTTAAAAATGGTTCGTGCTTACTTACACGCGAAGGAAAAACGCCTGTAAAAGAAGGTGTCGCTCGTTTACCGATACCGATGGAGGTATTGTTTGGCGGCTATTGGATTGGCACGACAGGCGGAAACTCGATTCAGTCATTAACTTTCAAAAACGACAAGCTTGAAAAGAAAGAAACCGCCAAAGAATTTTGGCAATACATCAGCGGCAATGTGGGCAAAACCATTACACTATCTTTTGCATTCGCTAAAAATACTGAGACCGTTACCGGAAAAATAATTTCATTCGAAAAAGAATCGGGCATTGCCAAACTAAAGCAAGAGAATGGAAAAATTACCTTCATCAATGTCCAAGGAATTTTTCAACTAGATTTCAATGAAGAAGCGAACGCTACCTTTATAGAGGACAGTATGCTGCGTATGGTATTGTTAAAACCAGAAAAGACAGCTAGCGAATTAGGCCTACAACAACTATCCATGCAGGCGGGTGTCAATTGGGTTCCTTCTTATTTGTTAAAAATCAAAGATGAAAAATCGGCTCGACTGGAAATGAAAGCTGTGGTTGAAAATGGTATTGAGGACATTACCGATGCCGAAACAGAATTGGTAGTAGGTGCTCCACAAATGTATTTTGGTATGAAGCGCGACCCAATCACGTATGACTATATCACAATCGAGAACGGAAACATAGATAATAGTGGAATGCAACAAGTGCAAATGCTTGGTAATGCCTCATACGCTCGCTCAGCAAAAATGGCAGAAGAATCGGAATCTGCTTTTGATGGAAGCTTCGCCACTGAGGGTGAAAAAAGTGGTGACCTATACATCTACAAAATTGGGAAGATTACCTTGCCTAACCACAGCAAGGGCAGCTACCCCGTATTTGCTTCTTCTGTTGAATACAAACATAAATACGAAGGTATGATAGCTGATAAAACGAATTACTACAATAGTCGCTTTGTAGATAACGCTGAAACGAATTTTGATGTGTATCATTCGTTGGAGTTAAAGAACAATACGACTGTGCCATTTACCACTGCGCCTGTCATGGTGGTGACTGAGAAGGATCAGTTTCTAGCACAAGACTTATTGAAGTATACACCTGTGGGAGGCACGGTTGATGTAAAACTTTCAAAAGCTATTGATATTGTGATTCGTAATGCCGAAGAAGAGAGTCAGCGCAAC
>JAAFHY010000084.1 GCA_013298505.1 Cytophagales bacterium
TCACGGAATGTCGTACTCGCAATTTATGGGTAAAGTAAAAAAATCAGGTATTGATTTAAACCGTAAAGTCCTTGCCGATTTAGCGATGAACCACCCAACAGCTTTTGAGGCAGTGGTGAAAAAGTTGAAATAGATTTTTATCGAAACTAGAAGAGGGGCTGAGTGCCCCTTTTTTTTTGACTCTCATGCAAACAACTCATTCCATTTTTATGGTGCGCCCTGCTGCGTTTGGGTATAACCAAGAAACGGCTCTTACCAATTTTTTTCAATCTAAGCTTGCATTGGAAGCTGAAGAAATTCAACGTAAGGCATTGACTGAGTTTGATGCGATGGTAGAATTGCTCCGCGTGAAAGGAGTGGAGGTACATGTATTTCACGACACACCTACACCGCCTAAACCCGATGCGATTTTTCCCAACAACTGGATTTCTCTTCATGCTGATGGAAGACTGATTTTGTACCCAATGTGTACCGTCAATCGAAGATGGGAGCGGAGAGTAGAAATCATTGAAGAGTTTAAACGAAAATTTTCCATCAAAGAAGTGATAGATTTATCACATCATGAATCAGCGAACCGATTTTTGGAAGGAACGGGAAGTATCATTTTTGATCACGATCACCAAGTTGCTTACGCGTGCCTTTCTCCACGCACCGATCGTGAACTTTTTGTAGAAGTGTGTAAGGTGTTGCACTATGAACCGATTTACTTTCATGCGGTAAATGAAAAAGAACAAGCGATCTATCATACCAATGTGATGATGGCGATGGGCGATGAATATGTAGTAATCTGTTTGGAGAGTATTGCCAACGGGGCAGAGCGCACACGTGTAGAAGAAAAGTTAGTGCAAACCCATCATCAGATAATTTCCATTTCGGTAGAACAGGTCAATCACTTTGCCGGCAACATGCTGCAATTGCAAACCACTTCTGGTAACAAAATCCTTGTGCTGTCGCAGCGGGCTTATCAATCGTTATTACCATCACAAATAAACCAACTTAGAAGGTATGTTGAACTGGTTCCCATTGCCATCCCTATGATTGAAACAATTGGCGGGGGAAGTGTGAGGTGTATGATGGGGGAGTTTTTTGCCCTGTCATAGGTTCTCACCTGACAGCCCTCATTGATAGTCCCTAACTTGATTGCTCTATTCCATTGATGTATTCAAACTAGTTAAAAAGCGCATTCATCGCCAAAATGATTTACTGATCGACTAAACCTTCATTATAGGAAATCACATCGGTTTCTTTACATTAATCGGCAGGATTTAACCTTGTCTTTAGGGTTGCTTTAGTCATAATTTTTTGACTAATAAATGAAAGTTAGGGTTTACCTCAGTTTATCGCTCTGTATTTGTATCTCAAGTATACACACTCTCTTTGCACAATGCGGAGGCGTAATGGAGCCCGGTTTCAAATTTTTAACCAGTAGCCGAGGCTGCGCTCCGTTTACAGTCAACCTAGAAACATTTTATCTTTTTTCTGTACCCGGCACTACCTATTATATTGATTGGGGCGATGGCACTCCAGAGGAGGTAGTCAACCAAGTTAATGCAACAGGGGTTCTTATTTCTCATAACTATCCAAATGCATCCATCAATTGCGGATATGACTTGGTAATTGAAGCCTCGAATGCGTGTAACCCACGAGGAAGCGTGGTGCCCATCAATACGCAAGTAATAGTTTGGACAAACGATGTGGTAGATATTAATCCACAAACTTTTAGAGTATGCCAAGGCTTTGCCGCAAATCTCTCATTTACCGATGCAAGCCAATGGAACTGTTTTCCACGTGCCACCCGCGAGAATAGTGACCCTCGGTGGATTCAGTGGGTGTACGGAACGGGGGCTTTAGCAAATCAAATAGGAGGGGTGCAGGTGAACTCAGCCACACCCGGTGGGTTTCCATATTTTGACCCTGCCCCCAATCGAAATCCGCGCTATCCTGTGTTAGCGCCAGGCCTCGTTAGTTTGCCAATCAATGTTCCGGTAACAGGCGTTGGAGATGTAGGAAAAGAATTTGTAGTGACACTAAAAAATTGGAACCAGTGCAATGCCTACGATAATAATGTACTAGATGGAAATGGGTTGAACCCCGTTAGTGGAGATTTGATTAATGGCGACAACTTGGCGCAAATTGTAAGCGGACGGATTGTAATTGTACCCTCACCACAACCAGATTTTTTAACTCGCTTGGCCAATGCAGCTGGGCCTGTGCAAACGGTATTTTGTATTGGCGATGATATTTTCTTTGACGACCAAACGCCTTCCATTAGCGGTGCTTCTTTTGATTACACGTGGCAGTTTTTTGACAATGCAACGGGCACAGGGCTTCCACTTTCTACTTCAACCTCAGGCAACCCTACGTTTGCGTATCCAACTGCTGGGCAAAAGTTAATTAGATTACTTGTTCAAGATGTAAACGCAGCAGGTGGTTGCGTAAACTCTATCGACAAAGTAATTACAATTTCCCCATCGCTGGTTGCAAAGATTAGCGTGGCTGATTTGTTAAACAATCCTATCGTGCCAGATTTTTGTCAGGAAACAGGAACGCCTTTTACGGTTTTTCAAGTACGCTTTGCAGATGTTTCGGTAGGAACGGTTACGCCCACAACCCAATGGAGGTGGGAGTTCTATAGCGAAACCAATGCGTTGGTTCGCTCAGAGCCCGCGGTTGGTTTTTCAACTACGCCTTTTGCACCGCTCGATCAATCGTTTACCAATCGGGGTATTTATCGAGTTAGGTTGCGGGTGCGCGACAATGTTACTTCGTGCGAATCGGTAGACGAAGTGCAAGTACGTGTTTATGAAAAACCCACACCCACATTTACTGCAAACCGTGTGTGCGAAAATTCGATGACCGATTTTGTAGATAATTCTACCTTAACGCCAATTAATGGAGAGGTAATCGCTTTGCGCGAATGGGATTTCAATTACACGGGTATTTTCACCAAAGATCCTGCCTTCGATAATCAAACAACTTTTTCGAGAGCGTTGGGGCCAGCAGCAACCTATCAAGTGGCATTGCGAGTTACCACCAGTCAAAACGCTTGTTCTAATTTATTCATACTTCCGGTAATAGTTGATCCTTTGCCCAATTCAGTTTTCACTCCCAATGTTTCTTCTGGTTGCGGGCCATTGACGATCAACTTCATGAATAACTCGGTAGGCGGACAGCCCGATATTATTGATCGGTTTGAATGGGAGGTAGATGCGCTCGATGGCAATGGATTTCTGGTAGTGTCTACACAAAAGCCAACTGATCCGGGATTTACCAACTTGTTTACCTATCGCTTTCAAAACTTTACGGTCAACAATAAGTTGTATAATGTTCGGCTTCGGGTATTCACCATCAATGGGTGCGAACGAATTTCTTCTACTCAAATCATCACTGTTTTTCCAGGCACTATTTCAGGATTTAGCGAACTGAATTATTCTCCTTTCAATCAAAACTGCTCGCCCGTTTCTGTCAATTTTAGGGTCGATGCGCAAACACAGTCCTTAAGCCCAGTTGATTATTTGTGGAGTGTCTCAGATGCAAGCGGTTTGTTGTCTCAGCAAAGTACAGGCGTGAATCCTGATTTTAATTTTAACTTTTCTAACAACACCAATTCGTTCAAAGATTTCAGAGTAAATTTGTTGACTACTCTTTCATCAGGATGCCAAGGCGATTCTACCAGAACCATCCGCGTAAGCCCAGTACCTACTTCTTTATTTGTAATTGATACGCTACAGTTCGATTGCAACGTAATGGAACTTCGGTTAACGGCCTTGCAGAAAGGACTCTCATCTTACCATTGGATTATTGAGGAAAATAATGTGCCAGTAGTCAATAGCATTTCAACTCAAGATCAAATCGTTCGATCGTTCAACCGGCTTCTCGGATCAAATCTTAACCTATCATTTTCGTTAGAGACACAAAACTTTGCTAACTGCAACAGCGCAGTCTTCTCTGTTCCGTTAATCGTGCCTCAGCAAGATAACATCAATGCTTCGTTTACCGTCACTCCTCTCATTCAAACTCTGCCAAACACAACAGTAACGATTACCAACACCACCAACGCTGGCCCTTGGAATTACCTTTGGGATTTTGGCGATAACACAACGGCTAACGTTGCCAATCCGGGCAACCATGTGTACACCACTTATGGAGTTTACCAAATTACTCTAACGGTTACCAGCGCTTTTTGTACAGAAATATTTTCGCTGGCCATTACCATCAATGCCATTCCACCCATTGTAGATTTTTCATACGATCCGCCCGAAGGTTGCGTTCCGCTAGAAGTTACGTTTACCAATCTTACCCAATTCGCTGAAGTTGGCACCTATCGCTGGGATTTTGGCGATGGAACTACCTCGCAAGAAGTAAATCCGGTGCATGTGTACAATCGCTCAGATAATTTTACAGTTACTCTTTCGGCATCGAACATTACTGGCCAAGTTGTTACAGAGACTAAGCAAAACATCATTAAGGTATTTCCGCGACCTACCGCTGGCTTTGATGTAAAGCCTAGGCTACTTTACATACCAGGCGGCATTATGTACACAAGCAATCTTAGTTTTGATGCTACTCAGTTTTTGTGGGACTTTGGCGATGGTACTTTCTCTACCGATGAAGAACCCGAGCATCGCTATCAAGATGAAGGCGTTTATTCGATCGAGTTAAAAGCCACCAATCAATTTGGTTGTTCAGATACCACTAAACTAAACAACATCGTAAGAGTGAAGAAAGGTGGACAAGTGCTTCTTCCCAATGCATTTTCTCCATTCGGCACTTCAGGTGGGGGAGGTGCCAGTGGTGGATCGGGTGATGGAAAAAACGATACATTTCTTCCGTTGGTTAGAGGTGTTACCGAATTTGAACTGCTCATTTTTAATAGGTGGGGCGAATTACTTTTTGAAAGCAGGGATGCCACCAAAGGATGGGATGGAACCTTCAATGGTAAGTTGTGCCAGCAAGATGTGTATATGTATAAGCTCACGGCCAAGTTTGAGAATGGCGAAAACGTAGTTCGAGTAGGCGATGTGAATTTAATTAGGTAACAACGGGTTTGGTTGAAGTAATAATGGGTAATTTAAAAATTCAGTTTAACGTAAAGTGGTTTACAGTTGCTTGCGCAATAAGCTGCTTGATAATACTCTCGGCAACAAATTATGTTTTTGCGCAAGATCCAGAATTTTCGCAATACTATGCTGCACCACTTTACCTCAATCCTGCTTTTGCGGGCACCACGTCAGATCACCGACTTACATTAAACTATCGCAACCAGTGGCCCAATATTTCGCGGGGCTATGTTACGTATGCGTTTGGTTACGATTATAATTTATACAACTACAATAGCGGAATTGGTTTTTTAGCTACGGTCGATCAAGCCGGAAGCGCGGGCATGAAATCATCTCAGTTTAATTTTTTGTATTCGTATAAATGGAACATAGCCAACAAGTGGGTGATTTCGTCTGGATTAAATTTTGGCTATGCCATACGAAGTCTCGACCTGAACAAACTTTTATTTGGCGATCAATTGCAATTTGATGCACAAGGCAATGTACCCAGCGATGACCCAACGGCTGCTAATTTAGGCATGGCCAATTATTTTGACTTTAAGGCAGGCATGCTGGCATACAATAAAAATTTTTGGTTTGGTTTTGCGGCCAGCCACCTCAATGAGCCAAACCGATCGTTGATAAATGATGCCTCGTACATTCCAGTTAAGTATACCCTTCATGGTGGTGTGCGAATTCCACTTTACAGAGGAGCATTCAAAAGAGCAAGTATTCCTGTGCTATCGCCATCATTTGTTTATAAACGTCAAGGCCAATTCGAGCAGCTTGATGTAGGCGCTTACTTATTATATAATCCTATCATCATGGGCTTTTGGTACAGAGGCATACCAATAAACGAAAACGTCCAAGGAAATATAAGTCAAGATGCTGCCGTACTGATACTCGGCTTTCAATTTGATCAGCTAGAACTTACCTACAGTTACGACTTCACGATATCGGCACTGGGTCCAATTTCCGGTGGCACGCACGAAGTGGCGATGAAATATCGCTTGCCTATCAACATGAAGGAAAAAACGAAAAAGAAAGAACGGTTTATACCATGCCCTACCTTTAACAGAAAAGAGTAAAATCTTTATAAATACTGCTTACCTTTGACAATTCATGTCGAACCTAAAGCAGTGAATTTCGCCTCTCAAATCAATTCAATACCTGCCATTCAAAGCGTGGCTGGTGCAGCTGAAAAGTTGAGCCTAGAAACCTATATTATTGGAGGGTTTGTGCGCGACCTGATTCTTAATCGCCCCAGCAAAGACATCGACTTTGTATGCGTGGGTAGTGGCATCGAACTAGCACAAGAGGTAGCCCATCGGCTAGAAGAAAAGCAGGTTACGATTTTTAAAAATTTTGGTACAGCCAATATTAAGCACTTTGATTTTGAACTTGAATTTGTAGGTGCACGAAAAGAGTCGTACCGCAGCGATTCACGTAAACCAATTGTTGAAGATGGTTCTTTGCAAGACGATCAACAGCGAAGAGATTTTACTATCAATGCACTTGCTATCAGTTTGAACAAAAATACCTATGGTGAATTACTCGATCCGTTTGGCGGAGTAACACATTTGAGCGAGAAGATTTTGAAGACACCACTTGCCCCAGATGTTACTTTTTCAGACGACCCGCTTCGGATGATGCGAGCAGTTCGATTTGCGGCTCAACTAAATTTCGATATTGATGCCGATACGTTTGAGTCCATTGGAAGAAATAAAGAACGCTTGAAGATTGTTTCGATGGAGCGGGTTTCAGACGAACTGAACAAAATAATTTTGTCGCCAGTGCCTTCTTACGGATTTAAACTTTTGTTTCAGAGCGGCCTCTTGAAAGAATTTTTTCCAGAAATGATTGCCCTGCATGGTGTAGAGTATCAAGATAACAAAGCACACAAAGATAATTTCTACCATACGCTTCAAGTGTTGGATAACGTAGCTAAAGTCTCAACTGATTTATGGCTGCGGTGGGCTGCCATTTTGCACGATATAGCCAAGCCTGCTACCAAACGTTTTGATAAGGAAGTAGGCTGGACATTTCACGGCCACGAAGACAAAGGCGCGCGCATGGTGCCAGGGATTTTCAGGCGAATGAAATTGCCAATGAATGAAAAAATGGATTTTGTGCAGAAGTTGGTGCGTCTCCATTTGCGCCCTATTGCCTTGGTGAAAGAGGTTACCGATTCGGCTGTGCGCAGGTTGCTGTTTGAAGCAGGCAACGATGCCGATGCGTTGATGCAACTTTGCCGTGCCGATATTACTTCTAAGAACAGTGAAAAGGTAGCTAAGTACCTTCGCAATTTCGAAACGGTACAACAAAAAATGATTGAAGTTGAGGCCAAAGATCAGGTTCGGAATTTCCAGCCCCCAATTGATGGAGACGAAATAATGTCGATTTTTGAAATTGCCCCCGGAAGGATAATTGGGGATATTAAAGATCAAATAAAAGAAGCTATTTTAGAGGGCTCAATTAAAAACAATAGAGACGAAGCATTCGGGCTGATGATGAAAATTGCAGCCGAACGCGGACTCAAACAAAAAGTAAATCAATAACCAATTTTTAATTTATGACTATTCGCAGTTTAGTTTTTGTGATTTGTGCGCTGATGGTTACATCAAGTTTTGCACAGAAGAAAAAGAAAAAGGAAGATGAGCATCGCCTGATGGAAACGGCTACCCAGCCTGTGGCCGAGCAGCCTAAGCCCGCTCCAATTGTAAAAGATACGCTTCCAAAAGTGAGCGTATTGACTCAACACTTTGCCAGAAAGTATGCCACCGCATTGCAATGGAATGATTACGAAGTAGCCAAAGACGCGCTTTACGATTTGATCATCGAAAATCCAGGAAACGACTCGTTGATTTTTGACCTCGCTGTTTATTACTATCAAAATCAAAAAGCCGCATCGGCTATATTGGTTTCTAATGAACTATTGGCAAGAAACCCCAAAAACATTGGCGCGCTCGAAATAGCTGGTGGCGGTTACGAAACGTTGGGGGTTTTAGACAAGTCATTGCAAAGTTATGAAAGCTTATTTTTGCTTACCAATAATATTGGAACACTTTACAAGATGGCTTTTCTGCAATACCGATTAAAACGCTATAAGGAAAGTGGTGCCTCGGCCGATATCATTTTATCGCACAAAGATGTAGAGACGTTAAAGGCCTCTTATACAGCATCTGATAAAACGCAAAAAGACTATCCTATCAAAGTAGCGGTTGTTAACCTAAAGGGAATGATCGCGCTCGACCAAGGCGATAAGCTGGGCGCAAAAAAGCTATTTGAACAAGTATTGGCAATGGCACCCGATTTTGCGTTGGCAAAAGAGAATTTGGCTAAGACAAAAGAAACTGCAGTAAAGCCCAAGTAATTTCTGCTAAAGAAAATTCAGTTCAAGGAGAATTTCTTTTTGAGCTGGATTTTTTTTGATGCAACCTTTTACAAGTAGATGTGTCTTTTTACGTCTGAATATTCTTTTGCTTGGAGCAGCCCGTACAGCATGTGCATCAAGATATCATCAATCGTTGCCGCCAGCATGATCGGGTAGCTTACTATCAAATCTATAAGCTATACAGCCGAAGTATGTACAATTCGGCTTTGCGCATTACCAACAATGAAGACGAAGCGCAAGATGTTTTACAAGATTCATTTATCAGTGCCTTTGAAAATCTAGCTTCATACCGGGGCGATTCGGCCTTTGGTGCATGGTTGAAGCGGATCGTCATAAACAAGGCCATCACACGGATTTCAAAAAGAAAAATGGAGCGCCTTCCCGATGATGAGAATTGGGACGTAAAGCAAGAAGAGCCAACTGACTTGTTCGAGTCGTTTCCTTTTACAGTAGAGAAAGTGAAGGCTGCAATAAATGAACTGCCAGATGGTTATAGGAATGTTTTATCGCTTTATCTTTTAGAAGGGTATGATCATAGCGAAATAGCAGCGATTATGAATATAACCGAGTCAACTTCAAAATCACAGTTTAATAGGTCAAAAAAAAAATTGAAGGAAATACTTGAATTGAAAATGATATGAACGATGCGTTAAAAGAATTCATTCGTCATAATCGCGAACGATTTGATGATAAAGAACCTAATGAAATAGGATGGACACGCATTGAACCACGACTGCCCAAACCAACATCTTCACTTTGGAACTCGGTGGTCGTATGGCGCTGGGCTGCGATCTTGGTGCTGAGTGCGTCCGTATTTTTATTCTTCTTCCCCATTGGTAGGGCAAGCAAAACAGAGCAAGCGGCCATTCGGGTAGAGTTTAAAGATTTGGAATCGTACTATAGCGATCAAATTTTTGAGAAGAAAGAGTTGGTAAGCCAGTTTCAATCAGAAACAGGGCTAACCGAAGATGAGGTGACTCAAAACCTGCAAAAGTTAGAGGCGATGTATCAAGTACTACGAATGGAAATGGAAAAGAGACCTTCTCAAGATGTAAAAGATGCCTTGATTTTAAACCTACTTGTCAGGATTGATTTATTAAATCAGCAACTAAATAAACTCGACAGACGCACAGGGCATCCAGAAGAAGAGGATATCAATAGTTAGAAATATTCTTGCGATACCACGAAAGGCTCTACAGCAGAATCGAAGAGTTTTCCTTCTTCACATTTTAGAATTCGAGCTGGGAATTTTTTGATTAACCCATAGCTATGGGTGGCCATCAGTATAGCGGTGCCGCTTTTATTAATCTGCTGAAATATTTTTAGAATTCCATGAGATACTTCAGGATCTAGGTTTCCGGTGGGCTCATCGGCCACCAAAATGGCTGGCTCGTTGATCAATGCACGGGCAATAACCACGCGTTGCTGCTCACCTCCCGATAGTTGATGTGGAAATTTCTTTTCAACGGCTCCAAGCCCAACCTGCATAAGCACTTCGGCCAGTCTGTTTTTCATTTTTGCATTGTCTTTCCATCCTGTAGCCTTCATCACAAAAAGCAAATTTTCAGAAACTGTTCGGTCGGCCAACAATTGAAAATCCTGAAAAATGATTCCTACTTTCCTCCGCAACAGCGGCACTTGGTTAGACTTTATTTCTCGAATCGTAAATCCAGCAATGCTAATATCACCCAAGCGAAGCGGAAGATCGGCATAAAGGGTTTTTAGGAGCGATGATTTGCCAGAGCCTGTGCGGCCAATGATAAAGACAAATTCGCCCTTTTCCATTTCAAAACTGATATTGCTCAATACCGTGTTTTGATCTTGAAAGATACTTGCTTCTTTTACGCGCAGAACAGGATCGGTGGAAAACATTCTTTAAAGTTTAAGTTCAAAGTTTAAGTTCAAAGTTTAGGGTTGCCGTTTGAAACTTTAAACCTTGGACCTTTCTAACTACGCATTTGCTTTTTTATGATCGGCCAAGAATTTTTCCAGCCCACTGTCCGTAAGCGGATGTTTTAACAATGCCATGATCACGTTGAGTGGACAAGTTGCCACATCGGCACCAATTTCGGCACATTTTATTAGGTGAATGGTGTGACGGATACTGGCAGCCAATATTTCTGTTTGATATCCATAGTTATCGTAGATTAACCGAATCTGTGCTATCAAATCTAGGCCATCTTGCGATATATCGTCTAATCGACCAATGAAAGGAGAGACGTAACTAGCACCCGCTTTGGCGGTAAGCAATGCCTGACCGGGTGAAAACACCAATGTACAGTTTGTACGTATGCCCTCGCTGCTGAATTTTTTTATTGCTTTTACCCCATCTTTTATCATCGGTACTTTTACAACAATCTTATCGTCAATTTTGGCAAGTTCTTTTCCTTCTTTGATGATGCCATCAAAATCAGTAGCGATTACTTCAGCACTCACGTTATTGTCTACAATATTGCAAATGGCTTTATAGTGGGTCATCACCTTTTCTCTACCGGCAATTCCTTCTTTGGCCATCAATGATGGATTGGTAGTTACTCCATCAAGAACGCCTAGGTCGTAAGCTTCTTTTATTTCGTTTAGATTGGCAGTATCGATAAAGAATTTCATAACGTTTATGTGTGGAAAAGTTTATAAAGCAAAGCTAGTTAAAACCATTTAAAGAATAGATGTTACCCTCCTGTTAATTGAACTTTGACTTGGGTATGTATTTCCAGCCAGCGTATTCTTTTCGAAAAAAGAAAAGGGGAAAATAAAAAATGGCAAACTGAACATCGCACCGCTTCAACCGCCTACCCTTGCTACCTTCCGATCCTGGGGGAGTTCAGCAGGAGCTGGTCGTGCCAGTTTGCCATTGCAAAGATAGCAGATTCACAGCAACCCCGCCAAATAAAGATTGAATTCTATTGCGTTTACTTGTTCAAAGCCATCGGCCCTTAGGTCATCGAATATTTCACCATCAAATTCAAGGTCGCGCATTTCGGCTGTGCCTGCCGTAACGGTTAGTTCGCTGCCCGTAAGGTGTATCGGATTTACTTTCACTAGAATTTTTGTGCCTTCCACTTCTTTTTTGAAATATTGATGAACGATGTTATTATTTTTAGCCATATGAAAATGCCTGAGCGGCTGGAGACCGAACGACTTTTATTGCAGCGCCTAAGGTACGAAGATGCACCAGAGATTTTCTATACTTACGCCAGCAAAGTAGAGTCTACACGTTTTATGAGTTGGCCCACGCATCAAAGCTTAAAAGATACCCGCGCTTTTCTTAGCTATGCAATTAATGGTTGGAACAAAGAATTAGATTTTTCGTACGTAATTCGTTTAAAAAATTCAGGGAGGTTGGTTGGTAGCTGTGGGGTGTTAAACGATCAGGGTAAAATTCAGTTTGGTTACGTGTTGGGCCCGCTTCATTGGGGTAAAGGATATGGAACCGAAACCTGCAAAAAGCTGATGGCTGAATTGAAATTAATGCCTTCGGTGTACCGGATCAGCACATTCGTGGATGCGGAAAATACTGCCTCTATAAATGTCTTGCGAAAATCGGGGCTAGAGATAGAGGCGCACCTACCTAAATGGTTTAGATTTATCAATCAAAGCAACGAACCGAAAGATTGTATTCTATTTAAACTTCCGCTGTAGCTTGCGCAGGGCTAAAATCAAGTATAATTGAATCAAGTAAAATTTCTTCTAGCGAGTTTGCCCACATCCGAAGGTATTTTATAACATCTGCTTTTTGATTATGTTTTAAATCTCGTTCAGGTAGAGGTATTTTTCTAAGTATTCGACTGTCTGATAATTTTTCTAAGTGCTTAAGGTCATCGGCATCAAAACCAAAGGCGATTAATTCGCTGATTAAATCGTCCATTTGGAGGCCGCTGGTTGGGCAATAATCGTTCAATTGCTCTGTCCAATCGCCATGGCCTTGCATTGCTTTGGTGTGAATTTGCTCTTTGCTGAGACGGGTAACTTCTTGGGCTAAGAAACCACAATTGCATAGACCCATGTGGCCCCATTGATAAGTTTGGCTAGCCTCTATTTTTGCGGCTGTTGAGCGAAGAACTTGAATGATTTCGATGCTTGATTGTGCCATATCAGTTAGTTTATACTCTAAAATAACCGATTAATAGCGAATTTGTTTGCACTTGCTTTTTATTTGTAGAAAAGAGTGTTTATTATTGCGGCACAATTAGTTAAAAAAATGGGAAGAGGAGACAAAAAATCTGCAAAAGGAAAAAGAACAATTGGATCGTTTGGAAACACACGATCAAGGAAGAAGATCAAAGCCCGCTTGAAGCGCGTTGCAAGTGTAAAAAAATCGGCAACTACTAGTGGAGATGCTAAGCCAAAGACTAAAAGAGTCGTAAAAAAGAAAGATTCAGCAGAATAAGTAATGATAAAAGCAAATACTTTAATGTGGTGGTGGCACAAGTCGAACTTCGATCGGTGTATGGCTGCGTTTTAGTTTTTTAAAAAATTTTGTAAAAGCCCGCCCCGATCTATCGAGGCGGGTTTTTTTTTAGTTAATATTTTACAAATGAATTATAAGCTACTGACCACCACAAAGAAACTTTTGGCAGACACACTTACCCCAGTGAA
>JAAFHY010000085.1 GCA_013298505.1 Cytophagales bacterium
TTTCAAGGCGATGCGCTCGGTGCGGGCTGGGCTTGGGATGATTATACGTATAGCTATTCGCCCGAGCGTTCGTCTTTTCCAATTTATGGAAGCCTGATAAGTATTAAAAAAAATAAAGATCAATCTTTTAAGACTAGTCCCGCGCTATTTTCAAAGTTCATACAACCCACCACAGAATGGAAAGAAGAAGAATCACTTATACGCTCTTTTGATTCAAACGAATTGCGCTACTACCCAGGGGAAAAAAGAAACACTTCGTGGACAGTGCCTATTCACTTTACGCCAGCATTTATAGCCGAAGTTCTAGCCGACACATTAAAAAGAGAAGTGAGATTAGTTACCAGACCAATTTCAGCAAGTGCTAAGAATTTTTACAGCATCCCGCTCGATAGCGCACTAAAGGCAATGATGGTAGAAAGCGATAATCATATAGCCGAGCAATTACTTTTGCAATGCGCCAGCGTAGTAAGCGATACATTAAACACAGAAATTGCTATTCGCTACGCCACTCAAAATCTATTTCTGAATTTCCCTGATAAGCTACAATGGGTAGATGGCTCGGGGCTTTCACGATTTAATCTTTTCACTCCACGCACGATTGTATATTTATGGGATAAAATTTATTTCACTATTCCACAAGACCGACTGTTTTCACTATTGGCAGTAGGTGGTAAGACTGGCACAATCAAAAATTGGTACAAAGCAACCACACCCTACATTTACGGTAAAACAGGCACGCTCAGTAACAATCATTGTTTGAGTGGTTTTTTGATAACCAAAAGTGGCAAGACATTTATTTTTAGCATGATGAGTAATAACTTTGTAGCGAGTAGCTATGAGTTAAGAAAACAGATGGAGAAAATTTTTAAAATGGTGTATGAGAGATACTAGTATTCATATTGGCCACAAGCCACAAGCCGCAAGCTACACGCTGTTTGCAGCAACTTTCAAATCGCAGATTTTTAAATCTGATTCTCTAATTTCGAGTCTCCCAAACCTATTCAAGTTCCAATCTATAATTCCACTCACGCGGCTTGCAGCTTGCGGCTTGTGGCTTGTGGCCTTATTTACTTCAACTTCTGCATTCTCTCAAACCCGCGATAGCCTCGATATAAAAATTGGGCAAATGATCATCATGGGCATTCCGTATGCAAAAGTAGATACGATCATCTTGGAAGAAGTGCGAAAGGGAAATGTTGGGTCGATCATATTGTTTGAAAAAAACATTCCAAAAAAAACCAGTGTTTTTGCTGATTTAAAAAAGATTATCTGGACATATCAACAGGCAGCTCCATTTCCGATTTTTGTGTCGATCGATCAAGAGGGAGGAAAGGTAAACCGGCTGAAAGAAAAGTATGGATTCACAAGATCTATTACAGCGCGGGCTACGGGTAAATCAAAGTCGTTGGACTCGGCTCGCTTTTATGGGGAAGCCACAGCCGCAACACTTGCGGGACTAGGATTCAACGTGAATTTTGCTCCTTGCGTGGATGTTGCTGTAGAGCCTACAAATCCTGTGATTGTAAAATCAGAAAGATCGTATTCGCCCAATGAAGACACGGTAGCAATGATGGCGGGAGAATTTATAAAACAACATCGTAAATACGGTGTGGTAACGGTGCTAAAACATTTTCCCGGGCATGGAAGCTCAACAACCGACTCTCATTTTGGAATAGCGGACGTTACCAAATCATGGACACCAAGAGAATTGAAGCCGTACAAAGCGTTGTTGGATTCTGGTTTGGTGGATGGCGTGATGAGCTGCCATATTGTAAATAAGGAGTTGGACAAGGCTGGATTACCGGGTACACTGTCGTCTGAAATGTTGAATGGAATGTTGCGGAAGAATCTTGGTTATGACGGTGTGGTTTTTTCGGATGACATGCAAATGGAGGCTATCACCAAACAATATGGCCTGGATGAATCGATCAAAATGGCCATACTAGCGGGTGTTGACATTTTGTGTTTCGCCAACAATGTGCCGGGCAGTCAAAAAGTGAGCCCGCAACGTATTTTTGCTGTGATTCGTGATGCTGTTACGAATGGTCAGATTTCTGCACAGCGTATAGATGAGTCCTATCAAAGAATCAAGAAATTGAAGAGAAAGATAGATATAACTTCTACCGACTACGAAGCGCAATTCAAGAAGGCACAGCTGAGGCAACACCTAACGGCCATGCAGTTGAAAGCGGCTCAGGAAGAAATTAAACTATTGAAAGAATCGGGCGGAAAGAAGAAGAAAAAGAAAAGGTCTAGAGAACAGTTAAACTAAAATACCTTTTGTATGGGCGCACAAGTTCAGGAATTAAAGAAGCAACGAAGGCTACTAGTATTTGCGTGTAGCCTATTAGTGCTGATGGTATTTGTTGCCGGCATCTACGCGTTTGTTCAACGGGGCATTGCTGTGGAGATGGAGAAGCAGGCCATTGAAGCTGAGAAACGAACGATGGAATGTGAGAAGGAGGCGATGTTGCAAATGAAGATGGCTGAAAGGGCAAGGGCTGAAGCGCAAAAGGCGGCACAGCAGGCAAGAGAAGACTTCTTGCGTAAGTCATCTGGTTCGCCTGAAAAAAACAAAAAATAGTTTACTATGAAAAACGATTTAGCTAAGAGAAGGATTCTGGCTATTGTGCTGGGTACTTCGTGGTGCATCACGGCTCTTGCGTTTATTTACATCGCTGTCAATGCAGACAAACAAGCCAAAGAAAAGGAGGAATTTCTGAAAGCAAGAATCGAAATCAAATTGTGCCAAGAAAGGGCAGAAGCACTTGGTAGAGAAATTGTCGGGCGGGAAAATCAACTTAAAAGTTCCATTGTCCAGTTAGAACAAGCCCTGATAGAAACAAGGCTGGCTAAGGATTTTGCACAAAAACAGGCAGAAATGGCAATCAAAAGAAAGTAGCGGAAGGGTTTAAATTCACGACATATACTTTTAAGTACAAACAGATTTTTTATGGATGCAAAAGAAGCTTTAAGAAAGGGAAGAAAAAACAATATCGTTTTGGGAATAGCGCTATTAACTTCAGTAGGATTTTTTTTCTATTGCATGATTAACAATATCCAAGCACAAAAAGCAAAAGAAATAGCGCAAGAGGAGTCAAAGAAAGCGTTGGCTTGTGAAAAATATTCACTTTCGTTAACGGAGCAACTTCAGGAAAAGGAAAAGCAACTCACTCACGCTCGCGCAGAAGCAGCACTTCTGATAGAACAAACTCGAGAAAAACGAAATAAATAAAAGTGAAGTCTGTTTTCAATATCACGCACCCGACCACTTCAGAGGTCCCGATACTCATCAGCGTACCTCATTGCGGCACATTTTTTCCGCCTGAATTAAAAGATCAATACAAACCAGAACTCATCCAGGCACCTGACGATACAGATTGGTTTGTAGATCAACTTTATGATTTTGCTCCCGCCTTGGGCATCACCATGATCACCGCCAACTATAGCCGTTGGGTAATTGACCTTAACCGCGATCCACAGAGCAAGCCTCTCTACAATGACGGCCGAGTGATTACAGCACTGTGCCCTAGCACTAACTTTTTGGGAGAATCGATTTACATAGATGAACGGAGAGAAGTTTCCACTCAAGAAGTTACCAGGCGCGTTGAACAATATTATCTGCCGTATCACCAAAAAATAGAAGAGGAAGTCAAACGGCTAAAACAGAAATTTGGCAAAGTACTTTTGTGGGATTGCCATTCGATTAGGCAATTCGTTCCTTCTATTCATTCTGAGAAGTTTCCTGATTTAATCTTGGGCGATGCAGACGGCACTTCTGCTTCAGCCGAGTTGATAGTGACTGCCATCGACTCACTTCAGAATCAAGGATATTCGTTAAGTCACAATCATCCGTTTAAAGGCGGATACATTACGCGGCACTATGGTAAACCAGAACAGAACGTTCATGCGTTGCAGCTGGAGATGAGTAAAATCAATTACATGAATGATGCTGAAATAGAATTTGATTCGGCAAAAGCAAAGAAAATACAAACTGTGCTAAAGGAAGTGTTTGAGAATTTGATTAAAGAATTAAAGTAGGCAATGGCTCAATCGAAAGATCAAATAAATCGAGACGTAGAAATTTGGAGCAGAGATAAAACTCCAGAAGTAATTCTTGGCCATGCGCGTGCGATGAGGAAAAGTCCGACTAAGGCGGAGCAACTTTTATGGAAAGCATTGCGTGGAAGAAATCTTAATAATTTGAAATTTAGAAGACAGCAACCGATGAAAGGTTACATTCTTGATTTCTATTGTGAATCAGCCCGACTTGGGGTTGAAGTAGATGGAGAAATTCACCTTGGCGAGCAACAAAAAAAGCATGATGATCAGCGTACAGAATATCTTGCCGAATATGGCATCAAGATTTTACGTTTCAAAAATGAAGAGATCATTGAATTGATGACACGCGTATTGAACTCTATCGAAGAAGAGGCAACTAAACGAATTGAAAGATGAAAGTAAATAGCCGCTCACCCCTACCCCTCTCCCCGGGGAGAGGGGTGTCCGAGGAACGAGGACGGGGTGAGGGACTGAAATTTTTTCGGTTCACTTCGCTACTCCAAGCTTCTGGTTGGCTTTCTCCGGCTTACGTTGGCGTTGATGAATTGGGAGTGATTCGTTATTTAGATTCAGTCGCCCCCGCTGGTTCTACTGCAATAGAGGCCATTGAAGGCTTTGCTCTACCCGGTTTTCAAAACGCCCATTCGCATGCTTTTCAATATGCCATGGCGGGGTTGGCAGAGAACCATCCATCCGGAGTAGACGATGATTTTTGGACATGGCGCGAAGAGATGTACAAGTGTGCGTTGTCGGTAAATCCGGATCAAGCAGAAGCCATTGCCGCCATGTTGTATGCCGAGATGGCGAGGCACGGATATACACACGTTGCCGAGTTCCACTATTTGCATCACGATAAAGATGGGAAACCCTATTCCAATCTAGTGGAAATGGGTGAACGAATGGTGAGCGCAGCCAAAACAGCAGGTATTAAAATTACTTTGATACCCGTTTTTTACCAGCAAGGCAATTTTGGGCAAGAACCGCAACCCCGGCAGCGAAGATTTATATCAAAGACTGTAGATGATTATTTGAAATTGCTTGAATCATCTAATGCAGTGACAAAAAATCACGCACATGCATCATTAGCATTTAGTGTTCATTCCCTTCGCGCAGTCAATTTGCCAGATGTAATAAAAACGTTTCAACAAGCACCGAAAGAGTTGCCCTTTCATCTTCATGTGGCCGAGCAAAAAAAAGAAGTGGAAGATTGCCTTGCTTTTTCGGGGAAGCGGCCGATGCAATGGTTGTTGAATAATCTTGATGTGAATGAGCGTTTTCATTTGGTGCACTCCACGCATCTAGATGACGAGGAAATCAAAACACTAGCTAAGTCAAAAGCAAATGTAGTATTGTGTCCCTCCACAGAAGGGAATCTGGGAGATGGCATATTTCGAATGAAAGAGTATGTAAAAATGGGAGGCCATTGGAGCATTGGCACCGATAGTCATATCGGATTGAATCCATTCGAGGAATTCAGAATGATCGACTACCGACAGCGATTAGTAACGAACAAGCGCAACACGTTTGACGGAGATGCGGCTGGTATGATGATCAACGAATCAATTATGCGTGGACGAACTGCCATGGGCAGAAAGACCGTTGATCATTTTGAAATAGGGCAACCCTTCGATGCGCTGATCGTCAGCGCCACCACGCATTTGCTTGCCGATACCACAGAAAAAAATCGACTGGCCACCATACTCTTCACTGGCGACTCAAGCCGAAATAGCGGCACCATTGTCAATGGCAAATGGATCGTTAAAAATCAACATCACGAAAACGGACACATGATTAAAGTGGCGTTTGCAAAAGCGATGAAAGAGTTGAGGAATAGATAATATGTTCAAAGAAAAAAGATTAATCAAACGAAAGATTGAACGAGACAGAAAACTACCACAAGAGCGAACGACCGCATTTCTTTATGGAACGTTTTTAATTGCAGGTGGAATAGCAGCGGCAATCTATTTTTGTATCGATTTTTATCGAGGATATGTTGACTTCATTTCAATTAGTGGATTTTTTCTTTCTATTCTTTCTACAATAACAGGATATCATCTTATTGAAAAGGCAAATCGTGGCAAATGATCCATTCGCCCTTCATCATCGTATTCGGTTTATGATAAAGTTCGAGCTGTTTTTCTCAGCTTTTTTTTCGTAATTAGGCGGAATAACCTAATCCGTCATGAAGAAATCACTACTACTATCCATTGGCTTTTTGTTGGCCTTATCTGCTTATGCACAAAAAGCAAAACCCAAAGCGGAAGCGGCTTCAACAGCTACCTCAAAATCGGATTTATACAAAGGCCTAAAGTGGCGTAACATTGGCCCTTTCCGGGGAGGACGCGCTAACACTATTGCAGGTTCTCCCGTTGATCCTATGGTTTACTACGTGGGCTATACCGGTGGTGGTGTAGGCAAAACGGATGATGGTGGAATGACCTGGAAAAATATATCAGATGGCTTTTTCAAAGTGGGTTCCATTGGAGACATCGCAGTATGTGAGACAGATCCAAATGTAATTTATGTAGGTACGGGAGAGCACGCGGTTCGCGGTGTGATGACTTCTTACGGTGATGGTGTCTATAAGTCTACCGATGGCGGCAAGACTTGGAAGAACATAGGGTTGGAAAAAACACGCCATATCTCTGATGTAATTGTTCATCCCAATAATTCTGATATTGTTTATGTGGCAGCTCAAGGCACTGTTCATGGAGCGAATGCAGATCGCGGAGTTTACAAATCGATCGATGGAGGAATTACCTGGAAGAAAACACTTTTTGTGGATGAGAACACAGGTGCTTCTTCACTTAGTATGGATATGACAAACCCCCGCATTTTATATGCAGCCACTTGGCAGCACAGACGCTATCCCTGGAAAGTGGAAAGTGGCGGTGCCGGTTGTGCCGTTTGGAAATCAACAGATGCCGGAGAAACCTGGAGTAAAATAATTGATGGTCTTCCCAAAGAAATGGGAAAGATTGGCGTGAGTGTTTCTCGCGCCAATCCGAATAGAGTTTTTGCGATTGTTGAGGCTGAGAAATCCAAAGCCGGGTTGTATCGTTCGGATGATGGAGGCAAAAAATGGAATTTACAATCGACCGATCAAACGATCACTTCACGCTCATGGTATTACATGGAAGTGTTTGCTGATCCGGTCAACGCAGATGTGGTGTATGTATTGAATGCTCCGATGACTCGCTCCATTGATGGTGGCAAAACGTTTTCAACCATTCGCGTAGGGCATGGCGATACACACGACTTGTGGATCAATCCGAAGAACAATCAAAATTTTGCGTTGGCGGATGATGGCGGTGGCGAAATCAGTTATAACACAGGAAGGACATTCTCCCCACTCAACAATCAGGCAACATCACAATTCTACCGTGTGATTGCCGATAATCGTTTTCCGTACTGGGTATATGGTGGGCAACAAGATAACTCATCGGTGGCAACACCTAGCCGGAATGGAAGTTTTGGAATTACAGATAAGGATTGGATCAATGGTCCCGGTTGTGAAAGTGCATGGGTGGCATTCAATGACCCCAACAATCCGGAGTTATTATATGGCGGCTGCTACCAAGGTCAAATTGATGTGCTAGATACTCGCACAAGCGAAACCAAAGACCTGCAAGAATACCCTTCTACCAATCTCGCCTTCGCACCGAAAAAAATGAAGTATCGTTTTAATTGGAACGCCCCGCTCATCAACTCACCGCACGATCCTAAAGTGATGTACCATGCGGCCAATATTTTGTTTAAGACAACCAATGGTGGGTTAAGCTGGGATATCGTAAGCCCAGACCTTACTCGTAACGATACAACCAAGCAAGACGTAAGCGGAGGCCCTATTACCAATGAAGGCGCTGGGGGAGAAAATTATAATACGATCTATTATGTTATTGAATCTCCACATGAAGTGGGCGTGATTTATACCGGTAGCGATTGTGGATTAGTACACCTGACAAAAGATGGTGGAAAAAATTGGAGCAATGTTACCCCTGCGGGTTTGCCAGAGGGCATGATTCATTCTATCGAAGTTTCGCCACATGACAAAGGCACGGTGTATATTTCAGCCTCGCGTTACAAGTTTAACGACTATAGCAACATGACCTACAAATCTGTTGACTATGGAAAAACGTGGACGAAGATTGGAGCGGGAGTCGAGACAGATGATTTTATCAAAGTAATTCGCGAGGACAAAAAGGTAAAAGGCTTCCTGTATGCTGGCGCAGAGAGAGGGTTTTACATCTCCTATGATGGAGGAATTTCCTTTAGCAAACTTCAATTGAACTTGCCGGTAGTTCCTGTGACTGATCTTACAATCCGCGACAATGATTTAGTAGCCGCAACGGCTGGAAGATCGTTTTGGATATTGGATGACTTGGGTGCCATTCAACAATCAAAAGGAAATCTAGATGCGGCTTTAAAGATATTCACTCCTAAACCAACTTACCGTTTGTCTTCCGTAACCATCCCGGAATATTTTGGTGAGATACCAGGATTAGGTCGCAACCCCGCAAATGGTGTTTTGCTTGATTACTACTTGAAAGAGAAAGCGGATACATCAAAAGTCTCGGTGGAAATTCTAGACCTGAGCGGAAAAGTGATTCGTTCCTATTCCAACAAAAAAGACGAAAGCTTCAAGCCCTATGCAGGCGGACCACCCGCCAAACAAACCATTCCGGCAGAAGCGGGATTGAATCGTTTTGCATGGGATTTTAGAACCGAAGCACTGAGTGGAGTGCAAGGCGTATATGTTTATGGCGACTATAGTGGGTACAGAGTTGCTCCCGGCAAATACAAAGCCCGCATTACGCACAAAGGCCAATCGTCAGAAACAGAGTTGGAAATTATTGCCGACCCTAAAGTAACAGCAACGGCCGCTGACTGGGCTGCACAGCAAGAGTTTTTAAAGCAATCGGGGGAGCAGTTTGAAGAGGTGCATAGGAATGTCAATAAAATGCGTCAAGTAAAAAAGCAAATTGAAACCTACAACGAATCATTGAAAGACAACCCGGATGCGAAAGAGATTGTAAACACGGGCAAAGAATTAATCAAAAAAATAGAAAAGTGGGAAGGCAATTTAATTGAACCGAGAAGCAAGAACTTCCAGGACGTCATTAATTTTCCCAATAAACTCAATTCAGAGTTCTTGCAGCTGCGTGGAGTAGCAGATCAGCATGACCCACGTTTAACGAAAGGAGTGCAGGATCGCGCGCGCGATGTGCAAGCCGATTGGGCGAAGTATAAACAACAAATGCAAATACTAATCAATTCAGATATTGGCAACTATAACAAGATGTTTAAAGACAAAAACATGCCAGCATTGATTACAGAAACGAAGGAGACTATTATCAATAATTGATTAGATTCATCGGCATTAACATATTCTGAAATTGGAGATATAGTATTTGAAAATATTGATTTGATACCACGGCCAATCGAGCCTCTATCTGAACGATTGGAACAACTTTTAAATAACGGTGATACCTAGAAACAGCTACGCACTCTTCCACTTAATGCCACAGCCGATTGCTTTGGTCTTTGTTACAGAAGGCTTTTTGCCGGCAAGCAATTCGTCTACTACGGTTTCTACATATTTTTTTGTAACATCATCAGCGTTGCGGGCACTGTCGTCAATAGCACCTATGTAGGCTACTTTTAGTTCTTTAGTCAAAACAAACACGTGCGGAGTGTTGGTAGCACCAAACGATTTTGCCACGCTTTGAGCGTCATCTACCAGATAAGGAAAATCGTAGCCTTTCTGTTTTGCAACGCGTACCATCTCCTCGTAAGAGTCTCCGCTTGATTGAGCGGCATCATTTGAGTTAATAGCAATTACAGGAAATCCCTCGCTGGCGTATTTTTTATTTAACGCAATAATTCGATCACTATATGCTTTAGAATAAGGGCACGTGTTGCAATCGAAAATAATGATGTACCCTTTGGCGGTTTTGAAATCGGCCATGGCAACCATTTTGCCATCAACATTTTTCAGTTTAAAGTCGGCAGCGGTATCGCCTACTTCGTATCCTTTAATGGGCGATGCAGCGCAAATCAGCACGACAGCAATTGATAATAAAATCGATTTCATAGTTGTAAGAAATTTAGTTTGTAACTTTTTTAATTAAGGTTTCTAATTGTCCATCTTTCAGCTCGCCCTGAACGAGTTCGCGCGCATTTGTTTCTGTGTTTATTACCAGCGTTGCCGGCAAGGCGCCCGTCCAGCGTTTATCTATTTTGTCGATCCAGGCATTTGGATCGGTTTCGGTCAGAAACAATATTTTAGACTGTAGTTTTTTTCGGGCCTGAAAACGTTTTACCTTTTCAATGTCAGGATCTAAATCATAATCCATACTTACCAGCAGCACTTCAACACCCGCATTGTCTTGATTAAGTTTTTCCAAGAGTGGCAATTCTTTAATGCAAGGTGCGCACCAAGTTGCCCAAAAGTTGATCACCAAAATTTTGTCTGACGATTTTATTCGCTTTTGAAGGCTCTCCAATTTAACTGACTCGATGGATTGCCCCATGCAGCAAGAGGAGACGAAAAAAGCGAGCGTGATAGGTAGTAACTTCATACAGAATTTTAGTAAAGGTAGCCCGTAAAACGAATTTGGCAGATGTAAGTTTTGGCAAACGGATAAACAAATTTGTTATCGGAAGAAATCCAAGAATTTCGGCTAAAAAAGTAATCCACAAAAGCCGCCAGTTATCAACATTACTAGTATATTAACACTTAACTAAAAGATAATCAATAATTTACATGACTTTTGGTCAATCACTTCTTTGTGGACAACTAACAACCCGAAATTATTTAGCCAATCGTAAAGATCAGATTTTCAGCAGAATAGATAGCAGTACAAAATTGAGGAGGATGTATTATCCGAAGAATTAAAATCCTTTATTATCCTCTTGGTAGGGAAACATGGATTCAAAACGGGTGTGGTTGAAACAAATAGAGGTTAGAAAAAGCAAACTTGGCGATTAATATAACCAATTAAATCCCGCTAGGCGGTTCTCAAAAGCGTGCGCTCTTCTTCGCCAGTAAATTTTTTGACAGTGATAGATTTGCCAGAATTTTGCCCCATCCAGTCTAAGTAATCGCGGTAGAGTATGCAATCGTTTAAGAGGGAATCTACTTTTAGAATTTTTATGATTTTTTCCTGATCGAAGGAAGTCCAGATGGCTGACTTTTGATCTTCGGGCAGAGACGAGATTCGTATGAACTCAATACCCTTGTAAATTTCAGATGCAGTTCTCATAGTGTATGTGGTCGTGGATATTGCTTTGACTCGCTTGGTAACCGCAAGTTTATTGCAACTGTAAAAAAGAACTAGTTTTGTTTTAATAAATAAAAAAGTGCGTCAATACCAGTAAGTAGTCTTTCAGTAACCTCACCATCTATGATTTCAAATCAACGTTCCAAATTTTCGTTGCCATCATCAGGCACTTATTTGAATTGCGCTTACATGAGCCCTCTATTGAAGTCGGTAGAGCGTGCCGGATTGAAGGGTTTGCTTAAAAAGAGAAATCCGATGAAAATTTCCCCGGCCGATTTTTTTTCTGAGACCGAAGAGCTGAGGCAACAGTTTGCAAAATTGATAAACGTAAAAGAGGCCGATCGAATTGTGATTGTTCCATCGGTATCGTACGGCATGGCGACCGTTGCTAAAAATATAAAAATTTCTAAAGGTGAGAATATCATAGTTGCAGCCGAGCAGTTTCCTAGCAACTATTATGCGTGGCATCAACTTACCAAAGAAAATAAGGCGGTTATAAAAGCTATTTCGTCAATAGATGGCAATGGCCGTGGCAAAGTTTGGAACGAATGTATACTAGATGCAATCGACTCAAAAACAAAACTAGTTGCACTAGGGCATGTGCACTGGGCAGATGGCACACTATTTCAATTGGCCAAAATTAGAAAGAGGACGAAAGAAGTTGGGGCGTTGCTTGTAATAGATGGCACCCAATCAGTAGGAGCATTGCCTTTTGATGTGCAAACCATACAACCTGATGCCTTGGTCTGCGGAGGCTACAAGTGGCTAATGGGCCCTTACTCTTTTGGGTTGGCATACTATGGAGCATATTTCGATGAGGGTAAACCGCTTGAAGAGAATTGGATCAACAGAAAGCACAGCGAAAACTTTGCCCGCTTGGTAAATTATCAAGAAGAGTATCAACCGCATGCCTTAAGGTATGAAGTTGGCGAGCATAGTAATTTTATTTGTGTGCCGATGATGCTGGAGGCATTAAAGCAAATAAATTTATGGAAGCCAGAACGGATTCAACACTACTGTGCTAAAATATCGGTCAATGCAATTGATCTATTAAGGCACGCAGGATGTTGGATAGAAGGCAACGAGTACAGAGCAAATCATTTGTTTGGTGTTCGGTTGCCGCAGCACATTGACAGAGAAAAATTAGCGGTCGCGTTGAAGAAGAGTAAAATATCGGTTTCGTTCAGAGGCGATGCCATTCGGGTGGCCCCTCATCTATATAACTCAGAAGCAGACATGTTAAAGTTGGCATCGGTTATTACCAAAATATAATTTTTGCCTTACCACGAATCGCTCGAACCACCACCACCAAAACCACCGCCACCGCCATAATCTGAACCTCCGCCCCACGAACTGGAGCTGCCACCAAAACCACCTGCGCCACCGAGTAACGAACCTGCAGCCCAATAACCACC
>JAAFHY010000086.1 GCA_013298505.1 Cytophagales bacterium
TTCCCCTCAATTTCACTTCTGCCGATGAACGATATCTCACAACATTGGGTATTAAATTGAAATATGGAAGGAATTTTTCGCTGAGTACCCCAGGTGATCACAGTCGCGTAATCCTTAATGAAGCGGCTGTTAAAAAAATTGGTTGGGAAATGAACGAATCAGTGATTGGAAAAAAAATTGAAAGCCCAGGAGGAGAAGTGCGCTTTGAAGTGATGGGTGTAGTAGAAGACTATCACTACTGGTCGTTGGGCAACCCTATTGAGCCAATGGCTATTTTCCACATAAAAAATAAGGAAGTACTTGGTATGGGCGATAAGCAATATGTGGTGCTTCGCATCGAAGCGCAAGCCAGTGCGGCATGGGAGAAAACACTCGCTTCGCTAACTGCCTTGTGGAAAGAAAAAGCAGGTGATGTTGCCTTTGACTACACGTTTGTTGACCAAGCTTTCGCTAATACGTTTAAAGCAGAACGAAATTTTGGCAAAACATTAACGGTGCTGGCCAGTCTTGGTATCATCATCGCTGCGTTGGGCTTACTGGGCATGATTGTATTTATGCTAGAGCAGCGCACTAAAGAAATCGGCATCCGAAAAGTCTCGGGCGCTTCGGTCAAAGATATTTTGATTCTGATTTCAAAAGGCTTCACCAAGCTTATCATCATTGCCTTCTTTATTGGTGCGCCACTCTCGTATTGGCTAATGAATACCTGGTTGCAGGGTTTCACTTATCATATTTCACCATCGCCCTACATTTACCTTGTTTCAGGGGTGGGAACGTTATTAGTTGCTCTTGCGATTACGAGTTATCACTCCATCAAGGCGGCCACGCTCAATCCCGTGGAAGTGTTGAAGGATGAATAGTTCATTTCTTTTCTTTCATCACCAAAGCCAGGCAGCCTAACAGTGTGAACAGGGCTAACCAACTTGAAGCTAACGTTATTTTGTTTCCGATCACATAAGGTTTTGGCTCAAACTTAAATTCGATAGTATGTTCTCCTTGAGGGATTTCTAATGCCCTAAGAACGTAATTCGCTCGTAGCATAGTTGCTTCGCTTCCGTCTATAAATGCATGCCATCCTTCTGGATAATAAATTTCTGAGAATACGGCTAACCCATTCACGGTCGATTTTGAATCATACCTTAAATAGGAAGGTTTGAATTCGCTCAAAGTTATTTTAGATAAACTGTCAAGCTTGTAGCTTGTGGCTTGTGGCTTGAAGCCACTAACTACAGCTACGACTTTGGTGTCTACCTCTCCTGTCTTTTTCAATTCTTCCGTTGGCGAACTAACTGTTACCACCTCTTTCACAAACCAAGCTGCCCCGTTCGCATTTGGATTAGGAATTACATTGCCTGTTTCTGATCCATAAACTACATATTTGGTATTGAGCATATTCAATACATTGTACTTTTTAAAATTCAAGTGCCCAGCTTGTGCATCTGTATACAACTGTTGTGTTTCTTGCGCAATACATGAATCGTACAAGTTTTGGTAGCGTCTTAATTTGGCACCATGATAACCACCGAGCGAATGATGGCTATACGATGTCTTGGCTTCACCCATCGGGTTTTGCAGATTATAGACACGGTAATAACCATTGTCTCTTAAGATTTCCTCATCGGCAGGTGTATTTGCTAGAAAAGAATTATCGCGCTTGCGCTGGTAATTTTCCTTGGAGAAATATCGTCTATCTACTATAACTATATCTATTGTGATTATAAAAATCAGAAATGCATAAAAACCAATCGGAGAGATTTTCTTGTTCACGTTAAAGTATAGCATAACAAAAACAGAGAAAACAAAAGCAAGCGAGCGAAACGCATCAACGCGCAGCAAACCTCTCCTATCAGCTGCTAAGGCTTTCGTAAACCATACAGGCAATTGGCCTTCACCCTCTTTGATAAAAGTTCCGAATCCGGCAAAAAGAATTAGTAGTAAACAAACGCCACCTGTTGCGCCAAAGGCAATAAGCAATTTTTTCTTTGACTCCTTATCTATGCCTTTTGTAAAAAGTTCTTCTAACCCAATCATGCCAAGCAATGGCATAGAAAGCAGAATAATAACCAACGCAAAATTTACCGATCGAAATTTGTTGTAGCCAGGAAAATAATCGAACATGAAGTAGTTGAAGGTAGAAAAACTATCGCCCCAACTAAGCATTAAACTCAATACACTGAGCGGAACCAGCCACCAAACATATTTTTTATCTGCAAACAGAATCCCAATTACAAAAAGAAAAATAACAATGGCTCCTGCATAGTAAGAGCCTCCAGAATAATCTTGTGGCCCCCAATAAGCAGAAGCATACGGTGCTAGTTTGTTTGCCAATTCATTATCGCCCGAGTTAACGAGTGCTTTATAGGTAGCACTAGACTGATCTTGCAAAAGCGATTGCGTACTTGCGCCACCATAAAAGTTGGGTATCATTAAAACCATTGATTCACTCACTCCATACTTATAAGCAAACGCGTAGTCTTTACTAAGTCCATTTACATTGACTTTTGAATTTGGCTTCACTAATTCAGACGGCCCACGGATAGAATACTGCGTATATTCTTGAATTGCCCACAGAGGCCCAAAAAAAGTGCCAACTGCAATAAGTGCGGCCGGAATAAGCAGCCCTAGTGTTTTGAAGAATTCTGCAATTTGCTTAGCGCGAACTGCATAGATGAGCTGAACCAATCCATAAACGCCAACTATCAAAACTAGATAATAGGTTATTTGCAAATGGTTTTCACGCAGGTGAAGAGCCAATGCCATAGCGGTTACACCAAAGCCTAAAATTCTTCTTCCAGAAAAAGCCAAATGAATACCCGCTACTACCAGCGGCATAAAAGCAATGGCACCAATGCGCGCGTTATGCCCAGCCGAAAGGCCAATGATTAAATACGATGAAAGCCCGAATGCCAACGCACCTGCTATTGCCAAATACGGACGAACACGAAACGATAAAAGCAGAATGTAGTAACAGAGAAAGGCAATGAAAATATTATTGACTGGATGAGGAAGAAATAAACTCATTATCTTCTTTGTCCATACAATTGGGCCATCGCTCCAGCGCAGGCTCACCAAGTAGGCTGGCATGCCGCTAAACATATTCGATGCCCACAAGCCTTCTTCGCCTGTGGCTTGGCGGTAGTCACTCAATGTCTTGCTGCCTCCTTGAAACTGTTGTATATCGTGCTGCGCTAGCGATTTGTTCTCAAAAAAAATAGGGCTAAAAAAGAAAATCGTGACCAAAAGAAATATACCTATTGCAATAAGGTGAGGGAGTATTTCTGAAAATTTAATTTTTCGCATGAAAGTGATTTTATTGACTTGCAAATGTGCAAATTTGAATTGATTTTAACGTACACAGTAACCGCTAAAAGCTATGATTTTTAGACCTACCGTAGTAAGCCTGATAATAATTCTCTTAACAAACTGCCAACCACCAATAAAAGAAAATGATAAACTCGCTAATGAAAGAGCGATACGAAAAGTATTAGCCAAGCAAGTTGCTGCTTGGAATGAAGGAAATATTGACGGCTTTATGAAAGGTTATTGGAAGTCGGATTCGTTGTTATTCATTGGCTCTAAAATAACGAATGGATGGGACAGCACTTTGATGCGCTATAAGAGAAGCTACCCCGATAAAACAATTATGGGCACGCTTCAATTTGATATTATGCGAGTTGACTTTATCTCCGCAAACAATTATCTCGTTACGGGGCGATACACACTTTTTAGAGACAACGATAAACCAACTGGAATTTTTACGCTATTGGTTAAGCGAATAGATAATAGATGGGTGGTGGTGTATGATCATACTTCGTGACGAAACGTACTAATTTTACCACAAAGACACAAAGGCACTAAGCGGTAAAAAACGTTAGTTAAACTTTAATAAAGCATATCCTTCTAGCTGATAGGTAGTTAACGTAGTAAGCATCGAAGTGGCAATTTTTACTTCGGGCACCATTTTGCTTCGATCTACTTTTCTATTAATGAGCGATTGCCCGCAGACTAAAATTTTTACGCCAGCATCCGATAATTCTTTGATCAACCTGAGGTTAGGATTATTGGTTTTATACTTTTTCATGTAAGCAGAGTTCTCCATCACATTATAGGTGGCTCCTCCGTGGATAACCATTACAACATCCAATTTCTCTTTCGGCACACCACCCATTACATGAAGGTTTACCAGTCGCGCAACATTATTAATTGCCCAACTTAGTGAATCTGGGTGTTCGCTTTCGCGCTCAACTTCAATCACAATTTTATAGTCTAACGTAGGGTCTGGTTTCTCTACCGCATAAGGAATTTCAAAAATACCTCCATAGTTTTTTACTAATGGGAACACCCGGGTTTGAGATTGAGCTACTACCGTCAGTAATGTTAGAAATGTGATTGCTAAGAATTTCATATTCAGCTTGGTTAGTGGTATTTGGTACTCAGTATTTGGTTTAGTCTGCAATATTCTATCTCCTAACTCCTATATTCTATATTCTTCTAAAAGTGGTCTTTCAAAATATTCAACGCTGCCACCAAAATCAAAACAGCTGTCACTCTTTTAATATACAATGGGTTGAGTCTTATGGCACCTAATCGCGAACCAATTTGCCCACCGATTAAAACTACCAATAACAACGGCACAATAAAACTCGCCTCTAAGCTAATGCCTTTACCCAAAAACTGACCCATCAATCCGCTAATCGAGTTTACCAAAATAAAAACGCTCGCTAAGGCAGATATTCGCTTTGCCTCCGCCCAATTGGTGAGGTGCAGAATGGGCGATAGAAAAATCCCGCCACCAATGCTCACCAATCCCGACAAAAAACCAATTCCTCCACCGAGCACAATTTTTGAATCTAATCTTTGCAGCCATTTGTTTTCACCTTTCATCGACTCAGGCTGAATCCAAAGTAAAATCGAAGCGATAATCAGAGTAAACGCAAGCAATGGAAAAAAAGATTGTTGATTGAGTTTCCATATACCACCCAACAATGCCAGCGGCACACTTGCTATCAAAAAGGGCCAAATTTCTTTCCAATCGAATTTGTTTTGCTTGTAAAAAATAATCGTGCCGCCTGTTACCACCACAATATTGCACAGCAAGGCAGTGGGGCGAATGGTATCTGGTAGTAAGTGAAAAAACGGTTGAGCCAGCAACGCCAAGTAGCTGCTGCCACCGCCAAAGCCAACGGAGGCATAGACAACAGCAATGACAAAAAAACAAATGGCTAAAACATAAAACTCCATTTAAAAAATCCGTAAGTTAAGTTGACAATTGACGATCGGCAGCTGACAATCAAATACTGCGCACTTTGTCAATTGCTTTTTGCCAACTGATTATTTTTCAAACTATCCTCCAATTGTCGACATCGACTCATTTACTTTCTTGTTACTTCTTTTTTGTTCAGCCTCAAATCCATCCTTTGGCCGATTCGAAAATGCGATTAGCAATTCCTGTTTCAACTCCTCATCACTCATGCCTTCACGCATCAGGTCTTTGATGTTTAGCACACCATCATCGTACAAACACGTTTTCAACACGCCTTGTGCCGTCACTCGTATGCGGTTGCAGGTACCGCAAAAAGTACGCGAGAAAGCAGCAATCACACCTACGTTTCCTTTAAAATTCGGGATTTGGTAATGGTAGGCTGTCGAGTTATTTGGATCTGCTACTTTTTGCAATGAAGGGTACGCCAATCGAATATGGTCTACAATTTTGTGATGTGTCCAAAAAAGTTTTGGGTAATGACTCCCCTCACCATTGAAAGGCATCTCTTCAATAAAACGCACCGAAATCGGATTGTCTTTTGCAAGCTCCACCATCGGAATGATATCATCGATGTTCTTTCCGTCCATGACCACCGCGTTCAGCTTGACCGGAATCTTGGCGGCCAGTAAAAGTTGAAGCGCTTCCCACGTTTTATCAAACTCATCTCTGCGGGTGATTTGTTTGAAACGACTCTTGTCTAATGTATCCAAACTTAAGTTGACCGATGCAATTCCAAGCGCTTTCAGTTCGGGAATGAAAGGCGCAGTCAACACACCGTTGGTAGTGATATGAATGTCTTGAATGCCTTCTATCCCCCTGATCTTTCGAATGAGTTGCATTAAGTCGGTTCGCACAAACGGCTCGCCACCCGTCAACCTGATTTTGGAGATGCCCATTGAAGCCATCAACGTTACCAAGCGTTCGATCTCTTCAAAAGTGAGCAACTCTTTTTTGGGAAGATAGTGAATGCCCTCTTCTGGCATGCAATAAAAGCAGCGGAGGTTGCAACGATCGGTGACCGCCAACCGAAGATAGTTGATGGGTCGGCCATGATTATCAAATAATTGCTGCTGCATTTAAATTTGGTTCAACAAAATCCTGCTAAAGATAGAAATGAACGGCTAAATATTTTGAACTTTGGGGATGGAGGTTAAAATAAAGACGTTTGGCGCAGCGCGAGATATGATGGGCGGTAAAGAAGTGATGATTGACATAGAAGGTAACGATGTAGCCGCACTAAGAAAAGCTTTGCTAGGCAATTATCCATCGCTTGAAAATCTGCGTTCGTTACTCATAGCCGTCAACCAACAATATGCAGAGGATAGCCAATCCTTAAATAAGACAGACGAAATCGCACTTATTCCACCTGTGAGTGGAGGTTAATGTCATGATTGAAATTACTTCGACCAAAATCGATCGCGAAAAGGTACTAAATGCTTCAGCTCATTTGGAAGGCGGAGCCATCTGTTCGTTTGTCGGAACAGTACGTTCCAAAACTGCCAACAAAAAAGTACTTCGATTAGAATATGAATGTTATGAACCGATGGCCATTCAAGAAATCCAAAAGATTATTGAACAAGCAAAAGTCAAATGGCCTGTTCTGGCAGTTGCCATCAGCCACCGGATAGGAACCTTACAATTGGGCGATGAAGCAATAGTGTTGGCCGTTTCGACTCCACATCGAAAGGAATCATTTGAGGCCTGTCAATTCATCATTGACACGTTAAAACAAACCGTGCCCATTTGGAAAAAGGAAATTTTTGAAGGCGGTGAAGAATGGGTATCAGCCCATCCTTAAAATCGAGTTACCACCATCACCATAAGCGTTGCCATTGCCATCGCAATTAATATTGCACCGGAAATAATAATCGCCAATTCAATTTGAATGGAATTGACTGTCGGGATTTGAACGATCTCTTTAAGGTTTTTCATAGCGCCAACTATTTTACTCTAAAGTAATGCATAGCACAATTAGCATTCTCGCCTATTTTCCACAAATAGGTTACTAGGTAATTTTTTTTCCACTTATTAGTCATTGCAAGTGTATCTTTTCAATAATTATCAGTTGTGATATCAGAAAACAGATGCCAATGAGTGAAATCCAGTTTCAATCGAACGTATTTGAGCAAAAGGAAGAAGAAGTAAATATCAAAAGATCACAAACTGATCCTGAGGCATTTAAACCTTTGTATGAAAAGTATTTTAAGAATATCTTACTTTTTGTGCTAAGGCGGGTGGGCGAAAAAGAAATAGCACGCGACTTAACCCAACAAGTTTTTCTTAAGGCCTTGAATAAGATAAGTAAGTTTGAGCTTAGAGGATTACCTTTTTCTGCTTGGTTATTCAGGATTGCAATTAATGAGTGTAATGACTTCTTCAAGAAAACAAAAAAAGAACGGATTGTAACGCTTGATGAATCAATCTCTGAGTCTTTATTTGACGAGATCATGGCCGATAATCAACTCGAAGAATTGAAGTTGAAATTGCCCAAAATTCTAAAGTCGTTGAAGGCAGACGAACTACAACTTATAGAATTCCGATACTTTGAGATTCGCTCGTTCCGCGAAATAGGCTTGTTGTTGAATATAACAGAAACCTACGCTAAAGTAAAAACCTATCGTGCATTAGATAAAATGAAAAAACTCTTTCTCGAACATCCATAACCTATGAACTATAAAATCATTAACGAGCCCGAAATCACTGACGAAGAGATCAATGCGATGATGGATTTTCGCCAAGTGCTTGAAAAACACAAGAGTGCCAGTTCGGTTAGAAGATTTTCCTATCTATCCGCCTGCGTGGGTTTACTAGTGGTTGTTGGCTTACTCCTTTATCAGAAAAGTAGCTCACCAATCAAATCAGCAACTCAAAACCAATCCGTTCCATCCAATTTGCTAAAACCCAAAACAAAATCAACAAAAAGCAGTGACAGTACACAATCAATAAACAATACAGCTACTGAACTCCCACAAGTTCCTACGGCTACAAAGAAAATTCCCAAAATAGTAGTTTCCGATCATGAGCAAGTAAACGCAAGACCTGATATATACATTCCTGCAGAGCCTATTGAGGGATACCCACATTTGTACGAATACTTGAACCAAAATTTAAAATACCCAAATGAAGCTGCGAAAGACTCTATTCAAGGTGTAGAATCAGTTGCATTTGTCATTGACAAGAATGGAAAGCCGAGCAAGATCGAGATACTGCACTCGCTTGGCCCCGACTTCGACAAAGAAGTATTGAGGATTTTAGAGCAGATGCCCCGATGGAAACCGGCCACTCTAAATGCCCAACCCGTTCCGAGTAAAGTGTCTCTGCCTTTTACATTTAGAATAAAAATCCAATAACCACATCCATGAAAGGAACTCTAGTTCTAGCTCTTTCAATGTTGAGCACGCTCACTTTCAGCCAAACCCTTACTAAAAAAGTAACGTGGAAAACCAATACACTTTCTGAAATTAAAATCGAGTGGGTAGATGTCGATAACGATAGCCTACTAGACATACTTGTTTTAGCAAAAGGGGTCAACCAAAAATTACAGATTCAGGCCTACAAAAATAAACTCGACTCATTTCCACATAAGGCCATCGCTGAATTGGACTTCGCTTTGAATAGCTATTCATTGGTTGATTTAAATGGAGATAACAAGCTTGATTTCAGCGTAAATGGTACAAAGGCCGCCAATAACACGCAAGTGTTTATAAACCAAGGGAATTTTAAATTCAATTCGATCCTACAAAATCTATCCAATGAAAAAATCCTTAGTCATTCATGGGCAGATTTTAACACGGACGGGCTCCTTGACTTGGTAATGGGTGGAGCAAACTTTCTCCGTATTTTTCAACAAACATCAACTGGATTTTCTGTAAAGTTGGACAGCACCGGCATCAATATCTCAAGTATTGCAACGGGCGATTTTGACAAAGATGGTCGTTTGGACTTTATTGCGTCAGGCAAAAAAACGACTGAACCATTTTTAGTCTTTTTTGAAAACAACAATAGTTTTAGATTTAAAAAGATAACGATTGCGAAATCTAAAACCGGTTTAATCAATTTAGGCGATTTCAATCATGATGGCAAGTTTGATTTTGTATTAAATGGGCAAAATGCAAATGGTTTAAACGGGATATTCTATTTTAAAAATGTTGGCGACAGATTCTTTCAAGTTGATTCGCTAATGGGTTATTCAAAAGGAGAAATACTCATTGCAGATTTCAAGTCAACGGGTATTTCACAGACTTCCTATAGAGGTCTAAATCAGTCAGGCAAAAAAGTAAACCTGGTGAGAGACACTTTTAAATTGATTAGCCAACTAGATACAACCCAATTGGTAAGCCAACGCTGGGGTGATTATGACAGAGATGGAGATTTGGACTTATTGCAAGTGAAAGATTCTGTGGGGTACGTGCTCTTTCAAGTTTTTGAAAATCAAACAGCGGCAAAAAATAAATCACCTCAAAAAAGCGGAATTACTTTTACGGTAACCGCCTATGGCAAATCAATTATCTATTGGGACTCCGCTTCTGATGATAGAACCAATCGAAAAGCACTGAGTTACGATCTGCTGGTGACACGAGATAACGATTCGCCATCAAGAGTTGCTCCTTCGTTTGATTTGGTTAGCAATAAACGACTGATACCATTTCAAGGCAATATGCTTAACAATAATTTCGCCCTCCTACCAAAACCTTACGAGCCTTTTAGCTATATAGTTCAACCCATTGATAACGCATTTAATGGCGGAGGAAAAAGCCAATGCTATGGTGGAGAATCTAAGCCTGGTTCATGCCAATTAACGGAAGAATACGTACAAACATGCGTTGACGGAAAATCTTCACTTAAAAAATTGCAACGGCAACAACCCGCTTACTGGTTTTCATTTAATAAAGGATTTAAAGGGTTGTCATCAACGTTGACGCTTGATTCTGATGAACCAGACACCGTGATTTCGGTTGTCTATAAACCTACAGGCTGCTTGTCAGTAGTAGCAACCATTGTTCAATCTAACCCGCAACAACTGGTGGAAAACGAAACTAAGTTTGTTTGTGCAGGCAAACCAGTTAAACTGGCTATCCGAAGTGGTTGGGACAAAGTACTTTGGAAATATGGCGAAAGCACAAGCCAATCCGATTCCATTACAGTCACAACAATCAAAGGGATGAATGTTACCGTTGATGCATCGACTGGTAATTGTACCTACAAAAAGGACATCTCAATTAAATTAAGCACACCAGAACTTGCTATTGAAAATGATCAATACATCATCATGCAAGGTCAGAGTGTGCAACTAGGTGCCAGTGGGGGCAATAGATACGTATGGTTGCCCAATGTTTCACTGAACAATAATAAGATCGCTAACCCTGTAGCCTCCCCGCTTCAAACAATCCAATACGAAGTCACTGCGAGCGACTCGATAGACTGCGCGAAAAAGGCTGGTGTAAAAGTAGAAGTAATCAATACAGCCTTCTTGCCAAGCATGTTTACACCCAATGGGGACGGAAAAAATGATGATTATAAAATCCTTGGGTTAAGCGGGGCTGATGAATTCGAGTTCGCTATTTACAACCGTGAAGGGAATATCGTTTACGAAACCACTAGTTGGCAAACGGCTTCAAGTGTAGGCTGGAATGGTCAGAAAAATGGAGTCAACCAACCGAGCGGCTTGTATTACTGGAAAATAAGAGGCAAACAATCGAATGGCCAGACAATTTTGTTAAATGGAAGAAATTCAGGTTCTATTTTATTAGTTCGTTAATAGAGTGATGAAGCGAGGCGGATTAGTTGCGATTATTTTGATGAGCTTGTTTGCGCCCTCACAAGCTCAGTATTTCCAATTCTCTCAATACAATTTTAGTAATCAACGTGTTAATCCGGCAATAATTGGTACTTCTAAGTTCATGTCCGCTTCGCTGCTTTCGCGAAGCCAAAGTACAGGGGGAGATTTCAATATTAATAGTAATCTTGTTTCTTTTCAACGGCCATTTTTAAATAGAAGCACAGGACGGGCATGGTCGGGTATTGGAGTTACTCTAATGGACGACCGCTCAGGCGGCATTTTTAGGACTGAGGAACTCGCAATAAATTATGCACTAAATATCCGACTCACTCGATTTAGAATTCTTTCCGTTGGATTTAAATGGCTACATCAAGCGAGAAGCATCAGTCTAAATGGATTCTACACGGGCTCTCAATACGTACCTGACAGAGGATTTGATGGATCGCTGCCGAGTGGTGAAAATAGTGATGAACTAAGGAATAGTTTAAATACCCTTAGTACCGGAATTTATTGGCAACAAGTAAATCGAAAAGATCAGATCAATGCCTATTGGGGTATTTCGCTTTTTGATATCAATAAACCAAATGACGCCTTTCTTAAGAAAGAGAATCAGTTATCATCAACCTTTGTTCTATCAGGTGGTTTTAAAGCTTATCAAATTTCTGAACTATCTATTTTTCCCGAGTTACTTTATTCAGCTAGCAGCGGTGATCAGGTACTAAACATAGGTACCCGCTGGCAGTATGAATTAAAAAAAATGCCAAATCAAGCAGGGGCACAAGTTGAATTATTGACAAAGTATGTAGTGGGTCGATCGGGCATAGTTGGTATTCAATTCCATAAAGCAAACTTATCACTAGGCATCAGTTACGATTTCCCCTTATTTGTTACAAATCCCTCCAACTTAGGAGCATTAGAGTTTGGTGTAGAACTGAAAAAGTTAACGGCTACTCGATCATCAAAAAAACGGACTACAAAAAAAACCATTAAGAAACCTACTACTGGCACAGTCATTAAAAAAGTTCCGGTAAAAAATCAGCCTATACAAAAGATAATTATTGATTCGACTAAAATCACTCCATTACAATCGATCAGTCTAGTAGACACTATTGATGCTCCTATTGAAATTATTAAATTTGACACAGCTCGAACTCAGCTTGAGGCAGAAGCCGGTAAAATAACCCATCAGCCCCTCATTGTCGAAAAAATCACGCTACACTTTCAATTTGAATTCAATAGTGTTGATTTGGATGATGAGACCGAGAAGTTTTTAGATCAACTAAGTGAAACCCTAGAAGAAGACAAAGAACTAAAGGCTAAAATTGTAGGCCATACCGATAATGTTGGTTCAGAAAAATTTAATCAAAAATTATCGCTAAAAAGAGCTGAATCGGTGCGAGATTTTTTACTCAAAAATGGAATCACCAAAGAAAGAATCAATGCAGACGGAAAAGGGATGAGTGCACCATTGGTTGAAAACGAAACAGAAGAAGGCAGGCGGAAAAATAGAAGAGTTGAAATCGTTCTTTATTATGAACGATAATCTCAAATTATAAATTTCTTGAGAGTGTAAACTGAACTGTGTCAAAGAAGGACAAACCTTAACTTTGATACATAATGAAAGAGCAAGAACAATTCAATTTAGAACAGATCAAGAAGAAAGCCCTTGAGCAGTTTCGCTCGGGTAAAT
>JAAFHY010000087.1 GCA_013298505.1 Cytophagales bacterium
TGCTGGAGATTGAGCATAAAGGAAAATCAATTGCCGATGTCTTGAACATGACGGTGGAAGAAGGCCTTGAGTTTTTCAAAGACAAAAAACCTGTTTACGATCGGATATTGCCGCTGTTTGATGTTGGTTTGGGTTACGTCAAGTTGGGTCAATCATCGAACTCCCTTTCAGGTGGCGAAGCACAGCGCGTGAAGCTCGCATCCTTCTTAGGAAAAAATTCATCAGATAAGGGCGAGCATATCCTTTTCATTTTTGACGAACCTACCACGGGATTACATTTCCACGATATTTCAAAATTACTGAAAGCGATGAATGCGCTGGTGGATGAAGGGCACAGTGTGATGGTGATTGAGCACAATTTAGAAGTAATCAAGTGTGCGGATTGGATCATTGACCTTGGTCCTGAGGGTGGCGAAAAAAATGGCGGTCAACTTTTGTTTGAAGGCACACCTGAAGAGATGGTGAAAAAGGGGAAAGGGTATACTGCTGAATTTTTGAGGGGGAAGTTGAAGTAGATTATTTTATGTTTTCACCCTTTAGGGTTGTAAGCCCCAAAGGGGCGACAATATCCTAACGATGTGCGTAGCGCATCGGGGTGCGCTAACGACAGTCAGACACAGCCCTGAAAGGGCGAAATAAAAAACTAAACAATCTCAAATGATCATCGTATGCCACAATCTCTCGTAAAAAATTATATACACCTAATCTTTAGTACTAAACACCGTCAACCTCTCATTCATCATCCAGTGGAAACGGAGCTCCATAAATACCTTGGCGGCATCTGCAATAACCTTGAGTGTTTTCCAATTAAGATAGGCGGCTACACGGACCATATTCATATTCTTTGTAGCCTGTCTAAGAAAATCGCGTTGATGAAGTTGCTAGAAGAAGTTAAATCACATTCATCGAAATGGATGAAAACAAAAGACGAGAGTCTCAAGAATTTCTATTGGCAAGATGGGTATGGAGCATTCTCTGTTAATCCATCACAATTGGATGTCGTTGCAAATTATATTGAAAATCAACACGAGCATCACTCGAAAAAGACATTTCAAAATGAGTATAGAGCTTTTTTAAAAAAATATAAGGTTGAGTATGATGAACAATATGTTTGGGACTAATATAGCGTTACACCCTTTCAGGGCTTAATCCATTTTGGCTTCGTTCCGCAGGGCTAAGGCCCTGCGGCTAAGTAGCTCGCCCTTTCAGGGCTTTGCAATTCTACAGGATTAGAAAAATTGCTTTTTGAGATGGGTTTCTAGTACTTCGCTGCTCCCGTTGGCGTGCTCTTCTTAATAAAATCTCGAATATGTTCATTGGAAGAAGCCAAGTCTTCGGCACGCAAGTACATCATGTGGCCGCTTCGGTATCCTTCAAAACGAAGTCTGTCTTTCATCTTTCCACTCGGATCCAGTTGCCACATCGAATATTTGGCATCGAAGTAAGTAGTAGCTCCATCGTAGTAGCCGCTTTGAATCATTACGTGCATATAAGGATTTTCGGCCATCGCCATCCGTAGGTTTTCACCTGTGTTGTCGTTTGAATTGTCCCAAGGGCGCACGGGGCCAAACATGTTGTATTGCAAATCAGTTTTATATTTCAGCACATCGCGTAAGTAGTAATTGATGGCTGGCGTAAAAGAGTGAAGCCAAGAAGTGAGTTCTGAATTGTAATCTGGACTGCTTCCTGCCTGTTGTTTATCGATTCCGAGGTAGCGCGAATCCAATCGGCCCACGGTAAATCCTTTTTCGCGTAAGAGGTCTTTCCAAAAATAATTGGTAGGCACGGCCAAGTTGTGATGAAGTACGGTGCGCTCTGATAATCCCGAATAACGGGAAACCTTTGATGCAATTTGTTTTTTCCTTTGCTCATCTAAAAAACCACCGCGCGCCAATGCCGGAATAAACTCATCAATCGTAAACTGCTCTGACTCGGCCAGCACATCGTTCAAATCTTTTTGTTGTAAGTCGGGGGCTAATGCTTTTTGATACCAAGCAGCCGCGGTATAGTAGGGTAACGACAGCGCATCGTTCACCGCACCATCGCGCTTCAATCCTAATTCCGTAGGCGAAACTAAAATGACTCCATTCAAATACATCCAATGTGCATTTTGAAGTTCGAGTGCCAAACCGGATACACGTGTAGTTCCATAACTTTCGCCAATTAAATATTTAGGGGAAGTCCAACGGCCTTGGCGAGAAACAAAATTATCCACCCAATCGCCCAAGTATTTAATGTCTGCATTCACACCAAAGAAAGTTGACTTTTCTGCTTTGGGATCGAGGATACGTGAGAAGCCAGTATTCACGGGATCGACATAAACTATATCAGCCACATCTAAAATAGAGTGAGGATTATCGCGCACACCATAGGGCTGAACAGGAAAACCTTCTGAGTCAATATTCAATTGCTTGGGACCAGTGTAAGCCACATGCATCCACACCGAAGCAGAACCTGGCCCACCATTAAATGAAATTACCAGTGGACGCATACTTTTGTTACTAACATCCGTGCGCTCATAATAAATGTAAAACAACGAAGCACTCGGCTTGCCTTCGGCATTCCAAACCGGCTGGGTACCAGCAGTCACTTTATATGGAACGGGTTTGCCTTTGATGATGACGTTGCCTGTTGAATTAACAGCAGACTCAGCAGGCAATACGCGCTCTTGCGCAAAAAGGCTAGTAGAAAAGAATATCAGAATAAAGGCGATTGTCGATTTCATTTCAGTTTTCGATTTAGTGAATTGTTTAAAAATACATAGCCTTTCGATTTAATGGAAACTTGAATTTTAAATGCGCAATTGCCTTTATGAACGGTTAAAATTTAAGAGGATTATAAAAATTCAAGTCTTTTTCGTTTATTTACTTAACAAAATATAAGGATATACTAAATACAAGGATATGGCGAAAGAATATTTGGGAGAATTTGAAGAACTGGTTTTGACGATGGTGGCTGCGCTGCAAGAAGATGCCTATGGTGCAGCCATCTCAGAAGAAATCGAAACACGATTGAAACGCGAAGTGAATTTGAGCGCTGTGCATGTCACGCTCTATCGATTAGAGGACAAGGGCTACATCAAATCGAGCATGGGTGGGGGAACGAACGAACGAGGTGGTAGGCGAAAACGAATTTTTTCAATCACCAGCGCGGGCATGGCAATGCTACGAACGTTAAAAGAATCAAGGATTGAATTGTGGAAGTTAGTGCCGCAATTGAAGATGGTGTGAGGTAAATTCCGATTAAAACCTTTCTAAAAATTCTTTTGGCGTAATGATAGGAATATTCTCAAATGGATTGAGTACTAACAAATCTTCATCATTAGTAATGATGAAGTCGGCTTTGCCTGAAAGAGCAAGATCAAGATACATATCATCTTTAGGGTCGCGACAGGCTTTTACCTGTCTGGTAACTTTAATTTTAATTCCGTTGGCTTCATATTCTTCGAGAAATAATTGCCGTGTAGCCTTGGGGAGGTATTTATCAAATTTAGGCCTCATAACAACCTCAATCGATTCAGCGAGAGTTGATACGGAGATAAGCACATCAAAGCCTAATTGCCCAGGCTTTAAAAAAGCTTGTCCAGAAAAAGAATGTTCATTCAATAAAGTTCTGATGAGAACATTGCTGTCGAAAATAAGCCGCATTTACTCATCTTTAAGGAGCTCTTCCATAATTTCTGGTGTCAATCCATTTTTACGAGCTTCCTCACTGGCTTCATGTATGATTTCAGCCATGCTCTTGCGATTAGAAATGAGTCGGCTTAGGGTTTCTTCAATTGCTTTCTTTTCTGCTGATGTCATTTTATCCATTTTTTCAGCCACAGGGTCGCTCACTTCTAAGGTAATTGTTTTCATACTTCAAAGATAAGAAATCACATGAATGAAGTAAAGCCATTATCTCTTCGTCTCCTTCGCACCTTTTGCCCACCGCACCTCTACGAAGAAATCGAAGGCGACCTGATTCAGAAATTCAATCGGGATGCCAAAGAGTTTGGCTTGAAAAAAGCGAAAAAAAGATTGCTTTGGAATGTGATTCGGTTTTTCAGGCCAGGGATTTTATTGAGGAATAAATTTTCAGTGGAGTTAAATCAAGGGTATATGATAAAGAATTATCTCTTCGTATTGATGCGGGGTATTGCCAAAAGGAAATTTCATTCCGCTATCAATGTGTTATGTCTAACGCTCGGCATCACGTTTGCGCTGCTGCTTGGCGTGTTTGTTCATCAAGAGTTACAAGTGAACAAAAACCTAAAAGATGTAGACAGGCTTTATTTAGTACAAACTCAGCAGAAAAGTACTGGCGACCTTAATTTCTTTGTCCCTAGCAGATTGGCCAAGCAATGTTTGGATCAATACCCGCTCGTGTTCGAATCTTCCTTTCGATTCTTCGACCGAAACATTACCTTTTCAAAAGATGACAAGCACCTCCGCATTCAAAGCATGATCGGTGATGCCTCCTTCATCGATATGTTTGGATTCAAAGTAGTGTCAGGTGACGGAACAACAGCACTAAAAAACCCAAACTCGCTTATCATCACCAAAAAAGTGGCCAACCGATTCTTCAATAGATGGGATGTGGCCGGTGAAACACTTACTGTCTCTACTGAACAAAACGGGCGAAAGGAGTACACTATCAATGCCGTAATTGATGATCCCGAAGATAAAAATTCGATTACCGATTTTATGGACATGGACGCTCAAATTATTGTGTCGCTAGAAAACTACGCTGATTTTTTTCCATTGTTCAATCAAGATTCGTGGAAAGACCTCATTGTCACTCATATCAAACTCAAGCCCAATGCTTCCATCAAAGAAGCCGAAGGCATCATCAACCAGTTGATTGATAAAAACACTACACCGACAGACTCTGAAATAAAAACGCATTTACTGAGCCCTATCCGCAGTTACTATCAAGTAACAAACCATGGCGCAGTGCAAAAATTGATTGCTTCGTTGATTGCCATTTTAGCTCTTATCCTTTTGCTGGCCATCAGTAATTTTATCAACATCTCCATTGCCAGTTCATTCTCACGATCTAGAGAAGTAGGTGTGCGAAAGGTGCTGGGCGGATTGAGTATTCAAGTGGTCACACAGTTTTTAATGGAGTCTTTTATATTTGTTTTCGTTTCGACTGCACTGGCCATTCTTGCTTATCAACTGTTACATACCGCCTTTGGCGATATGCTAGGGATGAAAATGCCCGCTGTCATAGACTTTAGTAAGATGCTTTGGGCTTTGATTGTTCTGGGCACATTACTTATTGGATTTTTGGCTGGCATCTACCCTGCCGTTTTTCAATCAATGACTAAGCCCATTGAATCGCTGAAAGGAAAATTCAAGTCAGTGAAAGGCACGTTACGGTTTTCGAGGGTACTAATTGCTGTTCAGTTTTTCATTACCATTTTCATTTCAATTGCTACCGTGATTTTGTTAAAGCAGTCGTCTTATTTTCTTGACAAAGACCTTGGGTATAATAAGTCGCACGTGTTGATTGTAAATTCTGTTCCACGTATCTGGACAGAAGCCGGTTTTCAAAAAATGGAATCAGCCAAAAAAGAATTTTTGCAATCACCTCACGTGGAGGCCGTTTCTCTTTCTTGGGGTGCACCTGGCTGGAATTTTAGTCCAGGAGGAGGAACACTTTACAAAGCCGAAAACTCATCTGCAAATGGCATTGACTACACGGTAACAGGAGCAGATGAGAGTTTCTTTCACGTTTACAATTTGAAGTTATTAGAAGGGAATTTGTTTAACAGTTCTGCTCAACGAATTCGTAATCAAGTCATAATTAGTCGCGCGACACAGAAAGCATTGAACATCCAAATTGGGGATCATCTTAAAGCAACTAATCTTGGTGACTCAATTTTGACGGTGCGAGGTGTAATAGACGATTTTCATTTCGCTTCATTGCATGAAAAAGTTAATCCGCTAGTGATTGTACACAATGTGGATTTTGAAGCGTATCGCTTCTTCAATTTTAAAATGAAACCGGGCAACACAAGCGAATCGGTTAATGAAGTACAGGCTCTTTGGAAAAAAGTTTTCCCCGAAGATGCTTTCGAGTTTTCGTTTGCTGACGAACGGCTAAAGGAATTGTATATCACCGAACTTCAAATGAAAAAGGCTTCGATAGTCGCTACGGTATTGATGCTAGTGATTGTAGTAACTGGTGTGCTGGGTTTGGTTTCATTAAGTGTTTCAAAACGTACCAAAGAAATCGGAATACGCAAAGTGCTAGGGGCTTCGGTGCAAACCATTTTAACGCTGCTGGCAAAAGAGTACGTAATGCTAATGGTAGTATCGCTTTGTACTGGCGTTCCTCTCAGTTACTTCTTTGCCAAAAAGTGGCTCAGTGGCTTTGCTTACCACACCGAACTGAGCTGGTGGATGTTTGCGTTGCCAATCGTCTGCTTGCTTGTTGTAATTATTTTAATTGTGTGTGCCCAGTCGCTCAAGACCGCGCTGAGTAATCCAGTCAAATCATTGAAGTATGAGTAGCGGTAGGCTATTTCGTTTTGCCTTTTTATTTCTTAAGTGGTTCTGCCCTCCGCGCCTCTACGAAGAAATCGAAGGCGACTTGATTCAAAAATTCAATAGGGATCTTAAGTCGTCAGACCACTTGGAGTGGTCAGACGACTACAAATTGAAGAGAGCGAAGAGAAGGTTACTATGGAATGTAATTAGATTTTTTAGGCCGGGGATTTTGTTGAGGAATAAATTTTTAGTGCAGTTAAATATTGCAATGATGCTTAGTAGTTATTTGAAGACCACCGTACGCCATGTGGCCAAAAACAAAATCAACTTTGTTTTTAAGCTAACCGGACTCACACTCGCTTTCTTCAGTTTTATCGCCATTGGCATATACCTATCCTTTCAGTATTCATTCGATAAATTCCACGTCAATCATAAAAATATTTACCGCATCAATTCAATCCGGCAAGAAAATGGAAAAGATAAGCGCTCGGCCACGGTGCCTTCTGCATTGGGTGCTGCTATGAAAGCCGAATTTGGTGAAGTAAAAAATTATTGCGTTCTCAGTGAGTGGGGAACTTCGCCCTTTCGAGCAAACGATGAACTTCATCTGGCTTACTTTTTAGAAGCGGACAGTAACATGTTCAGCGTCTTTACTTTTCAGTTTGTGAAAGGCGATAAAAGTGCCCTCAACAGACCTGAGGGCTTGGTTATCACCGAAAGCCTAGCGAAGCAACTCTTTGCTGACCGCAATCCAGTGGGCCAGGTCATCTCGTTTCCCGACCGCTTCAATAAGCTGCTAGAAGTTCGGGCCGTAGTCAAGGATTTCCCCGCTAACTCAAGTATCAACGCAGAGGCAATCATGCAGCGAGGGGCGCTTGCTGACGAATTGGAACGTGCCAACCACGAAAATTGGAATTTCGAATATGGTGGAAATCTTTTTGTGCTCCTTGATGAAAAAGCAAACCCTGAGGAACTAAAAAGCAAGGCGCAATTGCTTCTTGACGAACACTTGGCCAGGCCTAAAGACAGCATCGGGCGCACCATGTCTTTGGTACTTCAACCACTTGACGAAATATATATGGACAAACCCTGGCGGTTCGAGTTTGATAGAAAGGGGAATGCCATCTACGTTTATATCTATATCAGTCTTGCCATCTTTCTTCTCGTTATTGCCATAATCAACTACCTGAACCTCTCGATTGTCGATTTCAGTTTTCGTGCCAAAGAGATGGGTATCCGAAAAGTGATGGGCTCACTCAAACGACAGATTGTATTCCAAATTGGGTTCGAAACACTTTTGAATTGTATGCTTGCGCTCATCTTGAGCATTGGAATGCTGTATCTAAGCTTCAACTACATCGTGCAGATTTTTGATAGCAATCTATTGTTTTCGATGCTTCTGAATTTTGATTTGCTTTTGCTGGTTTTTGCAATCGTCATATTAGTTGTCATTGCATCTGTCGTATTCCCCGCTGCGAGAATTTCGGTGAGCAAGCCCATTGCTGATATGAAACGTAAGCAAATTCTTGGCGGGAATTTTTCCGCTAATCGGATTTTGATGTTAGCCCAGTTTGGGATTTCAATTTTCTGTCTTAGTGCAACATGGATTGTGAGTAAGCAATTACACTATGTTCAAACCCGCGATATTGGTTTCGACCGCAGCAATTTGTTGACAATCATAATGCCCGATCGCTACCCTGAAGGAAAGGCTACTACTCTAAAGGAAGAAATAAACAAACTCGCAGCGGTTGAGTCAACCTCATTTGCCTACTATCGCGTAACAGGCACTATCTATTTTAATTCGTGGTATCAGGTGGAAATTGAAAATAAAATGAAACCGATTTTGCTAAACGAGATGTTTGTTGATGAGAGCTATCTCAAAACGATGCGCATTCAGCTTATCGAAGGCAGAAATTTCCAAAATAAGAATGAATACAAAAATGCTTTCATCGTAAACGAAACAGCGGTGAAGGAATTTGGTTGGGAGAATCCAATCGGAAAGAGAATTGTAGTGGGAGTGGAAGGGCAAGGCGATGGCATTTGGTCGGAAGGTAATGTGATTGGCGTAGTGAAAGATTTTAATACAAGAACCTTACACAAAAGTATTGAGCCAGTTGTGATACGTCTTCAATATGATTCATGGCCAGGCACTTGCTTACACATAAGGTACCAAGGAAGCGAGAGCGAGGTTGTTTCCAAATTAAAAAAAGTATACAATAGGGTGCTCCCAGAGTTTCCAATGGACTACGAAAGAGTAAGCGAACGATACGAAAATCAATACAAAGCTGACCAAAAGGCATACAATACTTTGCAAGTTGCTACTTGGATTATCTTTTTGATTTCATGTCTCGGCACATTTTCTATGTCAGTTTTCATGTCAATTAAAAGGCAGCGCGAATTCGGTATTCGCAAAATAGTTGGCGCGTCCGTACCACAAATTGCAGCGTTGCACATCAACCAATTTTTAAAGATTGCTTTGCTTGGGGTCGTCTTTGCTTTGCCGCTTGCGTATTTGGCAATGAAATGGTGGCTTAGCGATTTTGTTTACAAAACAGAGGTATCTACTTCAGCCTTTCTCATTCCGTGCGTTTCTCTGTTGACTATGGTGATTCTTTCCTCAGGTTATTCTGCATGGAAGTCAGCGCGAATGAACCCGATTGATGTAATTAAAATGGAGTGAGATGAAGGCAGCCTTCAGACTTTTACACGCTTTCTGCCCACCGCACCTCTACGAAGAAATCGAAGGTGACTTGATTCAGAAATTTAATCGGGATGTGAAAATATTTGGAGAGAAGAGAGCAAAGTGGAGATTACTTTGGAACGCAATCAGATTTTTTAGGTCAGGAATTTTGATTCGGAGAAAACATAAACCAAATAATGCTATGCTACTGCTATTTCTTCACAACCTGCGCTTCGGCATTCGCCACCTCATTCGCCAGCCTGTCAATTCTGGGATTCATGTTGTTGGCTTGGCGTTGGGGATTTCGACTTGCATGATTATCGGCTTCTTCTTCATTTTGAACTGAGTTACGACAACTATCATGACCACACCGAACGCATCTTCCGGGTTGCGTCTTCGTGGCCGAGCCAAGACTTCAAGATTTACGCCACTCCCATTCCGCTTGCAGAAGAAATTCGTCAACATACCACAGGCGTAGAAAAAGTAGCCATGAGCCTTCCGCAGTTCAATGGCACCGTATGGATAAGTCCGGAGAAGATTTTTAAACAGTCGAAGATGATGATTGCTGAACCGGGTTTCATTGACTTGTTCAGATTTGAATCGGTGGTGGGTGACCTTCGCGCAGCCATGGCTAAACCGTACACGGCACTGTTATCGCAAAGCGTGGCCACAAAATTTTTTGGCGATGAAAACCCGATTGGAAAATCTTTTAAATGGAGAGGTAAGTTTGATATTACAGTCGGTGGCGTGTACCGCGATCTTCCCGCCAACTCCAATCTCCCCGCTTCCGTTATTCTCTCTTATGTAGAAAACGAGGAATACCTCAACAATGGAGACGCTTGGTATTTCGGTCGCATTCCGTGGACAAAACTTCAAGCAGTGACATATCTATTGCTAGAAGAAAATTATTCTGTTCAGGCTTTTCAACAGCAGCTCGATAGGTTAGCAGAAAAAAATATCAATTCGTCACCTGATATTGACAAAGACATTCGTGGTGAGTTGCTGCTGCAGCCACTCTCCGACATACATCTTCAGCCAGAATACCGCGGCAGCGGTTGGGTCAGTGCCATCAAGCCCTCTTGGTTATGGTTCTTTGGAAGCATTGGCCTAGTGGTGCTGGCATTGGCGTGCATCAACTTTGTTAACCTCACCACTGCTCAGGCCGTGACACGCGCAAGGGAAGTAGGTGTGCGCAAAGTAGCGGGTGCTGGAAGATTTCAATTGATCCATCAGTTCCTATCCGAGACGATACTGCTGGTAGGATTCGCTTGGCTGATTTCCATTCCTATAGTTGTGTTTTCTTTGCCCTTCATCAATCAACTACTAGAAAAAAACATTTCCATTAATCCAATCATTTCAATACCATTCTTGACTGTTGCGATTACATGTGTCATTGTTATCAGCTTACTTGCCGGAATTTACCCAGCGTGGCAGATTGCTCGGTTCAAACCAGCCGAATCACTAAAAGGAAGTTCGGGCAATTTATCTTCTGCGTGGCTGCGCAAAAGTTTGGTGGTTGCACAAATGAGCGTGTCTGTCGTTTTACTTGGAGTTGTTTTGGTCGCGTTGAATCAAGTGAAGTATGTAAAAAGCATCGATTTGGGCGTCATCAGAAAAAATGTGTTGAGTGTCGAGATACCCGACAAACGCAAGGGCTTGGCGTTAGCTCATCAGCTAAAAGCCTTAACCAATGTAGAGGCTGTATCACTCTCTAGAACCCAACCTGTAAGTGATGATCACTGGTGGAATGGGATTAGCGTTACGCAAGGAAGCCAAAATACTTCGGTGTGTGCCATTCATGCAGACGCACAATACTATGAAGTGTATGGGCTTAAGTTGATCAGCGGAAGCATTCCTCCGATTGGAAATGATACACTTCGTCATGTGAACATGGCTGTGGTAAATGAGAACCTGTTGAAAACGCTAGGGCTTGGCACACCAGAGGAAGCCATCGGAAAACGCTTTCAATGGGCGGGTGACACAGAGATTGCAGGGGTCATTAAAGATTTTAACACCGAGCCGTTGCGCTATGCTCTCTCACCTACGCTGATTGTTCAAGATTCAAGTGAATACACAAGAGCATGCATTCGGTTAAGCTCTGCTGCCGACATCGGCACGGCTACGAAAGCCATCGAATCGGTGTGGAGGAAAATCTTCCCTGGTGAATTTTTTAATCTGCAGTTGATGGATGAGCAGATTGAAGGTTTTTACAAAACGGAAGAGCGGTTAACCAAAGTCTTTGAGATTTTTTCAATCATTGCCATCGTCATCTCATGCCTTGGGCTTTGGGGGCTTACCTCTTTCCACACCCTACAGCGAAAGAAAGAAATCAGCATTCGTAAAGTACTGGGTGCGACCGTTACGAATATCGTAAATCTTTTAACAAACCAATTGGTAAAGCTGGTACTCGTTGCGGGAATAGTAGCAATCCCTATCAGTTTATTTATTGTTAGCAAGTTGCTTGACTTTTTTGCCTACAAGGTTGGCGTTGCATGGTGGTTCTTTGCAGCACCCGTTGGCTTATTATTGTTCATCTCATTGCTTACCGTCAGTGCACTTACCGTTAAGGCTGCCTTGAGTAACCCAACTAAGAATCTGAAAAGCGAATGAAAGAAAATCACGATCATCGGCATCTGATTTTTCCTCTCAACTCCTCAGTTTTCATACTACATTTTCATAAACTACCGCAGCTCCCTGCCCCACACCAATACACATGGTGGCCAGTCCGTATTTTACTTTTCTCTTTTGCATTTCATGAATGAGTGTGGCTGAAATACGAACCCCACTGCAACCTAAGGGATGGCCGATGGCAATTGCTCCTCCATTTACATTTACGATTTCTGGATTCAAGCCTATATCATGAATACATGCCAACGATTGGGAAGCGAACGCTTCATTAAGTTCTACTAAACCAATATCTGCAATTTTCAAACCAGCACGCTTCAACGCCTTTTGTACAGCCGGCACAGGGCCAACACCCATGTAGGCGGGATCTACACCCGCAATGGCCACGGAAACTACTCGCGCTAAAGGCTTCAAATTGTTTTTGCTCAACGTAGCCTCGCTCGCGATCAAACAAGCTGCAGCACCATCATTGATGCCCGATGAATTGCCAGCCGTTACGCTCCCATTTTCCTTGAAGGCGGGTTTCAGCGAAGCAAGTTTTTCCAATGACGTTTCGCGCGGAAATTCATCTTTAGTAAATTCGATTACTTCCTTTCCTTTTGAAATGGAAATAGACACTAACTCTTCTTTGAATTTATTTGCGTGATGAGCCTTGGCGTATTTTTGTTGAGACGCCAACGCAAATTGATCTTGCGCCTCGCGACTGATTTTCCATTTGTCGGCTACGTTCTCAGCCGTTTCGCCCATCGAATATGGATGATACAACTTTGAAAGTCTGGAATTCACAAATCTCCACCCCAATGTAGTATCGTATACTTCTGCTTTACGCGAAAAGCCTTCCTCTGCTTTGGCCATCACAAAAGGCGCACGGCTCATACTCTCAACTCCACCTGCAATATAAAAATCACCATCACCATGCGCGATGCTACGGGTAGCATCCATGATGGCC
>JAAFHY010000088.1 GCA_013298505.1 Cytophagales bacterium
TCTAGACTAGCCTTACCTCCACTGGACTTGCCATTGATATTGGGTTGATCAATTATGCGCAAGGTTGTTAAATCAAGATTTTCATTCACATCGCTGATTAAATCTAACAGCGAATAGGTTGCGTTGGATTGAATGGCCACTCCAAACGAAAAAGCCTTTATGGTAGGAGCCTTGTTAGACGGTGAAATTGAATTGCCACATTGTACGGGTGTCCCAATTTTCACGTCTTTCTCGTCTGACAGTGGACTTAAACAATTCGGACTAAAGCCTACTTGCACAGCATATAGTCCGGCTTGAGTCACCAAAATAGTTTGTGTGGTTTCTCCTGTCGACCATTTGTAATTGGTGTAACTGGTTGGAGCTGTAAGTGCCACCACTGCGCCCGAACAAATAAACTCACGGCCTACGGTTGTTATTGTTGGTTTGGCAGGCTGCGATACCGATGTTACAACCACATCATCTGAAGGCGGACTAGTGCATGTTCCGTTTGAAATTACTACAGAATAATTTCCAGTCGCTGTCGCAGTGATTTGTCTTGAAGTGGCACCTGTCGACCACAAATATTGAAACCCGGCCGGGGCGATTAAATCGACAGAACCGCTGCCGCAGAAAGTAAGATTTCCATTCACAGCAACCGATGGTTTGGCAAGGACGGTTGATACCGACACAACAACGCTGTTGGACGAACTGCTTAGGCACGAGCCATTGCCCACTTGCACAGAATAACTACCGGCAGCCACTACCGAAAGTTGTTGCGTGGTGGCTCCGTTGCTCCACAGATATTGTACAAAGCCCGTGGGTGCTGATAGCAATGCGCTACCGCCCGCACAGATAGCGATGGAACTAGGGCCTGCAATAGTGGGCATGGCAAATGTTACAATTGTAGCTGTGCTCTGGGCAGGAGAACTTTCGCCCGTAGAAGAATCAAAAATGGTAACGTAGTAATTGGTGGTGCTGGTAAGCGATGGTGTAGTGTACGATGCACCCGTAAACAGCAAGTTGCCTGATGCGGGGGCATCGTACCATCGATACACTTGGCCACCGGTTGCACCTGTGGCGGTGAGTGTAACGCTGCCGCTGCCACAGCGACTTGCACTAGTCGCCAACGGTTGGCCAGGAGGTGTAGTGCCACTACCACATGCAATGCCAGTAAGTGTGATAGTAGTAATGGTTGAAGCTACACTCAAACAGTTGGCAGACTGCCCCACTTGCAAGGTGTAATTTCCGGCCAACGTTACCACAATCTGTCGCGAAGTTTCTCCGGTAGACCACTGGTAGTTTGGGAATCCGGCCGGAGCCGATAGTACTGCGAACGCTCCATTACAGAGTCCAGTATTCCCGGTAACGGTAATACTAGGCTGTGGTGGCACCACTACAGAAGTCACTGCCACTGCATCGGATAGAGGGCTGGTGCAGGTGCCATCACTCACAGCTACTGTGTAACTTCCCGTTGTGGTAACGGTAATGGATTGCGTAGTCGCTCCGTTGCTCCACGCATACGATGAAAAACCTCCAGGAGCAGAGAGTAACACAGATCCGCTTCCGCAGAAAATGGGGTTGCCCGTGATGGTTATTGTTGGTTTGGTGAGTGAAGGTGCGATTGATACCACTGCATCAGCAGAGGGCAAGCTAAGGCATGAACTACTTCCACTTCGCACCGAATAGTTTCCGGCCACGCTCACAGAAATTTGTTGCGTGGTTGCTCCAGTGCTCCACAAGTAATTTGTAAACCCATTGGGGGCAGAAAGAGTGGTGCTGCTGCCAGCACAAATAGTAACTGTGCCGCTTGGGGAAATAGTAGGCGTAGGAAAACTAACAACGGTGGCTGTGCCCATGGATCGACTTCCCTCTCCTGGCACGGCCGGATCAAAAATAGCTGCGTAATAGCTAGTGGTAGTGCTGATGGAAGGGGTTGAGAAATTTGCACCAGTGAATAAAATACTACCACCTGTTGGTACATCATACCACCGATATACCTGGCTACCTATCGCGCCTGTTGCCGTGAGCATAACAGAGCCTGTGCCGCAAGTGCTGCCACCCACAATGGAAGGTGTTGGAATTGTTCCGGGGCATGCAATGCCTGTAAGAGATATGGAGGTAGGATTGGAAGCCACGCTCAGGCAATTGGATGCGTTGCCTACTTGCACGGTATAACTTCCAGCTGTTGACACAACAATCTGTTGCGTGGTCTCGCCTGTTGACCATACGTACACGGGTGCTGTTGTTGCTCTGAGCACAGCAAACGAGCCGATGCACAACGCGGTGTTTCCTGTTACCGTGATGCTTGGCTTGGCCGGAATAGTTACACTCGTGACCACGACCAGATCAGAAGCAGGACTGACACACACCCCATTTGCTACCGTCACTGAGTAACTGCCTGCCGTGTTTACAATAATAGTTTGAGCGGTTGATCCATTACTCCACGTATAGCTGCTAAAGCCTGCGGGTGCAGACAGTGTTACAGTGCTTCCACCACAAAGTGTGGTATTGCCAGTTACTGAAATGGTTGGTTTGGCAGGAGGTGTAGTTGTTACTGAAAAAGCATCGGAAGGAGAACTCTGGCATCCGTTTATATTTGTTGTTTGAACCGTAAAATTTCCAGCCGAACTAACTGTAATATTTTGTGTAGCCTGCCCAGACGACCATGTGTAGGAAGTGAACCCTGCCGGAGCGCTAAGCGTGACCGAGCCCGTGCCGCATAGTGAACCACCGTTGGTAGCCGTGATGGTTGGCTTGAGTGGCAATGGATTTACTGTGAATGTAAATGCGTCTGAAGTGGGACTGCTACACGTGCCATCACCTACCACTACTGAGTAAACACCCGAAGTGATAAGCGTGATGCTTGGTGTGGTAAGGCCGTTGCTCCACGTGTAGGTACTGAAACCTGCAGGTGCCTGAAGCACAACTGAATTTCCTGCGCACACTGCCAGCGATCCCGTAAGGTTAAGTGTGGGCTTGGGTATGCCAGTGACGATGGCAGTTACTTGTGTGCGTGCGCTTTCGCAGAAGGTGGTGGGGTCATACACCGACACAAAGTAGTTGGTGTTTACCGTGAGCGAAGGTGTAACAAATGGATTGCCTTGAAACAAGGAGGTGAGCGTGGTATTGTCACCATACCAACGATAGGTTTGACCACCTCCTGCACCACTGGCCGTGAGTGTGAGCGTACCCGGACTGCAACGCGTGGCGTTAGAGGCTGTGGGTGGAGTAAGAATAGCGCAGGGTGAGGTTATGGTAAAGTCTCGTGTCTCGGTCATGCTCCATTCACCCAAAGCGTTTTTGGCGCGCAGACCGATCTTGTGTGCACCCAGAGCCAAGGTGCCGATGTTCAACGGTTCATTAGGTAAATCAATATTTGTTAGCGAAGGATTAATTATAAGCTTAGTTGAACTTAATCCAGCGCCCGGGTCGACATCAACGAAGTACTCTAACTCAACTATAGGCGAAGGAGGAATGCAGCAAGGTGGTGGTGGTTCGCGCACATAAATTCTGCGGGTTTCATAAAAGCCCCACACATTGGCGTTGTTTTTTGCCCGCACACTTACTGTGTGCCACCCCACGGGCAATGTACTTGCCAAGTTAGTATTCAAAATATCTACCGTTGGGCCGCTCGTAACAGGAATGACAGTGCCTGTGCCTGGCCCATTGTCCGTATTGTAGAAAAATTCCATGGCTGTGATGTCCTCCGGTATTACAATAGGATTGGGAGGCGGTGATTCACGAATGTAAATTCTACGGCTCTCATAAAAGCCCCACACATTGTTGACATCTTTTGCTCGCACACATAGCGTGTGCCAGCCTATAGCTAATGATGTGGTGGGGATGTTGATATTGCTCAAGTCAATCGTGGTGGCAACGGTGATGCTAATAGGCGTTCCATTGCCTGGCCCAGGGTCGGTGTTGAAGAAATATTCAAGCGCAGTAATGTTGGGTGCGCTGGTTGTAAAATTGGCTGAGCTGGTTGCGATAAGCCCGCCCACATTTACGCGGATGGTGCCTGAAGTATTACCAGGCGGTAACGTAACGGTAATGCTTGTTGCATTACTGCCGGTGACCGTAGCCGCTATTCCATTGAACGTAACAAGGTTATTGGCAGGTGTAGTGCTAAAGTTTGTTCCTGTAATGGTAATGGTTGTCCCTGCATTTCCAGAAGTGGGCGAGAAGCCCGTTATGGTGGGTGGTGAGGCCACGGCAGCATCTACAAAAAAATTGCGGAAGTGGGTGTGCGTCCATTGGCCATTGGTGGTTCTGCCGCGCACAAAAAACATGTGGAAGCCTGCCGTGAGTGGCGTGGCGCTAATGTCGATGGGCAAATCGGTAATTAGACTGGTGGGTGTAAGACCCGTGACAGCCGTAGCCAAGCCCACACCCGGGTCGGTATCGATAAAATATTCTACCCGATCAATGTTGATTAAGCCGGGCACATCGGCAACAAATAAATTGCGAAAGTGTGTGTGCGTCCATTGATTCAAATCATTGCGGCTGCGAATGTAAAGTGTATGAAAGCCAGGCGAAAGCGAAGTGGTGGCAATAGGAATGTTCAAATCTGTGACCACCGTGGTGGGCGATACATTGACAAACGTAGGCGAAGCGCCCACGCCCGGATCGGTATCGAAAAAGTACTCGAAGCGGTTGATGTTTTGTGCGGAGGCAAGCCCCACCCAACACAACGCTATTAGCAGTAAAATAACCACTCGTTTTTTCATGTGTTAATATTTTTTTTAGTTGTCACATGGAATGGCCTAGATTATCATGCCGTTGAGGGTAGAGTATCTTAATGGCCATTTCATATTCTTTTTCTTTGCGCTTTCTAATTTTTAACTTCTTGATTCCACCAAATTGTATTCATCTCTCTTCTCAAATCTCACGTCTTACATCTTGTGCCTATTCTTCCTATCTTTGTTAAAATAATTTTGCTATGTACCGATCCATCATTACACCCAAGGAAACCAAGCTGACCATAGAGCTGCCCTATGAAATGGTGGGCAAGGCGGTAGAGGTATTGGCTTTTGAAATTGAAAAGAAAGAAACTCCAACTGAAAAGCCAGAAGATTTGCCTGTAGGCAGACGAAAGAGAACCTTTGAAGAAGCGATTGCTTTTTGGGATTCCATGGCCGTTGACATGAGTAATTTTAAGTTCAATAGAGAGGAAGCCAATGAGCGCTGATTTTTTTATCGACTCTAATGTGGCCGTGTATTCGCTGGGGAATCCATCCTTAAAAAGAGACGTGTCTCGCCAACTCATTTCTAGAACACCCATTATTAGTACGCAGGTAGCAATGGAGACGGTGAATGTGTTGATCAAGAAATTTAAGTTCGAAAAGGTCAATGCATTTGAAGCAGTGCTTGAGATTATTGAAAAGACCAATATGACTGAAACTACTCCCGCTACGATAAATCGAGCCTTCCAAATTTCAATAAAATACCAGCTCTCACATTGGGATGGTTTAATCGTTGCCGCAGCGCTGCAAGCCAACTGCACCACCTTATATTCCGAAGATATGCAGCACGGCCTTCCCATCGAAAATAAACTTACCATCATCAATCCGTTCATTTGATTTATCATCTCAAGATCATTTTCAAATCATTCCATTTTCAAATCGACCATTGACCATCGACCATTGACTAATTCACCTTCCCACTTACCTTCACATTAAGCACTCCGTTTTTGGGTACAGTGGCTGGAAAAACATAATCCGTTATGGTAGGTTGACCAACGACAATGCCCGAAGGTCGATAAGGCGTAGTTCCTCCATATATGCCACAATCAGCGTTACCCACACCGGCACCAATGGCGGGCGAACCTGTTTTCAATCTCCATTGGGTATCCGTGGTGTTGCCCGGTAGGCCTACAAAAAGAGAGGCTAAGGGTTGATTAATTAGATTCGTTGCATCTACACCCACCTGTGCACCAACGAAGACATTGTTTTTGATGATGGATCCTGTAGAATTGGAAAACGCGTTTGTTATAGGTGTCAAAAAAATATTATTCTGAACTGTTGAATTCCTGACGTCTATTTCAGCACCTGTGGTAGTATTAAGTACATTGTTTGAAACAAGAACGGAACTGGCACCTGTTTCGATTCTCCTCAGATAGTTATTGGCAACTAATACCCCGCTGTAAGTGCTCGAAAGCAACACTATGTTGCTGTTGTATGTGTAGTTGCCTAGTATTAGCAGGTTATTACCGGTGCCAAATATCCTTACAACATTTGTATTAGCTCCTCCTGCGAAATAGGAGTTCAAGATACTTAAATTGCTCACGCTATTGATGACCATTGCCGTAAAATCAGTATACACCATGCCTGATATAGATGAACCACTGGCTCCGCTATTTAGCGTAATGGTATTGACGTAAGCGCTCAAAGGTGTGGCTTGCAAATTTGTATTTTCATCCACAAAATAGCCAGGCCCAATGATGGTCACCTTTTTGTTAATGGTGATGTCGCCATAGCCGCTGTTTGATCCCTCTACCATAATAATGTCATTCACGCCTGCCGCAGTAACCGCAGCGGCTATGGTGGTGTAGGGTGCAGCGGAGCCAACGGTATTATTCACTCGCAACACAGCTTGTGCATGAGCTGCTGCGGTGGCGAGGAGGAGGGAGAGGAGGAGGATATTTTTCATGGTTTCGTTGTTGGTTGATGGTTATTCGTTTTTGGTTGTTCGTTGATTGTTGTTCGTTGCTAGTTTCCGGTTAAAGAGAGTCGATTAGTTTTTTTTATCTTTGTTGAGTAAATAAATGGAGATGCTATGGAACGGATAATTATTGAGGTAGAGCCCAAAGTTGCGCTTGCTTGGCGTAGACTTTCGGCTGCACGCAAAAAAGACATAACCAACAGAGTGGGTGTACGGATTGGCAAAGAGGTTCTCGAAAACTCTAAAGAAGAATACCTGGCTTACTTGGCCGAGCTTCGCACAAAAATGGCCGAGCGAGGCCTTACGCAGGAGATATTGGATAACATATTGAATGACCCCGCTTAATACTTTTGTTTTTGATACCAACGTACTGATTAGTGCGGCCTTGTCTAAATTTTCTATAAGTGCCCAAGCGTATGACCGTGCCGTGATCGATGGCTCGGTAGCTGTATCGGAAACACTTATTGAAGAATTCATTGAGGTTATATTTAGGAAGAAGTTGGACAGGTATTTTCTTTCTGACGAGGAAAGATTAGAGCCCATTTTGTTTTTAGAAACGAATGCGAAGAAATTTGAAACCTTTGAAAAGATCAATGCCTCTAAAGACCATAAGGACAACATGATTCTCGAACTGGCAGTTGCAGCCCAAGCCTCTTGTATCATTACTGGTGATAAGAAACATCTGCTCACACTACATCCCTTCCGTGGCATCCCCATCGTTTCCCCTGCCGATTTTCTAAAAATGTTTTGAGACCTTTTCATTCGTTGATCGTTGTTGGTTGATCGTTGTTGGTTTCGAGTTTCTAGCTTCGAGCACCCATTTTCGAATCTTCAAATCGATTCATTTTCAAATTGTTTTTGTCTTACTACTCATGTCTCACATCTTATGTCTAAAATCTAATTCGCCTTCGCTTTAATATTCGTCTTCACCGGCTGGTTTTGTGGCACCATAGCCGCGGGATTGAAACTCATGATGACAGGCGCTGCCGTTGGCCCCAGCAAAATATTTCCAGTGGTTATAGGATACGCTCCACCCGTGATGCCAATATCCGTTCCATCACTGCCCGCATTTTTGGCGGGCGAGGCGGCTTGCAGGTTGAAATTCATAGTGCCAGCATATGCTGTGTTGTAAGGGGCATTAACAAACAATGGGTCTAGGTTGATGAGGTTGTTGCTACCGGTATTACCAACACCGGTGCCTGCGGGTGGTAGCGCATTATTGGTGGTACCGAAGGAGAGATTGTTGGTGAAAACATTTCGTTCAAATGAGCCGGTTGAACTATTTGGTGCACAACCATGAAAAATATTATTGGAAACGATGGCATCCGTTAATTTACCGGAAAGAAACCGGGAGCCCGATACGTTGTTTCCACCTAAGAAGTTATTGTTCGTTATAATCAATGAGCTTACATTGGAATTAAAAATAGTATTGCTTGCTTGAAGAAAAATGTTATTTGATATTATAGAAGATGTTAAGGTTCCCCCGGCAGATACTGCGCAATTGCAAGGGTTACCCGCTCCAGGCACACTCGTAACAATCCCAAATTGCATTCCACCGGTAATCACATTTTGATAAATTTGCAATCCATCTGACGAAGCTTCGACAAAAAGCAAAAAATATATTGTGTTTCTTGTTAGCGTAATATTTTGAAGTGGAGCATATCCCGTAAAACGCCATATAGAATTCATTGTACTATTTTTAATTGTAACGTTTGAAAGAGTGTAGGTAAATGAACCTGTTGGATTTCCTATATAGAGAAAATTCATAGCTATTCCGTCAATTATTGTTCCGCTAGCATTGCTTGAATTATCTGCCCGGTTTGTTAGTGCAATATCTCCAACTGTAGAGGTATAGGATAAATCCTTTCCCGTATTAAATCCAATACCTCTCAAGGTGATTTGCTTATTGACTGTCACACCGCCATAGCTCGTCAAACTCGGTTGGACAAACACAATATCGCCCGCCACGGCTGCATCGTGAGCTGCTTGAACGGTGGCGTAGATATTCGGCCCAGTGGGTGCGTTGGGATTGTTATCCGCAATGCGTATGGTTTGTGCACTGGCGGCAAAGGCACTAAAGGCAAGGAGGAGGGTGAGAGTTTTCATGGTTTCGTTGTTAGTTGGTCGTTGTTGGTTTCTTACTTCGATCATCCATTTTCAAATTTTCAAATCGATTCATTTTCAAATTCCCGTTCTTATGTCTTTTGTCTCGCTACTCACGTCTTATTTAATTCGCCTTCGCTTTAATGTTGCTCTTCACGGGTTGGTTTTGCGGTACTACGCCTGAGTTGCCAAAGAGAGTAATGATTGGGATAGAATTGGGGTTTAATTTCAAGTTACCCGTCCAAGGATATAAACCACCGGATGGACCTATGTTTTCTCCTGTTGTGGCGGCATTGAGGCATGGCGATGCTGCTGAAAGAGTGTAGTCATAGGTAGCTAGGTAAGTTGAACTAGCTGGAGCATTCGTGAACGATGGACTAACACCAACGATATTGTTTATACCCGAATGAAAATTGCTTCCTACAGGATTGGAGGCTGGTGGCATAACAACTCCTGCAGCTAGAACAAGATTATTGCTGAAAACATTATCTCGAAAAGTATTGGTAGTATTAATACACGTAGGAGTCATCCCATAGAAAATATTGTTTACCACCACAGCGTTCTGAAGAAATTCGAAGACTGGAATTGTTGTTGTCTTGGAAAAGACATTGTGTTCTATTCGTACATTGTTGGAGTTCGCAATTCCTATTGGCCGTATCTCATTTCCGCCAGAAAAAGGAAAAAAGAGATTGTTTGTTATAAGCAGATCGGTTGAGTTACTAAGACGAATAGATGTTCTGAAATTATCTGGAGCGATAATGCTTTTGTAGATGCGCGTGTTAACGTTGCCGTTTAAGCTATTTAGGTCTAACTCGGCAAACCAGCTATTTCGTATAGTAAGATTATTTATAACTCGATGATTGCCAGAAGACCTCATTTGATACCAATTACAGTTATCAAATGTTAGGTCATCGAATGTGAAGCTCCCAACATCGCCTCCGGTTGTAAAGTTGATAAAATCTATTACTACTCCAGAAAATTCACAATTTGCGATTGAGTTAGTGCCATCGGCACTGGTTACCAGATTGACAGTGGTTATAGATGAACTACGGGTGCCTAAATCCGAAGTAAAACCAGCTCCTTTCAATTTTATTCGTTTACTGATCGTCACGGTTTCGTTATATTTTATGTCGCTGGGCGTAACGTAAACAATATCTCCTGGCAAAGCTGCCGTAACTGCGGCTTGTACTGTACTGAAAATATTCGCCCCTGTCGGCCGATTGGCATTGTTATCGGCAATGCGGATGGTTTGTGCGAGAGCAATATTACTAATGAGTAGGGTGTAGAGGAGTAGGTAGGTTTTCATAGTTAAGGGATTCTAATGACCAATTAATTTTACTTTGTATTTGTCTCAAGCCTATTACTTTGTGCCTGTAAAACTGCAAACACCATTTTTGGTGCGCCTCCCCTAAAAAGGGGATTTTTAAAATTGCAGAATGCAAAGACGGTTGTCAATCCCTGAAAACAGGGAGGAGCGTATTTCTTTTCGATGTTAAGGGTATCTCTAAAAACCAAAGGAAACGTCTTTGCGAGCCCCGATGGTTTATCGGGGCGAAGCAATCCCCAATTCGGAGGCCAAATGGGAGATTGCTTTCCCGATGGCCATTGGGATTCCTCCCTCGCAATGACGAAGGGGTTTTTAGAGATACACTTAAATTGGGTGGCAATACTAATCCAACCAATAGAGTTTACTTGCCTTCTTAACTAATTCAGCAACATTTTTAGCTTCCAGTTTTTGGAGCATATTCTTGCGGTGGGTTTCTACGGTATTGTTAGTTATACCAAGGGCCAAGGCTATTTCTTTGGTAGATAGCCCCTGTGCAATTTTTTTGAGCACTTCCTTTTCTTTGCTGGTTAGGATATGAAGGGGTTGTTGTTCAAAAACAATTTCAGTAAGTGGGCTATTGCTTTTAGTAAAGGAAGCATGTGGATAAACTTGACGGTAAAGCTTTTTGGCTTTCGCTAAAAGGGATGTCATTTCATCGCGCACTCGTTGGTCGCGTTGTGTGTCTTCCGATTGAACGTAGACACCTACCAAAGCAAACTCAAACTCACCACTCGGCAAATAAGCAAACGCGGTTGCCAATGCAAAGTTGAAAACAGTTTGGCCGTTTGCCAATTGAAAACGCGATTGCATATCTGCAAAATTAGGTAGCTCTGGGTCGAAACCGGGTAGGGTTGCTTCCTTAAAAGTGGCTGCTTGTTTAGCCATTACATTTAGGATATCTTCTGGTGGAACCCGCTTCATATAAAAATCAACGCCTTCACCTTCAAAGATAGACACAGGATAACCTGTTAGTGTTTCAAACGAGGGGCTAGTGTGGGAGTATCGACCCGATTTGACATGTGCGAGATAGGAAAAAAAATCTTGGTGAAGATGAATTTGATCCAAGACATCGTCCAACTCCTTTTTCTGTGGATGTTGACTAGGAGAGAAAAAATCTTTTAATGCCATAGTCGGTAGCGGTAGATTGTATTCGATCAAAGGCTGCAAGATAAAGATATAGGTTACCTAGCATATCCCCTAAAAGGGGGATTTTTGATTTTTTTCCTTTCAAGTCCAAAACCGCTTTCTCGGAACAATTTGATCCGTCTGCCGCGAAATCAAAAATTCTTTTTACCTTATTGCAGCATCTTAGCGAATCTATGAAAGCAAAGAGTTTTATCATTGGCTTGATTTTTTTGTTTCCAACAATGGGTCATACACAGGCTGATAAGGATTCTGTAGTGATGATATCGGAAGCAAAAACCTTTTTTTACCTTGATCCTTTCCTTAAAATGTATATTGAGGAGCAAGACACCACACGGTGGCCGTCAATGGCCGAATACCAAAGCATTCGTAATAGGTACCTTGCTGCCACATTTCCATTATCACAAACCATCAAGGCCCACTATTTTTTATTTAAGGTTGTTAACGATGCGCCCGATAGCTCAACTTTTTCTATCTATTCCTCTCCGCAAGAAGAAGTTGAGGTTAGAGCAATGCAAGGTGCTAATGGCATTTGGGCAAATGTACCGTCAACGTCATCATCTGAGATCGATTATGGTATTGAGCTGTATCAGTTTCAACTGGCTGTTGGAGATACGCTAAAGGTGCAAATGCGATTCGCACTAGCCAGACAAGCATCTAATTTTCCTTATTTTTATTTTATACCTGGCATTCAGCAAAATCAGTTTGCTACGTATTGGAGAGGTCAATTGCCTTCGGAAGAGAGTCAATTGATAATTCTAGGGATGATTTTAATGATGGGTTTTTATATGGCTGTAAAGTATATTCAGATTAGGCAAAAGGAGTATATATTTTATGCTGGGTATGTTTTTTTTATGGCTCTTTTTTTATATCTCAAGGTTATCCAGGTTAAGTACACGCCCATTTTTTTTAAAGAAGAGTTGCTCTATTCGTTTGCCTATCGGGCCACACAAGCCGCTGGCTACTGCATGTATTTTTTGTTCTTTCAGAAATTCCTTAGCACAAAAAAATCTTTACCTGACCTTCACAAACAATTGAATTGGGCATTTGCTGTTTTGTGTTTCTATATTCTATTCGATTTTGGCCTTACGTTGCTAGCTCCAAAGGCTGTTGTGCTGCAGCAAGCAGTATTGTGGAATGTTATCAGAGTTGTGCTAATGGGTTGGACTTTTTACTCCGTTGCCTATGTGCTGGCTCATCGCAAAAGGCTTCCTATTCCACATTTAAGTAGTTACTTAGTTGGCGGAGTACTAGCGCTCACTTTTTTTGCATTAGTGTCAATGTTGTTTTCCGTAAATCGAGGTATTGAAATCAATTTCCTTCCAGAGCCATTGAACCAACCAATTTTTTATTTTGAAGTGGGCGTAGTGTTTGAGTTACTTTTTTTTGCTTCGGGGCTTGGTTATAAAAACAGAGTAGATGAAGTAGAAAAAGTGCGCGCACAGGTTGCGCTAAAACATGAAGCAGAGAGGCTTGAATTTGAAAACTACAAAGC
>JAAFHY010000089.1 GCA_013298505.1 Cytophagales bacterium
CACAGGTCTGTCCTATCTCATCTCGAATCGCTCCGAGACTCGATCATTCAAACCAAAAATAACCGATCTATCTCGGTCATCTCTAGCCTATCTCCGCTTTCCTTACAATCTGTTCAATGAACGTTTGAATCTTGATTAGCAGATGATTTTGCTTTATGATTTATCAGACTCATTGTTGATAAACCTACTGCTTATCTCCCATTCTTTTGGTGTTATCCTTAAAAACGGAGCGCAAAGGTATGCTTTGCTTAACATCAAAACAAGTGTGATTTGAAAATATTTAAACTATTGGCAGGCCTAACATCAAGTAGCTGAATTAGAAGCAATTAAAATTAAACTGTGCGGTGAATTGTTTGCGTTCGATCTGGGCCTGTTGAAAGAAGGGTAATTGGCACGTTAAGTTCTTTCTCAAGTAGTTGTATATAGTGGGTTAGTTCTTTTGGCATCTCTTTATTTGTAATTCCTTCTAATGATTTGTTCCAACCATTCACTTCTATATAGATAGGTTCAATCTTCTCGTTGACCAGCTCATAGGGAATGGTTTCGGTAATGCTTCCATCACTTAGCTTATATTTTGTGCATATTTTAATAGTCGGGAAGATATTAAGAACGTCTGCCTTCATCATTAAAAGTTGAGTAACCCCGTTAATCATAATAGAATATTTCAATGACGGCAAATCTATCCAGCCACATCTGCGTGGCCGGCCTGTAGTTGATCCAAATTCATTTCCCTGCTTGCGCATTCGTTCGCCTTCTTCATCAAGAAGTTCGGTTGGGAATGGGCCACTGCCTACACGAGTGCTATACGCCTTAAAAATCCCATACACTTTGCCAATATGTTTTGGAGCTACGCCTAGCCCAGTACAAGCTCCTGCTGTAACTGTACTAGAACTGGTAACAAATGGATAGCTGCCAAAGTCAATGTCAAGTAAAGAGCCTTGAGCACCTTCAGCTAAAATGGAAGAGCCCGCTTCTAATTCTGCGTTGATAAAGTACTCGCTATCTATTAATTTAAATTGCTTTAAAAAATTTACAGCTTCGAGAAATTGCTGCTCCAAGGCATTCCAATCAAATTGGATGTTGTGGCTTTTAAGTATTTCAAAATGTATATCGGAGAGTTTTTTAAATTTTTCGCTAAAGTTTGCTGAAAGCACATCGCCTACTCGTAAACCTTGTCGCCCTATTTTATCTTGATAAGAAGGACCAATGCCCTTTAAAGTGGAGCCGATTTTGTTTACGCCTTTTGCGAGTTCGTAGGCTTGATCGAGCAACCGATGAGTTGGGATAATGAGTGTTGCCTTCTTTGAAATGAACAAATTTGCTTTTACATCGAGTTTAAATTTTTCTAGCTTCTCGATTTCTGTTTTGAAAACAATGGGATCTAGTACTACGCCATTGCCAATTACATTTTTAGTTGTTTTTCGGAAAATCCCGGAAGGAATTTGATGAAGCACATGCTTAATTCCATCAAACTCTAATGTATGACCAGCATTTGGCCCACCTTGAAAACGTGCTACCACATCGTACTTAGGTGCCAATACATCTACAATTTTTCCCTTTCCTTCATCGCCCCACTGCAGGCCTAACAAAACATCTACTTTCATTTAGTACGATTTAATAAATCTAATTTTTTAAAACTAATTTCCTTTGATCACTTCTTCTTCTGAATTAATAATCTGAAATATAGCGTTGAGCTTTGTAATAACGAGAAGCTTCTTTACACTTTCGGACGGGTTTTGTAAATATAATTCTCCGTCTTTATTTCTAAATTTTGTTAGCATGGTAATGAGTATACCTATGCCACTGCTATTGATGTATCTAAGTTGAGAAATATCTACAATACACCTAACCACTTGGGTGCTGATTGCCTCGTTTACGGCACTAAGAAGTTGCGTGCCGCTATCTTCTCCTATTAAATCACCTGAAACGCGTAGGATTAGGATATCGCTTTTAATCTGTTTAACAACATTCATACTTTTTTATTTTCGCAATTGACTTTGGTACAGGAAGCGTACAAAATTAACGAATGATGCATGACTTTAAAATGTAATAATTCGCTGACTGTATTTTGAATGTTTTGAATGCGCGGATCGCAAAATTCAGTGACCTTACTGCACTCGGTACAGATTAGGTGATCGTGTTGCTTATACCCAAATGACTTTTCAAATTGCGCCAAGTTTTTACCAAACTGGTGCTTGCTTACTAAGTCGCACTCTACGAGTAAATCCAACGTATTGTAAACTGTTGCACGGCTTACACGATACTCTTTATCTTTCATTTTTGCGTAGAGTGATTCTACATCGAAATGGCCATCGAGCGAATAAATTTCTTCTAATATGGCGTAGCGCTCAGGGGTTTTGCGTAGGTCTTTGCTTTCTAAGTAGGCAATAAAAATTTGCTTTACTTCTTCGTATATTTTTTGATTGAAGGGCATTTACTCTTTAGAAGTTCAAATATAGCTTACTATGGTACGCTCACAAATTCATCTTAACTTATTCTATTATTTAATTTACCCGCGAATCAAATCGGCTCACTTTTACAACTCCTTCTACTTTTTGTAATTTTTCTATGAGCATTTCCAAGTGCCTTGTATCGTTTACGTAAAGCATAATTTCTCCATTAAATATACCTTGATCGGTCTTAAACGATAGCGAACTCATATTTACTTTCAATTCTTCGGAAATTACTTTTGACACATCGTTTATCAACCCTACCCGATCGGTGCCTACTACTTTCAATCCCGTAAGGAATGCCACTTCGTATTGCGAAGTCCATTTGGCTTTGATAACCCTATTACCATGATTGGCCAATAACTCTGTTGCATTTGGGCACGTGGTTCGATGGATTTTTATGCCTTCGTTTACGGTTACAAACCCAAATACGTCATCGCCAGGAATAGGCGTACAGCACTTTGCCAGTTTGTACTCTACCACATCCATGTCTTCGCCAATCAACAAAATATCTTCGTAACGGCCTTTGGCTTTGTTGATTTCCTGCTCGATGGTTTTTACGTCACGTACTTCGGCTTGCTCGCGATTTTTTAGCGGAGAAGCAGGCTTGTATTCTTTAAATCGCTTGAGGTCATTAACGGAAATCGTGCCATTGCCTACTCTAAATTGAAGCTCGAATTGAGAATTGACTTTAAAAAAATCTCTCATCTGCTCGAAGGTTTGGCTGTTAGAGTCAATCTTAAGTTGCTTTAGCTTCCTTAATAGTGTCTCTTTTCCTTCGTCTGCTACGTGCCGCTTATCTTCTTTGAGAAGCTCTTTGATTTTTGATTTTGCCTTGGGGCTTATTACAAAGCGAAGCCAATCTTCGTTCGGCTTTTGCTTAGCCGAGGTAAGGATTTCGATCTGATCGCCATTCTTTAAAACATGATTGATGGGCACCAGTTTCTGATTTACTTTGGCACCTAAACATTTGGCTCCAATATCGGTGTGGATATCAAATGCAAAGTCCAATGCGGTAGCCCCAGTGGGCAGCGTTTTCAATTCGCCCTTTGGCGTAAAAACAAAAACTTCATCGCTAAACAAATTGCCTCTAAAATCATCAACAAATTCGAGTGCTGTTAGGTCTTGTTTTTCTAGTGTTTCGCGAACCCGTACCAACCACTTTTCGAGGTTTGACTCGTACTTGGCTGCGTTGTCTTTATACTTCCAATGGGCAGCATAGCCCTTCTCGGCAATCTCATCCATGCGCAAGGTTCTGATTTGCACTTCTACCCACTGGCCGTTTTTTGCCATTACCGTGGTGTGCAACGATTCGTATCCATTTCCTTTGGGCGTACTGATCCAATCGCGCAACCGATCGGGATTGGGTGTATAGTAATCAGTTACCACCGAATACACTTGCCAGCAATGCGATTTTTCTTGTTCGAGCGGGGTATCTAAAATGATGCGAACGGCAAACAGATCGTAAATCTCCTCGAAGGGAATGTTCTGCTTCCGCATTTTTGTGTAGATAGAAAAAATAGATTTGGGCCTGCTTTTAATTTCGTAGTCAACGCCTAGGTTATCAAGCTCATCTTTAATCGGCTGAACAAATTGCTTAATAAATTTATTTCGCGAGGCGCGGGTTTCGTCTATCTTGCCCGCCACTTCATCGTAAATAGGTCTATCTGTAAAGCGCAAATACAAATCTTCTAGCTCCGTTTTAATTGCATTTAGCCCCAGTCGATGCGCAAGCGGTGCGTAGAGATAGATCGTTTCGGACGACACACGCAATTGCTTATTGCGGGGCATACTATCGAGCGTGCGCATGTTGTGGAGTCGATCGGCCAGCTTTATTAAAATTACCCTTACATCTTCTGAAAGTGTAAAGAGCATTTTGCGGAAGTTCTCTGCCTGAGCGGATGTGCCGTATTCAAACACACCCCTAATTTTTGTGAGGCCATCTATGATCTTGGCTATTTTTACACCAAATATTGATTGGAGATCGGCCAGTTGAATATCGGTGTCTTCTACCACATCGTGCAACAGTGCGGCAATGATGGAGGTGGTACCCAATCCAATTTCTTCTACACAAATTTCGGCCACTGACAGAGGGTGAAAAATATACGGCTCGCCCGATTTTCTGCGCATATTCTTGTGCGCTTCCATCGATATGGTAAAAGCCCGCTTAATTAATTTTGCATCGCCATCTTTTAAAATAGGCTTTGCCAATCGCAGGAGCCTGCGATAGCGAGCGATGATTTCCTTTTTTTCTGTTATTTCGTCAATTACCATCAACTCATTGAATTTTAAGTAATTGTATAGTGTAGGCAGATCGGCCAGGGATAGAAGCCCCGAGAAATACGGGGTAAATTCCAAGCCCGAAGTGTGTGTGGTTGCGCACGGATGGACTTGCAACGCCTGCCTGCCGGACGGGCAGGGATAGCCCGAAGGCCGCAAAAAGAAGATTAACTCTGTTCATATTTCAATCAGGACTTTAATAATAGGGAATAATCTCTAAATTTGCGATCCCTTTGATAAAAAGGTGCATTAAAGTATGCGGATGTGGCGTAATTGGCAGCCGCGCCAGACTTAGGATCTGGTGCCGCAAGGCGTGGGGGTTCGAGTCCCTTCATCCGCACACCAATAACCCTCGATTAAGGTAGCCGATTCCTTGATCGGGGGTTTATTATTAAATGGATTTTTAAAACGTAAAAACTACCCAATCGTGAATATTATTTTAGACAAGCAAAGCGCTACCGATGCACTAATTAAAATTTCTTTGACAGAAAGCGACTATTTACCCAAAGTAGATGAGAAGTTGAAAGAATATGCGAAGAAGGCAAATATTAAAGGCTTTCGTCAAGGCAAGGTGCCAAGTGGAGTGATAAAGAAAATGTTTGGAAAATCGGTGTTGGCCGAAGAAGTGAATCAACTCCTTTCGCATTCAGTTTCTGACTATATCAAGAATAATAAATTAAGAATATTGGGCGATCCACTACCCAACGCTGAGATGGCGCGCACGATTGATTGGGAAAATCAAAAAGATTTTGAGTTTGAATTTCAACTTGGGATGGTAGATGATTTTACGATTGACTTATCGGCCAAGGTAAAAGTTACTTCTAATTTAATTGAAGTAGACCAGCAGGTGATGGATGAAACTATTTCGGACATTAAAACCCGATTTGGCAACGTAACCTACCCTGAGGTGAGCGAAGTAAGCGATAACTTATATGGCGATGTTTCTCGAAATGGAGAAGAAAGTAAAAAAGGTTCTTTTATTGCCATCAATAAGATCGAAAGGAAAGAGCAAAAGAAATTTGTTGGTTTAAAGAAGGGCGATGTTGTTGAATTTGACAGCGAAAAGGCCTTTACCTCTGCGGCCGATGCCGCCCGAGCACTAAATGTGAGCGAGGAAGAAGTAAAAAAAGCCCATGGAACTTATCAACTTACCGTTACCTCTATTAACCGCGTAGAAGAAGCTTCGCTTAATCAAGAATTATTTGATAAGGTTTTTGGTAAGGAAACCGTAAAAACTGAAGATGAGTTTATGGCGAAAATAAAAGAGACGATTTCTGAAAATTACCAGCGCGAAACCAACCATTTATTAGACCACGAGATACAGCATTACTATGTAGATCATACCGCTATTACAATGCCTGATAATTTTTTGAAGACTTGGCTAAAAGCAACCAGTGGTGGGCAAGTGACTGACGAAGTTATTGATAAAGAATTTTCGCTTTACAAAGAATCGCTTAAGTGGGATCTGATAAAAAATAAAATAAGCGAAGATAAAGACATTAAAGTGGATGGTGAAGAAGTACGTGAAAAGGCTAAGCTGTTGATCATCGACCAATTTGGCGGACCTTCCATTGCAGCACAATTAGGAGATAAGCTCGATGAAATCGCAAATAACTACCTATCTGGGCAAGATGGAAAGGGCGAAAATTTTATGCGCATTTACAACCAATTGCGTCAAGAGAAAATCATGAAAATTGTGAAAGAGAACATTACCATAGTTGAAAAGAAAGTATCGCTAGAAGAGTTTAAAAAACTTGCGGCAGCGCATAATCATTGAGTTTGGCTTGAACCTTTAATGGTTTGATTGAGTTAACAAGAAACCTTGCTTTGTGGCGGGGTTTTTTAATTTGTCTATTTTCTGCCTAGCATTAAAACTGAAAGAATAAATTACTAACATTGAACAACCGATTATACTAATTTTAAAAATAAATCGACTTAGTATTATTAACCTCTCTTTAACTAATCAAAAATATGTCAACCAACGAATTTAGAAACTATGCCGTGCACCACTTAGGTATGAGTGGCAATGCCTTGGACAGCTACACGAAATTTATTAATACAAATGCTTACACCGTTACAGGAATGACGCCCAATGTGGTGGAAGAGCGACAAATGCGCGCCACGGTAATCGATGTGTTTTCGAGATTGATGGCCGATCGAATCATTTTCTTTGGCACCGCGGTAGATGACTATGTAGCCAATGTGATTACAGCGCAGCTTCTATTCTTAGAGTCGTCTGATCCAAAGAAAGATGTTATCATGTACATCAATAGCCCAGGAGGCTCTGTATATGCAGGGCTTGGCATTTACGATACCATGCAAATTATTAACCCCGATGTGGCAACTATTTGCACGGGGATGGCCGCTTCGATGGGCGCGGTATTATTGTCGGCCGGTGCTGCTAAAAAAAGATCGGCATTACCCCACTCTAGGGTGATGATCCATCAGCCTTCGGCAGGTATGCAGGGCACTTCATCTGACATGGAAATTTCGATGCGCCAAACCTTAGAATTGAAAAAAGATTTATACACCATCCTTGCCAACCATAGCGGCCAAACATACGAGAAGATTGAAAAAGATTCTGATCGCGACTACTGGATGCGCTCGTCTGAAGCAAAAGCATACGGCTTGATTGACGAAGTGCTAGAGAAGAAAAAGAAGTAAATTGGCCTATCATTCGATTAGCCAATTGACCGATGAGGCTTTTTCATTGGTTAGTTGGCTAATTGTATTATTGCTCACTAAATATTGATACATTTGATTTGCTAATTGAGCATTAAATCATTTCCAAATTGAAAACTATGGCTGCCGAAGTTACCTGTTCTTTTTGTGGACGAAATAAGAAAGACGTAGATCTTATGATCTCGGGGATTCATGCACACATTTGTGACAAGTGCGTTACCCAAGCCACTCAAATACTTCAAGAAGAAAAAAAGAATAAAGTAGAAGCAGGCACGCTGCCTAATTTCAAGCTGATTAAGCCGCGAGAAATAAAGAAGTTTTTAGATGAATACGTAATTGGGCAAGATGAAGCCAAGCGCGTGATGTCCGTAGCTGTTTATAACCACTACAAAAGATTAACGCAGCGCAAAATTGATAATGATGTATTGATTGAAAAATCAAACATTATTATGGTTGGCGAAACAGGCACTGGAAAAACCTATTTGGCCAGAACACTCGCAAAGATTTTACAAGTTCCTTTTTGCATTGCCGATGCAACCGTGTTGACAGAAGCTGGTTATGTGGGCGAAGATGTAGAAAGCATTCTCACCCGTCTGTTGCAGGCGGCCGATTACAATACAGAAGCAGCAGAACGAGGGATCGTTTACATTGACGAAATTGATAAGATCGCTAGGAAATCAGACAACCCATCCATTACTCGCGATGTAAGTGGCGAGGGTGTTCAACAAGCGTTATTAAAATTGTTAGAAGGCACTTCGGTAAATGTACCACCGCAAGGCGGACGCAAGCATCCCGATCAAAAAATGATCAACGTAAACACCGAGAATATTTTATTCATTTGCGGTGGAGCTTTTGAAGGAATCTCTCGGTTGATAGCACGCAGGTTAAATACTCGACCGCTTGGTTTTGCTACTTCATCCGATCATGAAAATATAGCCGATGTTGACAGGGATAATTTACTGCAATTTGTTTCGGCACAAGACTTAAAAACGTTTGGATTGATTCCTGAGTTGATTGGTCGCTTGCCCGTTCTTTCGTTTTTAAATCCGTTGGATCATGACACGCTGCGGAAAATTCTTACCGAGCCTAAAAACGCACTCGTAAAGCAATACAAAAAATTGTTTGAGATGGAGTCAATTGAGCTTGAGTTTAAAGAAGGGGCGCTAGATTTTATTGTTGAGAGAGCAGTCGATTTTAAGTTAGGGGCTCGAGGACTTAGATCTATCTGCGAAGCAATTATTAATGACGCTATGTTTGAATTGCCCTCTGACAAAACTACTGATCGACTTGTGATTAACCGTGCTTACGCAGAGGAGAAATTCAATAAATCACACTACAGCAAGCTAAAAGTTGCCTAAGAATTTATTATTGACTTTTGGGGTATCCATATATCTTAAGATGAGTCCTGCGGTATTTTCAGATGCAGAGCCCGTGTCAAGCATCTTATAAAGCTGATCGTATTCTTCTAAAATCCTATTTCGATAATCACCCTCCGCAAGAAGTAAATCAAGTTCAATTGAAATCGCTTGAGGCGTTGCTTTGTCTTGAATCAGCTCTTTGATTACTTCTTTGCCCGCAATCAAATTCACCAACGAAATAAACGCCACCTTTACAACTCTAGATCCGATAAAGTACTCAATTTTACCTGCTTTATAAACCACTACTTGGGGCACTTTGAAAAGCCCCGTTTCAAGCGTTGCTGTGCCTGAAGTAACAACCGCTGCCGATGAGTGGGTGAGAAGATCGTAGGTAGAATCGTAAACAAATTTTACGTTGCTAAACTCCTTTAGCGGCTGATATAAATTCTCGGGAAGGTTTTTTACCGCTGCCACAACAAAATCAACGCTATGGTTCTGCTTCACGACTGCTGCCATCAGTGGCACAATTTGTTGTAGCTCCATTTTTCTGCTGCCTGGCAATAGCGCAACGATTTTTCTTTTAGAGGTTAACCCATTGGTTTCTAAAAAAGAAGCCGAAGGTGAAAAGGACTTAATGGCATCGAGCACAGGATTGCCCACGTAATCCACATCAAAATCATACTTTTTAAAGAACTGCTTCTCAAACGGGAGTATCACAAACATGTGATCTACGTTTTTCTTTAACTGCCATGCTCTAGCCTGACGCCAAGCCCATACTTTAGGAGGTATATAGTAAAATACTTTTATCGCATTTGCTTTTCCAAATGCAGCCATCTGGCGATTAAAACCGCCATAGTCTATTAGAATAATTGCATCAGGCTTGTAGGTTAGAATATCAGCCTTGCAATCGCGCATGTACTTTGCAATTTTAAAGAAATTAACAACAGCCTCGAATCCCATAAAGGCAAGCTGGTTGTAGTGCATTACCAAATCTACTCCTGCCTTTTGCATTTCTTCGCCACCAAAGCCTCGAAAAGAAGCAGTCATTCTTTTTACGATTGACTTAACTAAGTTGCTGCCGTGCAAATCTCCCGATCGTTCGCCTGCTATGATGTAGAATTTCATTGGGCAGAATACATTGGCTGCAAGCCACAATCCTCATGCTTCAGGCTATGCGAGTGTAACGATTGGTCTTCGTGTTTCATGCTTTGCTTTGAGAATTTATTTGTTCCACTTCACCATAGTAATCGACATAGTTTCGAGGTGTCTCATAGAGTCGGATGGAATGAAGTTTTCCAAACTTACTAATGGATGAAATTTTGGGAGCAAGTATCTTCCACATTTCTAAGGCAAGATTTTCGGTACTAGCCATTTTATCTTTCATAAAATCTACATCCAGGTTAAGATTCTTGTGATCTACTTTGGCAATAACCTCGGCTTTAATAAGATCGCTCAGTTTCTTTAAGTCGATCACGAATCCAGTTTCAGGGTCGGGAGTGCCCGCCACTGTTGTAATTAATTCGTAGTTATGTCCGTGCCAATTCTCATTCGCGCAAGGGCCAAATACTTGCTGATTTTTCTCGGTGCTCCAAGCCGGATTAAACAACTTATGGGCTGCGTTAAAATGTTCTTTTCTGCTTACGTAAATCATCATTTAGTTTGATGATGCAAATATACAAGCCTTGCATCAATCAAAAATGGCTAGTTAAATATTGTTAAATTGCCTTAAAATCACTTGTTATGATAATTGTAACTGGAGCAGTTGGATTTATAGGAAGCTGTTTGATAAAACGTTTAAACGAAGATAACTTCAACGCCATTGTTGCTGTTGATAAGTTTGAGAACATTGAAAAAAGTAAAAATCTGGTCGGTCTAAAAATACAAGAGAAGGTTGACCGTGATTTATTTTTTTTGTGGTTAGATAAAAATCATGAATTGGTAGAATTTATCTTTCATATTGGCGCTCGAACCGATACCACTGAATTTGATACCGTGTTACTCGACAGGCTTAATACCAACTACACTAAGTCAATTTGGAAGAAATGTTGCGAGTATCAACTACCACTAGTTTACGCATCTTCTGCTGCAACCTATGGCCTTGGCGAAAATGGCTATGATGACGATGAATCAAAAATCCATCTGCTAAAACCGCTCAATCCGTACGGTCAATCAAAGCAAGATTTTGACGTGTGGGCATTAGATCAAAAAGACAAACCCCTTTTTTGGGCTGGGTTAAAATTCTTCAACGTATACGGGCCTAATGAATATCATAAAGGCAGGATGGCCTCGGTAATCTGGCACGCATACAATCAGATTCAAAAAACAGGTAAGATGAAATTGTTTAAATCTCATCATGGCGATTACAAAGATGGAGAGCAGATGCGCGATTTCGTCTACGTAATGGATGTTACAGAGGTCTGTATTTTTTTGATGTACCACCGAAAAGATTCTGGCATCTACAACCTAGGCTCTGGCACAGCACGCTCATTTAATGATTTGGCAAAAGCAGTATTTACTACATTAAAAAAGCCTGTAGATATTGAGTATGTTGATACTCCTTTAGATATTAGGGATAAGTATCAGTATTTTACTGAGGCGAAAGTGAGGAAGCTAAGAGAGGTGGGATTCAAAAATAAATTTACGTCAATTGAAGATGGTGTTTTAGCTTATATTAACTCAATTAGAGTTGACTCAGATCATTAAACCTATCAAATCATTTTATTTAGTTGTCTCTTAAAACTCACCTTACGGTTATCATCCATCACGACATTTACCGCATCGGTCAAATTGTGTTATTGAAAAAATCAAGAGTTAGTTTCTGGGCATCCCTGCCATCGCACCATGCCGAACAAATCCAAAACATAAGTTCGGCAAGCTGTACGCTACAAGTCTGCCAATCTACCTCGGGCTTAAAGTTTACCCCGCGCTTCGCGGAGGGTTCTTTCCATTGCCCGCGTGTTATACTAGCACAATGCAACTTATGCGACAAACTCCTTTAAATTCAACCATCTATAAAATTGTATAAAATCAAACCAAGGCAATTATCAGCATTTACCTACCTTTGTTTCTATGTCTTTGTTGGTTTCGGTTAATACTCTCATTATGGAAGAGGTCATTAAAAAATTGGCCGAAGCATATGCAACACGTGGCAGCGACCTGAACCAAAGTCTGGCCATTACCAATCAAATTCTAAAAAGGTGCGAAGAAGCCCATTACGAGGAAGGCATTGCGAAGGCAAAAATTCAATTAGGCCTTTTTTATTTGATACGCGGAGAGTTTGATAAGGCTGAACAATATTCATTAGAATCGCTCACCTACTTTCAATCCACCAATGATATCAAAGGCATTGCCGATACTCATTACAACATTGGTGGTATTTACTACCGCACCAACAAATATCATCAAGGGTTGATTGAGCTGCTAAAAAGCTTGCAGGGCTATAAACAATTGGAAGATTTTCACAATCAATCGCGCACGCTCAAAAGCATGGGTACCATCTACGAGTACTTCAATGATTTTACCAAAGCAGCCGATTCATACGAAAAAGCAATTGAGGCCAGCCGAAAAGTAAATGACGAGAGCTTAGAGTCGAACGCTCTCAATCCCTTATCTGGAATTTATTTTAAGCAAGGCCAAGAATCATTGGCTATGGAAACCATTGAGCGCAGCATTTCACTCAAAACGAAAACGAACGACACGCGCGGTTTGGCATTTGCGCTCTACGGCAGGGCTAAAATTTATATTAAGCAAGACAAGCCTCTATTCGCTCTGCCTGATTTGGAGAAGACGGTGGAAATCCTCACCGGTGCCGAAGACATGCTCGGATTGGGAATGGCCTACAACAAAATCGGCATTGCGTATTCCGATATTAGCCAGCTCGGGCAAGCACATTACTATTTCTTGCAAGCACTGGAGCTGGGAGA
>JAAFHY010000009.1 GCA_013298505.1 Cytophagales bacterium
CCAGTTTTTAGTGGCAGCGCATCTCCACTAAGTTTTGCTACTAAAAGTTTTCAAGGGGCAAATAACTTCCGTGTAAGCGATTTGCCAACGATAAATGTGGTGCTAATCACCCACGATCACTACGATCATCTTGATTACAAAACGATTCTTGAACTGAGACCAAAGGCCAATTTATTCTGTACTTCATTAGGTGTAGGCGCTCATTTAGAGCGATGGGGAGTTGATCCAAAAAAAATTGTTGAGTTTGATTGGTGGGAGAGCAAATTGATGTTTGAGACAATAAAACTAACGGCTGCACCCGCGCGACATTTTTCAGGCCGAAGTTTTAAACAGCATAAAACACTTTGGTCATCTTTTGTTTTAAAAACAGTGAACCACTCATTGTATTTAGGGGGCGACTCTGGCTACGATACCCACTTCAAAACCATTGGCGAAAAATTGGGGCCTTTTGATATTGCTATATTAGAGTGTGGACAATACAATGAAGGGTGGCCATTAATCCACATGATGCCCGAAGAAACCGTTCGAGCTACCTTAGACTTAAAAGCTGCTGTTTTGATGCCCGTACATTGGGGCAAATTTAAGCTCTCTTTGCACCCGTGGAAGGAGCCCATTGAGCATGCGAGCCACGAAGCACTCGCAAAAAATGTAGCGATTGTTACGCCAAAAATAGGTGAGCCTGTTTTATTGAACGCTCACTATCCGCAAAGCCAGTGGTGGAAGGAAGTTGACTAGAAGCGATCTTAAAAAATACTACGTCTTTGCGAACGAAGTGAAGCAATCTCCTATCGGGAAGCAAAAAAGGGATTCAGTCCTCCCTCGCAAAGACAGTAATTTATTATTTTTGAGATGACTCATTGTAATTCAGTTCTTGACATTTGATTGTAGCTACAACAATAGTAGCTACCTTTGCAGCCATGTCGCTAGAGCAAGATATCAAACAAGAGAAGTTCAGCAATGAATTTCATAAGATGGCGATCAACATCATGTTTACGAGTAGTTGGCTACATAGTGGCAACTCGGCTAGGCTAAAAATACATGGCATCACACCTGAGCAATATAACGTACTCCGGATTTTACGAGGGAGCCATCCTACCAAAATGATGTTGGCAGAGATTACCGAGCGCATGATTGATAAAAGCAGTAACTGCACGCGCCTGGTTGAAAAGCTTAGATTAAAATCACTGGTGCAGCGAGAAATTTGCGCAAACAATCGTAGACAAGTAGATATAAGCATCTCACCAAAGGGTTTAGCGGTTTTAAAAAAAATTGATGGCGAAGCCGACCGATGGATATCTTCCTTACAGAACATCAGCGCAACAGAAGCAAAACAGTTGAACAAGTTACTAGACAAGTTAAGAGGCTAGGAGCGATGTCGGTAAAGTGTTTTTAAATTTTTAAAAACCGCGTAGTTTTACAGGATGCAAGATTTCCTTTCGGCTGCAGCGCGATTCATTAACACCACAGCTAGCCATATTTTTTTAACGGGCAAAGCAGGCACAGGGAAAACCACTTTCTTAAAAAATCTACCGGCACTCACTCACAAAAATCATATTGTGGTTGCACCAACGGGTATTGCTGCATTAAATGCAGGTGGAGTTACTATTCATTCACAATTTCTGTTGCCGCCCTTTACTTTTTTACCCGATCGTTTCTTGCCCGATGATTTTTCAGAAGGCAGTAGACTTATCAATCAAAACACGCTTGCAAGAAAACACCCGCTAAATAGCGTTCGCAAACAAGTGTTACGATCTATCGATTTATTGGTTATTGATGAGGTAAGTATGCTACGGTCAGATTTACTGGATGCGATTGATTATCGGATGAAAGCAGCCAAAGGAAATTTTAGGCAAAGTTTTGGTGGCGTGCAGGTACTCTTCATAGGAGACTTGTATCAGTTGCCCCCAGTAGTGAAGAATGAGGAATGGATGATTTTGCAAAAGTACTATAACAGCCCTTGGTTTTATGAAGCGAAAGCATTACAAGCAGAGCCCCTTGTATATATTGAACTCGATAAAATATTTCGCCAACACGATCAGCAGTTTATTGACATACTTAACAACCTTAGAAATAATTCAGCAACACAACAAGATATCGACTTACTGAATCAGCATGTTAAATCACCCAATGAAATACAAAAGCTAACAGACGTAATAACACTCACTACACACAACTACAAAGCAGACGAGCTCAATCAAAAGGAATTGAAGAGCTTAACTTCCGCATCTCACTTTGTTGATGCCCACATAGAGGGCGATTTTCCGGAGTGGAATTACCCCGTGCAGGCAACCATCGAGTTAAAAGAAGGTGCTCAAATTATGTTCGTACGAAACGATAATGAAAGCAAAGTATATTTCAACGGAAAATTGGCCACCGTTAAAGAAATTAAAGACGACAAGGTGTGGGTAGAACTTTCAGATTCGCGAACACGCTATCAGCTAAAAAGAGAACGATGGGAAAACAAACGCTATACCATTAGCGAGGGAAGCAACTTAGAAGATGAAGTGATTGGTTCTTTTGAGCAGTACCCAGTAAAGCTGGCGTGGGCTATTACGGTGCACAAAAGCCAAGGTTTAACATTCGATAAGGCGATCATCGATGTAGGCCAAGCATTTGCAGATGGCCAGGTGTATGTGGCATTATCACGTTTGCGTTCGTTAGATGGTCTGATTTTGAGAACACGTATTAATTCTTCGACTATTAGCACCGATCAACAAGTGGTAGCATTTGCAAGGGAAAATCATAAGCCGCTTCAACTTGCCGATGTGATGAAAAATCGGCAACAAGAATTTATTAGCCAACTCTTAGATCAAACATTTGATTTTACTTCCATCACAAAGGAACTAGACTACCTTCAAAAAAACCATCGTGAAGAGCAGTTTTCAGAAGAAACCATGAAGCCCGTGCTTCAACAAATCACTGAGTCGTTAGAGACTGAAAAAATAAATACAGATCGGTTTAGAAGGCAGTTGCTTGATTTGCTAGTTGCCAGCGATACAATCTTTTTGCATCAACGCCTACTAAAAGGCAGTGCCTACTACAGAACAATTGTTATTGATATTCTAAAAAAGCTACTGGCGCATATTGAATTAATGCGGGCTAAAAAGAAAACCAAAACATATTTAAGCCAATTGACGGAAATAGACCAAATTCTTAGCAAAAAGCTCGAAGAAATTGATAAGGCTGTTTACTTGGTTGATGCGATACTAACCGGAGAGGAAAAAATTGATTTATCAGCCTTAACAAAATTACGTGCCATCGAACGAACAAAGATTTTGGTGGAAGTAAAGAAAGAGATTCCATCTGCTTCTTATACCGATCCTAAAAGAAGAAAAAAGAGCAGCGGCACCAAAAGGAAATCGGATGGCACAAATACCTATGACTTGACAATAGAGTTACTAAATAAAGGCCTTAGTGCAGAGCAAATATCCCACGAGCGAAAGCTAACGGTTGGCACAATCGAAACGCATTTAGCAAAGGCAGTTGCTGAAGATAAAGTGAGTATTTTTTCTTTTATGCAAGAAGGTGCCGTTATGGAAATTGTTAATGCCTATCGACAACTTCCAGCCGAAGCAACATCCAAAGATTTATACGAATGGCTTAAAAGCAAGTATGGATATGGCCAACTACGGGCGGCAATGGCTTATTCAAAGAAGGTGAGCTAGCGACCGATTTGATTTTACCTAGCTGGCCTTTAAATTTAAAATGCGTACCTTCGTAAAATCAATTCTTCAAATCCTGCCTGAAGGCATCTAACTCACTTCACTAGATGTCCCTCGTACTCGGTTTTTTCAATTGAATGGAACCAAAAATACCAATTAGGTAGTTCCATGTTGTATTTTTTTGATTTACCGTATTATGAGACAACTAAAGATCGTAAAGCAGATCACCAACCGCGAGAACCAATCGCTGGATAAATACCTGCAAGAAATTGGCAAAGTAGATTTGATAACTTCTGAAATGGAGGTAGAGCTGGCAAAGCGAATTCGCGAAGGCGATCAGATGGCACTAGAGAAATTGACAAAAGCCAATTTGCGTTTCGTGGTTTCGGTAGCCAAGCAATACCAGAACAATGGATTAACATTAGGCGATTTGATAAACGAGGGCAATGTGGGTTTGATTAAGGCTGCCAGTCGTTTTGATGAAAAGCGCGGTTTTAAGTTTATTTCGTATGCAGTTTGGTGGATTCGCCAATCCATTCTTCAGGCATTGGCCGAGCAATCGAGGGTGGTACGGTTGCCGCTCAATAGAGTAGGTTCATTGCATAAAGTAGCCAAAACATTTTCGGAGCTAGAGCAGAAATTTCAGCGCGAGCCATCGCCCGAAGAGTTGGCAGAAATTATGCAGGTTACCACCGAAGAAGTAGAGAACACTTTGCGCTTGGGCGGCCGCCATATTTCTGTAGACGCCCCTTTTGTGCAGGGTGAAGAAAACAACTTGCTCGATGTACTGACTAACCAAACAGAAGAAACGCCCGATGGAGATTTAATGCGCGATTCGTTGCGCAGCGAGGTGGCCCGCGTATTGGCTACATTGCCTGCCCGAGAGTCGGAAGTAATTTCGTACTTTTTTGGCCTTAATGGAACACGCTCAATGACCTTAGAAGAAATCGGATTGAAATTTAGCTTAACCCGAGAGCGCGTGCGACAGATAAAAGAAAAAGCTACCAGGCGCTTACGCGATACGGCACGCAGCAAAGCACTAAAAACATATCTTTGATAATTAATTAGCCAACCCTATGAACTACACCTCATTCGATTCCATGGCCACCAAGCCATATATTCCGTTATGGATCAAGTATCGCCCCGCCATTTTACAAATGATGGTAGCCTCAGCCGAGACTCCTCAGCAATACAAATTATTTGCTCACGAATTCAAATCATTAAACCCAAAAGGAAAAGGTGTATACTCTTTTACCTTAGAAGTGGCGAAGGGAAAAGCTACTAATAAGACCAAGACTTCAATACCAGCTACTGATTTACTTAACTTACTTCAATCGAGCCGCAAAGCCATGGAGCTAATGGCCGAAACTGAATTTAAGTTTGTGCTCGATAAGCAATTTATTCTGCATGTATCAAGAGTGGAAAAAACGATAGAACCAGTTTAACGTGAATATCGTACGAAGCTGGCGCGAGCAAAAAATATTATTGAAGCGATTGTTTCCCACTCTGTCTGATGAAGATTTCGTTCTAGAAAACGAAAGCAGAGATAATATGCTTAGGCAATTGCAAGTAAAATTGAATAAAACCAAAGAAGAACTCGATATCATCTTCGTTCAATTGCAATACCTTTAAAACAGTTTTCCCTCTTACGCAACTGGCTCACGGCTGCTGACAAATTTCAATTTTGTCTCTTTTTGTGCTGGTTAGATTTTGCCGATAACTCGTATTTCTCCTATGAAAAAGCGACATCATAAAAGGTAACGCGTGCTTGCGTCAACTCATTTCTCATAGGGGTTTTTGCATTTTTACCTATGAAAATACCCTACTTACGCTACTATTGGCTGGTAAAAGTGCAATTCGTTGCCTCTGCATTGGGATAACTCAATTTTTTCAACTTACTTCGCATCCATTAAAACCAATTTTAGCTATGGCAAAAAAAGCAGCAAAGAAAAAAGCAGCTCCTAAAAAGGCTGCAAAGAAAGCAGTAAAAAAGGCCGTGAAAAAGGCCGCTAAAAAATCTGCACGCAAACCAAATGCAGCCTTCATGGCAGCATTAAATCCTAGCGCAGCTCTTGGGGCAGTGGTAGGAAGCAAACCTCTTCCTAGAACTCAAATCATTAAAAAGATTTGGGAGTACATCAAGAAGAACAAGCTACAAGACAGCAAAAACAAGAGAATGATCAATGCCGATGAAAAGTTGAAAGTACTTTTCGATGGCAAAAAGCAAATCTCTATGTTTGAGTTGGCTGTGGTAGTAAACAAACACGTGAAGAAATAATTCACCACCCAAAGCAGTAGAGCGCAAGTCAGTGGGTTTCCATTTGAGTTGCGCTCTTTGTTTTTAGTAGCCTATTTTCAGGATTAAAGCTTTGCCCTTAGTAGTTTATCTTCAAACACGCACCCAATAAATAATTCGCCTTTGTAATGCACGGCAACGCTAGAACCCGAAATCTCTTGCCCATCGTTTAAGTATACTTCTGCTACTTCATATTCATCGCCTCCATTTTTTGGTCTGAGTTTAAAAACTTGCGAAGGAGATTTTTTTGAAGAGTCAGTCGCATGACCAATAAATTTTAACATCTGTGGGTGCGAGCCAATCCATAAATTATCTTGCTCGTCAACAGAAATGTTATCCAATCCAGATGATAGATTTAATTTGCTCGTTAAAGTAATCTTGCCAGTATCTTTATTTCTATCGAACGTAAGTAGTTCGCGACCAGTAGTGTGTGTTAGGTACAGTCGTGATCCATCGTTTGAAATGTTTACGCCATTGCCATAGCTTAAGCCTTCGTAGGCTTTGGTAAGCTGTGTTCCATCAAAATAAAGCAAGTACGATAAGGGTATGCGTAGGTAATCCTCAAATTTTCTCAATGCTCCCTTTTGTGTTCCGTGGTCGTTGGTTACATAAAACTCATCTGTGTCTATACCTACCACATCGTTGGGGCAGCACATGGTTGCATCGGCATACGATTTTTGATGATAGAGCGTGTCATTCTTAAATTCGAAAAGCTCAATGTAATTTCCATCATCGTTGTGATTCACTACAAACAAATAGTTCAGTACATTCTTTGAAAAGTACGATATTCCATGCGGTCTAAAAACACCTTTGTAGGTGGTAGGTATTTTTATCGGAGCGCTGCCCGAATCAAGTTGCAATAAATAAATACTGCCTTCTACCGATTCTCCTCTTAACTGCTTCCACCGATCGGTAGATGAAATAAAGAGTAGGCCTTTTTTGTAATCAACGTCCAAATCTTCTGTACCATACAGAGATCGGTAAATGGTTGTGACTTCTCCTGCCAAATGAGGATCGAGTTTTTTAAAAAATCCTGAGGCATACAGCGTGTGTATAATATACAATACGATTGCTATGATAAAGAGCCACAGACTAATTTTAAGCTTAGATTTCATTGGGAGCATTTAATGAATTTGAATGCTAGCTTAAAAATACTAATCTAGCCCGTCAAACCAATTTTTAAACTCACCTACTTTTTCACGGCTCACAATAATCTCTTTGTCCCAAACGGGCAGCGTAGTAACTTTTAGGCGACTATTTGAGTAGGTTACTACATCTTGTATAAAAGCGATGTGAAGAATATACGAACGATTTGCACGAAAGAAATTTTTAGGTTGAAGCACTTCTTCGAGCGATTCTAACGTAAAATCGATAATGAATTTCCGTAGTTGCGTAGTGATCAGATACACGTCTCGTCCATCGGCAAAGAAAAAGAGCACTTGATCGATGGTAATAGAACGAATGTGGTCACCCACTTTTACCATAAAGCGCTCTTTGTAACTCTTGCCCGAATTTACTTCTGCCAGCTGTTTAATTTTATTTTGCTTTGCTTCGGTAGTAGCCATTTGTTCGCGAAGGTTTTCAAACTTCTGCAAGCTGCTGCTAAGGTCAGTAAACGTAACGGGCTTCAGCAGGTAGTCAATGCTGTTTACTTTAAAAGCTTCGAGGGCATATTCGTTGTAAGCGGTTACGAAGATAACGGGCTTCTGCACCACAACCTCTTTGAAGATGTTAAAGCTGAGGCCATCTTTCAATTGGATGTCCATAAAAATCAAATCAATGGTTGCTTGATTTTCTTGAATCCAACGAACTGAGCTTTCAACTGAATCGCATATTGCTTTCACTTTAATATCGGCACTGTAACGTTGCAGATAGCGCTCCAGCTTTTCGGCTGCTGGGGTTTCGTCTTCAACGAGTAAAACAGTTAGTGATAAGCTCATGCGGGTTCGGTAACAGATTGCTCAATCGAGATCATTGGGAATTTAATATAATTTTCGCGCCCAGCCTTTACTTGTACAAAAGGGCGATCGCAATATACAGAGTATGATCGCTGTAGTCTTTTAAAGGCTTCAAGACTTTCGGTATGTGTTTGCAACTTATCATTTAAGTCGTGATGCAGCACAAAATAATCGTCATCTTCTTGCGAGAGAGTAAGTGTAAGTGGCGCATCGGCCGAGATGAGCGTATTCCGAAGCACACTATCTACGGCTGTTATAAGGGCACCTGGCATTAGTTCGATGTCAGTATTTTTCTCAAGTTTATTTATCCAACGTATGGCATTTTTATGTTTTTGATTGGCCAGTCGTATCAAGTGTTGGATGGCTTGGGTTTCTTCAGCCAGTTTTACAAATTCTTTTTGCCGATGAATTAACTGATAACGGTAGAGTGCCGCCAAGCTATCAATCAATTCTTCGGCTGTATCTGTTTTTTTGTGAAGGCACAGAATTAGTTCTTCCAAACTGTCATACAATAAATCGGGATTGATTTCTTGCCGAAACGATAGAAATTCAGACTCCAGGCTTTCGCGCAGCTTATGTTCTTGCTCGATCCGCAATGTATTTTCTTTCTGCAAATAATAGTTGCCGATGTGGAGTGCGTTGTATAAAAATGCTGCCAGCATAAAGAGAATGCCAAAAATCAACAACTCTCGCCAACTGATGGCAAAGCCAATTACCCATTGGTAGTACTGCGAAATAGCCAATAGAACGATTAACACACTGATGGCGGTTGTAGCAATTACCTGAATAGCAAGTTTATTGCCTTGATAAATCGGAAAACGACTTAGGAGCACAATCACCATTCGCATCGACTCGAACGAAATCAAACTTAATACCATGCTTACGTATACCTCTTGGTTGCTTACCAAGGTTGCCAGTTGCCCAACATTGTTATTTACCAACAAGATGATGAGATAAACAAAAATCCCAAATAGAGGTGGTGCTAGGATGCGAAAGAATGGATTATGAATAAAAAGCTTTTTCACACTCTTTCTGATTTTGATTGACCTCTTTTGATTACGGGCAACTGAACGTAAAAACGTTCTTCATCGCGGATTACTACTTTCTCTTTTGTAAAAAATCCATATCGCTTGTGGATATTTTCCAGCCCCACGCGAAAGCTGGTAGCCGGTTTAGCGTTAGCCGATTTTGTATTGTAAATAATAATGTTGGTGTTGTCTTGTGCTCCAATGTAAACAAGCAGTGGTGTTTCTTTACTAATGCTGTTATGCTTTACGGCATTCTCCACCAGCAATTGTAACGTCATTGGCGGTACCGAACTTTCTAAAATATTTTTGGGTATATTTATTTCAAGCTGCAGATGGTACTCGTAACGCACCTGCAATAAAAAGTAATACGACTTTACAAATTCCAATTCTTCGCGCAAGCTTACCAGTTTTTGTTTTTGGTGCGATAGCACATAGCGAAAGGTATCGGCCATTCTTCGAATAAATTCTTCGGCAACACGTTTGTCTTTAAATAAAAGAGACGAAACGGTATTGAGGCAATTGAAAAGATAGTGTGGGCTGATTTGGTTTTTAAGAGATTCAAATTGCAATTCGAGCTGCCACCGATCTGAACGTAGTTGTTCGGCTTGCGTTACCGCATAATGATAGTAGGAATAAAATAGTCCGTAAAAAACCTCGTAGATAAAAACGACAATCACAAATAAGATGTTGAGTTTAAGTATTTCTTCGGCCGTCAGGCTAAAAACATATTTGCCAGTCAGGCTGGTAAAAAATATTACTAATAAAATGTTAAGCAGTAAGCCGCACACGAACCGTAAAAGAAAACTGTTTTTCCAATCAATCAACCGATCTAAGATCCGATCGACTTGAAAAAGGATTACACCAATTGCATTGGTAAGCGCAATGAGTAATAGATATTTTTTCCATAAAAGTCGGATAGAAGCAAGCTGCCCAGTTTCGCTGTAGTAGATGAAGATAAACAGCAGCGCACCAAGCCCGGTGCAGGCAACTACCAGCAATAAGTATTTTCTCATGAAAGATGAAACAAAGATTGGGCTTGGTCGCATCGCTTCAAGATATGTAAATTAGCATTCATAAGAAAAACGATGCGTTGATATTATTCAGCAGTAAAAAAGGAAGTTAGTGCATTAATCAATCGCACGAATGATTCTTCCATAATAGGTTTCTGATTCTACTCGTTTGGCCACCGAACGATAGGCTTCTTTTAAAGAGGCATCGTTCATGCCTTTAATTTTAGGCGCAGCATCTGTTAAAACCTCGGATATGTAATGATCTGAGTCAATGCGACCAGTAGCCTGAAGAATAGAAAGCAAATTTTGCTTACTTAAAGTAGGACGCTCCAGAGCAGTTTGTAAAAATACCGACAGGTAATGATCGCTGCCATTGCTACTAATGGCTTCCATTAATTTTTGAAACGAATCGTCTGAAAGATTTTGGCGTTTTACAATTTGATTCGCCACTTGGGTTAAGTAATGATCTGATTCGATTGATGATACTGTCCCCATCAAGCTATTCAAGGTTTCGGGCGAGAGGTCATCTTGTAATAAATTGGTTAACACTTCAGTTTTGTAGTGATCAGATTCAATTTCTCTTACCGACTCAACTACTTTTTGATACGAAGTGGTAGAGAGGCCTTTCTTATCCAATGCCTTATTTAGCACGATCGTGCGGTAATGATCAGAGTCAATAGATCGGGTGGCGGTAATCATTTCGGCAATAATTGCATCGGTTAAATTGTTTTGTTTCAATAACGATTTAAGCACTTCTGTTTTATAATGGTCTGAGTCCATGCGGCCAGTAGCCAACAAAATAATTTTAATATTTTCTAACGAAGCGGGTGCGCTAAAAAGTGCTTCTCGTATTACTTCGGTTTTGTAGTGGTCAGAATCCATTTTTTGAGTAGCAGCAAATAAAGCTTCGGTGGCCATTTTGTTTTGCAGAAACTTATCCATGCTGCCTTTCAAAAATTCAGTCATGTAATGATCAGAGTCGATGGCGCTTGCCACGCCACTGGCTATCATGCCGTAATCGCCAACGGGCACGTTTAGCTTCATTAGCAAATTGGCATAGTGCGCCTTTACATGATCGCTTTCTAAACTTCTTATTTCGTTCACCACCGCAGTGGCTCCGCCTTGTTTGTAAAACCTATTTACGCGGCTCTCAGCACCAATGGTGGTAGAGCGTACTAGTTCGGGCAACACTTCCGATAACCACTTGCGGCCTTCGGGCTCAAAAGCAACCAGCGAACGGCCTTCGTAATACTCGCGCTTTAATCCGCTTCCTTGTGGAGTGATAACGATGGAGCGCCTGCTACCAAAAACGGTTTTAGTTACTTCTAGGTAGCCATCGGCCGACATGCTTTTGATATCGGCATCATTATCTGATAGCTCAATCGAGCCGCGTGTTTCTACCGTAAAATTGCTCATAGGTGAAGAATGCCTGAAAGTGGTTTTTCGGTTTTCTGTGCGGCTAGAAGAGTATACAGTAGTTTGACCTATCGAGTAAGTAGCGATAAGCACAAAAAGGAGAGAAGCGGCAAAGGTTTTCATACAATGCGTTAGTTTGGTTAGCCCAACGGCAAAGATGAAGCAAAGATGCCCTCTTACCTAGCCGAATGAGTTGAGTTGTAGCTACCGTGTAGTGAATTGACAAGATCGAACTGCGGCAAAGGGGAATCGGTTAAATTGTAGCTTAGATTTACTACTTTTGGTTGCCTCAAAACAGGTAACCCTTAATACTTAAAATGCTATGAGCAACCAATCAGAAACCTACCACGACTACGTAATCAAAAACGGACAGTTTATTGGAAAATTTGATGAGATGTATTCTAAATTCAATGACCCTTGGACTCAATCTACCCAGCCCAACAAATATTCGCGCATGGCCGGAATTATTCACTTGAAGAACGCCAACATCAAATCGGTGGTAGAGTGTGGTTGTGGGCTGGGCTACTATGCCGATTGGATTTATAAAGAGACGGGCATCATTCCTAAAAGTATTGACCTATCAGCTGTAGCTATCGAAAAGGCAAAGCAGTTGTTTCCTAAATTGGATTTTGAAGTAGCGAACGTAAGCACCGATCTGCTGAAGTACAAAAGTTATGATTGCATTATGCTGTCAGAAATAATTTGGTACATTCTCCCTGACTTGAAAGGGATTTTTAAGGTGCTAGAGGCGGAGTTCAAAGGCAAATATTTAATTGTGAACCAGGTTTTTTACAAGGGATCGCAAAAGTACGGTACCGAATATTTTACCAATTTGAATGAGTTTATCAAATACGTTCCCTTTACATTAATCGGCCAATGCGAAGCCACTTCGGTAAACGAAATCACGGTAGAGACATCGACTATTTTTAAGATTTAAGAGGTTTATTTTCTTGCCTTAATGATCACGTTGAATTTAATTTCATCATGAACAAGTTGATCTTTGAATCCTTTGTAGGCCACACCCCATTGCTGTCTATCAATAGTTAGGTTTGCTTGCGCGATGAATAAATCATCGCGTTGTGTGCTCGGTTCTGCTACAAATTGGATTGGCCTACTAATTCCCTTAAGGGTGAGATTGGCGGTAACTGAGTAAGTATTCTTTTTAAGTGAACCTACTTTTATGATCTCTAAACGAGCAATAGGGAAGTGAACGACATCAAAAAATTCAGCGGATTTTAAGTGTTCTTCTATTTTTCGTTTGGGAGTGGGGTCTGAATCAGGGATATCCGTATTAGTGATAGATGTCATATCAATTTCAAAAGAGCCTCCTGCAAGTTGGTGATTTTTTAAAAGCACGATGCCCTTTTTTAATTTTACATTACCTTGATGGAAGCCTACCACCTTGGTTCCTGTCCATTGAATTTTTGAATCGAACGGATCAATGGGTAATTCAATTGAGATCTGCGCACTCGCGTAGGTTGCGCCCAGCGCAAATAGAATGGTTGCTAATCGTATCATACAATTTACCTGGCGTAACATCTAGTAATTAGGGACGTTTAGACCTAAAACAATATCTCGTCTACCGAGCCATTCGCCATTCGTATTTTTAGTCAGATGAATGATTCCACTGCCGCCTCTCTTTTCTTCTTTCAATCTAAGTTCACTGGTTAGTAATGGATCATCATCGAATTGCACGTTATCAATATAATATTCATTGCGACCTTTTTCTTTGATAACAGGATGAATGTGAGCGGGGATTTTTTCATTCGGGTATGCTTTCGGGCGGATGGTTCTGAATTGATATCGACCTCGCGCATCGGTCTTCATCCAACCGCGTAAATGACCGTGACGTTTTGCTATTATTTGATTATGGGAAAGTGAATATAAGCCAGCATTGTCGGTATGATAAATATATAAGATCACATTGGCGGCAGGCGTGCGGCCATCTTTTTGGTAGATAGTGCCATCTATGATTAATGGCTCACCCGGTTCTGTATGTTCTCCAATAATAGTTTGCCATGAAAGCTTTGAGGGCATACCCTCAAAGATAAGTTCACAGCCTTCGCAACCGCCACCGACTAGTTTTTTTTGAGAGGATTGAGCGTGAGTAGCTTTGCAAGTAAAAAAGATTAAACTAATTGAGAGTATCATTTTTTTCATAGGCTTGTTATTTTTTAATGTAAGATTACGGCTCTCTCTGCGCAGTAGTTTGCAGGGAGTAGGTAAAGTAGATGAACGAAGCTTTTTTTAGACCAACGTAAAAAGGTAAGTTCATCGATTTTTCGATTGTATTCGTATATTCAATCAGTAAAATTTTCAACTTGATGAACGTAAGGCCATTACTCTGAATCCATGAAGCGATCTGGTTACACACTCTATCATTTACTATTTTGGCTAGTGGTCACCCTACTGTTCCTTTTCGATCGCAGGTACCTAGCACAGAAACTAAACCTTCCGCATTTTATTGAATGCATTGCGGTACGCTTAGGCTTATTGATTGGGTTGGCTTACTTCAATCTCCGTATACTAATACCCCGTTTTCTGCCTCAAAACAAATTCGCGTACACTACATTGCTAGTATTGGTCGTTATTGCCTATACTCTAATTCAAAATGCCTACGATGTTTATTTGTTCGGTTATGTAATTGGCGACTCGAATCATAAAAATTTTTGGTGGAAGTTGCCCTATAATTTTTTCTCTTCTCTATGGTATACCTTCATCATGGCTGCTGCCGGATTAGCTTTAGACTGGTTTGAACAACGAAATGAAGTAGCAAGGCTTGAACAACAAATTGACAAACTGAAATTACAAGAAGTACCCATGCCCACGCATGAAGACGTGAGCGGAAAGGAGATCGTACTAAAAACAGGTACCAAGCGAGTGAAAGTAGAACTTAGTTCGATCACGCACATTCAGGGGCTAAAAGATTATTCGGTCATTTTTAGCGGAGCAGATAAAATTATTGTGAAGGGCTCATTAAAAATTGTAGAAGAGTTGTTTCCGGCAGGATATTTTGTACGAGTACACAAATCTTTTCTAGTATCGGCAGCCCGTCTTAAAACCCAGCATGCAAACAACATTATTATTAACTCATTTGAAATTCCCATTGGTCGAGCATACAAGCAACAAGTAGAAAATTTTTTTCGGATTGATAATTAAGTCCGTGAAAATATTTTGGGCGGCAGACGGGTTACCAGCCTAACGAAGCTCTGGCGTAGGTAGGCCCCTTCATTTTTTGCTTATTTTTTTCTTCTTTAAATTCTCCTTTGCTCTGTACTTTAAAATTCTACTAATCAGTCTAAGAGGCAAAGGCTTATCTATGGGAAATCGCACGGTGCCTTTTGAGGTTTCGTAAACAGAAAGTTCTTTTTTGAATGCGCTGATGCCGCTACCTGTTGGATAAAATCCGATATGATTTTTGTAGGCACCGAAGTATACGAGCGCTCCGTGTAGTTTATAAGCGGGCATCATATAACTGATTCCTTCCTCTGCTTGAGGAACAGCCTGCTTGATGGCCTTCCGTAATTGCCGTAGTTTCGCTTGTAATTCCGCTGGTTGCCAAGCGATGTATTCGTTTACATCTATAGCTAAGTTACCTTTTACCATAGCGCTTTTATTGTTTGTTCAAATGTTGCAAATTTACTGAGCTGATCAAAACTCGAACGAAATAAAAAATGCTTACCGCCATCCACCCTAAGTTACCTATGCGCAACAAAGCTGCAACGCGAAAATACTACCTCGATCACCTAGGCTTTACAGATGTTGGCAATGAAGATTACGAAGGCTACTTGATGGTAGAAAAAGACTCGATCGAGATTCATTTTTTTGAGTTTAAAGCACTTGATCCCAAAGAGAACTACGGGCAGGTGTACATCCGCACCAACAACATTGATGCAGTATACGAATCGCTGCTCGATAAAAAAGTTCCAATTCATCCCAATGCTCCATTGCAAACGAAGCCTTGGGGGCAAAAGGAATTTTCAATACTCGACCCTGACAATAACCTGCTTACATTTGGTCAAAGCGTTTAGTGAGATTTTATTCCTCGTTCGCCTTGTTCTTCTCCCAAACTTTTAATGCATCTGGAAATGTTTTGACATCGCGTTGTGCCAAAAGGCCGCTATAATAACTTGCCATCGCATTATTGCCTGCTCGGAAACATGCTTCACCCAATGTATCAATGTAATTGTTATCGCCCGCTTGGTATAAGTTGAGCAGTCGAGCCCACTCTACTGCGTTTTGGAATTGCTTAGCGCGCATGCAATCGTACACAGCTGCGTTAATTATGCTTGGCGCAATTTTCTTTTCTACAAGGTGGTTAAGAATACTGTCGCGCTGGCCAGCTAATTTTTGTAACGAGCAAGAGCTATATGTTTTAATGACTTCATGCATGGGCGTGCCACGTTGTTTAAATTCTGAATAGTAGGCATTATTAAATGTAACAGGCTTGTAGGTTTTTGTTTCTTTGTCATACTCTGCTGAAAGTTTAATGAGCTGGTCAACTTGAAGTTTTCTACTCGTAATTGCTTTTTCGAGGTCGCTTACACGATCGTTATAAACAAACGAGGGTCGCTGTTTGAAATCGATTGTCGAAAGGGCACACATGCAAGAGGCGTGCATTGTTTTGCTGTTGGGCAGGTAGAAAAACAAATAATCTTTGGTGGGTTTGAATGTATACGATTTGTCGAGAAATAAAACGTCAATTGGGTTTTTGGTATTACTGAACAGTGTAGTGTCTTTAGTAATCATCACTATTTGCTTTGCAAAAGTATTTCCGTTTTCGACTTTCAGTAATCCGTTATCGAGGCTATATTTCCAATTTGATCGGGCGGTCACCAACTTGGCACCCTTATTAAAAAACGGTGTAATACCCGATAGGCTATGAAGGTGCCAGTGCGAGCTAAGCACGTATTTTATGGGCTTCTTGTATTCGGCCTCTAGGTAGGCAAGATAGTTTTCGGCCTTAGGAATGTCTTCTTCTAAATTTGTGCTACGTCCACCACCCTCTTCAATCATCGGTAACTCAATCACAACCAAAAATTTTGGGTACTCTATAATAGTAGACTGAGCCGCTTGCGTAGAATCAAATCGAACGAATGAAATTTCTTTAGAGAATGGAATTCGATTGAAACGGTTTTTACTTTGAGCAACTAACTCAGTCGAAAAAGTAATAAAGAAAAAAAAGATAAGTGATTTCATGGCAATGGGTTTAGACACCAGCAAAGGTGCCTAAGCGCAAGAAATCTTGGTGTTAACAAAAGCCCAATGACTTGTTAACTAAGAGTTAATACAGCAGAAGTTTGATATCACTAGCATTTTTATTGATAGTAACAACCACGAAGACTGCCAATGTTCAAATCACTTTGTCTCCTTTGCCTTCACCCCAAACTCCCTCATTAAATCGGTTCCGTATTTGCGAATGATTTCAATGATGGGAATGGCTTTCATGCCTCGTTTGGTAATGGTGTATTCTACCTTGGGCGGTACCACAGGATGGACAACTCGGGTAATAAAACCTTCTGCTTCCAAACTGCGCAGCACACTTGAGAGCATTTTGTGTGTGATGTGTGGCAAATCTTTTTTTAGTTCACCGTATCGCAATGTCTTTTCGCGCAAGCGCCAAAGAATGGGCATCTTCCATGTACCGCCAATTCGGTCCATGGCAAACTCTACAGGGTTGTAGTAGATTTTTTTGTCGTAAATGAAATCAGGCATAAGTTCAAATTTATGATTTACAATTTACGAGGTATGACTGTGGTGCTTTTTTAAATAGCCCTTCGCACATCGTAAATCGCACTTCTTTCTTTACTTTCCTAAAAGAGAGTGACTCACTTAAAGGTTAATATGTTGTTTGAGGGAACATATTGGTTGCAATTTTGGGTTAAGCAATCCAAACAAACAACCTTATGAAGAAAATTATTTTAGTATCACTCGTGCTGATTGTCTCAGCATCTACATGGGCTCAGCACAATGCGGGCAACAGCGGAAAAATTTTAATGATTGCATCCAACAAATCTACCAGCACTCAGACAGGCTGGCCGATTGGTGTGTGGTATGCAGAACTCACGCACCCGTATTGGGTTTTCAGCGAAGCAGGTTACACCGTTGACATCGCCAGCTTGGAAGGTGGCGAACTTTTCTTTGACGGTTTTAGCGACCCAGAAGATGCCAGCAAGTACGCGGCTTTCGATTATATCTCACTTGGTTTTAAGAAAGACCCAGCGAAGATGGCACTCACAAAAAATACCTTGAAACTGTCAAGTGTTAACCCTAGCGACTACAAAGCCGTTTTTGTCTGTGGCGGTCAGGGGCCGATGTACACGCTTTACAAAAATCCGGAGATTGAAAAATTCTTCGTTGATTTTTATCAGACTGGAAAACCAACTGCCGCCATCTGTCATGGCACTTCTATACTGTTGAACACCAAATTACCAAATGGAAAGTTTTTGGTGGAAGGAAAAAAGTGGACAGGCTTTGCTTCTTCTGAAGAGCAATATGCAGACAATTATGTAGGAATGAAAATCCAACCTTTCCGTATTGAAGACGAGGCGCGCAAATTGCCAAACAGCAAATTTGTGGTGGGCTCTCCTTTCTCTTCTTTTGCAGTGAGAGACGGAAACTTGATTACAGGCCAACAGCAGAACAGTGGTGCTGCCGCTGCCGAGTTGGTCGTAAAGACAATTGAAGAAAACAAGAAGCGCTACGAAACCTACGTATTAGTACACGGTGCCTGGGCCGATGAGAGTGCCTGGGGTTTTGTTCGCAATTCGTTGGCGCAAAACGCAAACGTGGTAGTAGTGAATTTACCTGCACACGGTATTGATTTAACACCTGCGACTTCAACCACTCTAAATAGCTACGTAAAAGCAGTTACCGATGCTATCAATGCACAACCTGGAAAAGTAACATTGGTGGGTCATAGTATGGCCGGGATTGTTGTTTCGCAGGTTGCGGAAAATATCCCCACTAAAATCAACAAGATTATTTATGTATCGGCTTACCTGCCCCGCAGCGGTGAAGACTTGCTCAAGCTTGCCAACCAAGACAAAGAAAGCAAAGCGGGTACGGCTCTAGAATTTACAGCAGATTTTTCAGCAGCCGCCATCAAGAAAGATGTAATTGTGCCAGCAGTTTGTGCCGATTGCCCTGACTTTATGAAAGAGGTGTTGGTAAAGTACCACAAAGCCGAACCTGCTAAACCACTTGGAGAGAAAGTAGTGTTGACGGCTACCAAATTTGGAAGCGTACCAAAGTATTATATCCACACAACCAACGATGCAGCAGTGGGTTATGAATTGCAAAAGATGATGGTGAAGAATAATGGCACAATCAAACAGACTTTTACCATGAACACGTCACACTTGCCGTTTGTGGTGCAGCCTGCGGAATTTGTTAAGATTGTTACGAGTATTAAATGAGAATTTTTATATGCATTGCCTTGCTCCTGTTTGGGGGCAAGGCTTTTTCACAAATACCTGTAGAAGTTTTTGGCGGTCATGAAAAGACTACGTTTGATGTTATATTCTTTAAGTATTTTAAGAACAGCCAAAACGAAAATTCGAAATTTCTTTTCTTCAACCGCAATCGCGTAAGCTTAGACTATCGTCAGACTTCAACAGCTTACTTGCCTGCCTTCGGTTTTACAGAGGCGGTGTCGTACAATCATCCAAAGCTAAAGGGCTTTGCTCCGGTACTGGTAGGTCAAATTTCGAATAGTGGTATTTTTCCCAAAGCGGGTATTCAATACTTCCATCGAAAGGATGAGTTTACTTTTTTCAGCTGGGTGGTATCTGAAACGCTGAGAGATCCTAACCTAGACTTTTTTATATTGACGCGCTTTGAGCCGAAGTTGACTGAAAAATTAGGGCTATTCACGCAGTTGGAATTAGTAAATGCTTTCCCGATCGCAGAAGAAAATAATTTTAATTTCATTCAACGTGTTCGTGTAGGACTCAACGTCCACCAATCATGGCAAACAGGGTTGGCGGCCGACTTTTTTACAAATGGACGATCTACTTTTGCGACAACTCAAAACATGGGTGTATTTTTAAGGAAAGAGTTTTAATTTATGGCATATTCCTTTTTTTCTAAATCGCGTGTAGAAACCTTTAGTGATGGTGTGTTCGCTATTATCATCACCTTATTGGTCTTAGAAATCAAAGTGCCGCACATCGAAGACCATCATTCAGTTAATGAACTGGGTCGCGCGTTGGTAAGCATGTGCCCCAAGTTTTTTAGTTGGACGATAAGCTTTTTGATTGTCTGCATCATCTGGGTAAACCATCATCGTATTTTTGAGCGCATCTCAGAAATCGACAATCAACTCTTTTGGCTAAATGCCAATTTACTTTTTTGGTCTTCGTTTATCCCATTTCCCACGGCATTGATGGGCGACTATGCCGATAACCCTCTCGCCATTTGCGTCTTTGGTATTATTTTGTCGATGAGTGCCTTGGGATTTACCTTGATTCGAATGTATCTCCGAAAAAATCCATCTATCCTGCAAGTATCAAGTAGTGATATTGTTCTTAAAGGGGAAGTAAGACGGTCATTCGTGTTTGGCCCTGTACTTTATTGGATAGGAGCCGCTGCCGCTTGGATTAGCCCAATTGTTTCGTTCATCATTTATTTTTTGATTCCTGTTTATTTTATCATTCCACGCAAACACACAGCGCATGAAAATTAGCATCATCGGCTCAGGTAATGTTGGCACTGCGCTTGCCCAAGGTTTTCTTAAGGCAGGGCATCAAGTTGCATTTGGTGTACGCAATGTTTCTTCTGCAAAATCGGAGAAAGCAAGTGCGCTCATTGTGGGTGCTGTGTTTAAATCAATTGAAGAATCCTGCCTATTGGCAGAGGTAATAATTATCACCACACCTCCCGAAGCGGTGTTGGATTTAATTCCGCTATTGGGCGATATAAAAAATAAAATCGTTGTTGATGCTACCAATTCTGTAAGAACAAAACCAGAACCCTACGCAACCACATTTCATGCAATCAAAGACTTAACGAAATCTGAAAAAGTAGTGAAGTGTTTCAATAGCACAGGATTCGAGAACATGACCGACCCAATTTATCCGAGCTTCGGTGGGATTGATATGTTCTGTGCTGGCAACGACAAAGCTTCAAAATCAGTTGTGCAGCAATTGGCTAAAGACATTGGCTTTGCCGAGTGCTGGGATTTTGGTGGCGATGACAAAGTAGAACTTCTCGAAAAATTTGCGCTCAGTTGGATTAATCTTGCCATCCTGCAAGGTCACGGGCGTAACTTGGCTTTTAAAGTCATCAAGCGCTAGCGATCAATTTATATTTTTAGGCACTCAGTGGCAAGGAAAGTGTAACCGTAGTTCCGCGATTAAGTTCGCTTTTCACGGCAAGTGCACCATTATTTTTTTGTGCCATTTCATGGCATAATGATAACCCTAACCCTGTCCCTCTTTCTCCGTGCGTTCCGGTAGTTGATACACTATTTTTAAGCTGAAATAGTTCGGGCAACCGATCAGTAGAAATACCAATGCCCGAATCCACTACGCTAATTTCTAATCTATTTTCTACTTGTTTTGAAGTGATAAGAACGCTGCCACCATCGGGCGTAAATTTGATAGCGTTGCTAATAAGATTGCGCAAAATTAAACTAATGTGATTTTTGTCTCCAAAAAAATGATCTTCACTTTTTGTTTCATCAGCAATTTCAATGTGCTTCACTTTTGCCGCTTCGTAAAATAGATTTGTTTGTGTTTGCACCAATGGTTTAGCGTTTACTAAAGCAGGCGAAAATTTAAGTCCACTCATTTGCGATGACGACCACTGCAACAGATTTTCAAGTGTTTCGTGAACACTCGTTACATTTTGATTTAGCTTGGGTGCCAATGTTTGAAACTCTTCTGCTGTTACCGCGCCCTTAGTTACCAACGAGAGTAAACTGCGTAACGAAGAAATGGGTCCGCGCAAATCGTGCGATACAATCGAAAAGAGTTTATCCTTCGTTTCGTTTAACTTCATCAGCGATTTATTTTGTTCGTTTACCAATTCGGTTTGTTGTGTTAGCTCTTCACGGCTCGATGCGAGTTCCTCATTTTGTGTTTGAATCTCTTCGTTCTTTTCTTGCAGCTGCTTGTTCGCCTTTTTTTTCTGATTACTAGTACGAACGGCCAACGCAATTATGGTTAGTAACATAGCAATGGTGGCAGCCGAAATAAAAAAAATGAGATTGCGCTCTGAATGGGCTTTTTGCTTTTCGTATTGAAGTTCAATGATTTTTGCCTCGCGCCTCTCCTCATCGAAGGTGGCCTTTAGGGCCAGCGATTTTTGTGTGATCTCCCAGTTTAAGAGAGAATCGCGCAACGCAACAAATTTTAGATGATACGTAAGCGCTAGCTTAAAATCTTGCTTGGCCTTGTAACTATTCGACAGCCCCTCGAAAGCATCTTTTTCTATTTCGCGCAAATTTATTTGAGCACTCTTTTGAAGCACTTCTTTAAAAAGTTGAATACTCTGATCTACTTTTTGTTGCGCCAAGTAAATAGTCGCTACAGTAAGATTATTTACCGTTTGCACGGCCTCATCGTTTACCATTGCGCCCTCTTGATTTGAAAGAAATAAATAATAGAGTGCAGAATCGAAATTTTGTTTTCGGTAATTAATAAGCCCCAGCGAATTGAGGTTGTAGCTAACCAACTGATGGTCGTTTAACATTTTACCAATCTGAGTACCCTCTCTTGCCAACATTATTGCCGTATCAAGATTTTTATTTGTTACCGAATAGACCCACGTAAGGCTACCGTACAAAGCCGCCAATTTTCTTTTGTCGTTTTCTTTTTTAAGAATCGCAAGCGCCTTTAGTTGATACGTTAGCGCCTCATCGTATTGCCGAAACCCAAACGTGTGCACGTTGCCCATTAACCGATAGGCATCTGCCATCAGCGTAGAATCTGGAATCTGAGAAGCCACCTTGATTGCTTGCGTGCCATATTCAAGCGACTTCGCGTAGTTGCTTTGCCTAAACTCGTAGTCTCCTAAATTAAGTAGTGCGCTAGATTCTCCCTTTGCAAATTTGTTTTGCTTAGAAAGCATGAGCGCTTCCGAAGCAACTTCTTTAGCTTTTGACGGGTCAAACGCCAAGTATTTATAGGCAATCGTATTCAGCGCGCCAATCCGGCTGGTATCATTCAACGTGGGTAACAGACGCGTGAGGCTATCTATAGAAGATTGTTGCGCTTGGAGGGCATTGCAGAGCAAAATAAAAAAAACAAATAACTCAACGCCAATTTTCTTCTGAAGCATACCTTTTTAGCTCATGATTTTAGTTAGCAAAGAACTTTAAAGTTAGCTAAAATGGTTTTTTCCGCAAGCGTGCAATTGTCGGCTGGTAGCTATTCTCAAATTATTTTTTGGAATGAAGTTGGGTCATTTTTTGGCAGCCCCCTCGTCCACAGCTCACGCGCGATACCAGTGCAAGTGAGCGAGGGCCGGGCTGTCACTACTCGCCACCAACCGCACACCTGACTCACATGCAACCGCGAGAATCCATTTCGGGCTCAAACAGGCCGCTCCATCCCTGGCTGGAAAAAGTAGAAGCAGTGAAGCAATCTGAAAAAAGTAAGTACTTTGTAAAGCCATTATTCAAATCATAATAGAAAACAATTACTTCGAGCTAGTTAAGATTTTAAGTTTAGGCGTACAGGTGCATACCTATCATTTCATTCGATTCAATAGATTAGTAACTGATAAAAAGTTAAATGTGAATAAGCTATGAAACCCACCAACCCCAAAGTCGATTGGTTTTTTAACAAAACCACACCCTGGCAAGAGGAGTACAAAGCGCTGCGCGCACTTGTGCTCAGTTGCGGGCTGGCGGAAGAATTGAAATGGGGCCACCCGTGCTACACGCATGAAGGCAACAACGTGGTGCTGATTCATGGCTTCAAAGAATATTGCGCACTTCTTTTTCACAAAGGCGCTTTGCTGAAAGACCCCAAGAAGATACTCGTACAACAAACCGAAAATGTGCAGTCCGCGCGGCAGATTCGGTTTACCCACCTCGATGAAATCACCGACAGAGAAACGGCATTGAAAGGTTACATCAAAGAAGCCATTAAAATAGAAGCAGCCGGTACAAAAGTAGAGTTCAAAAAAGTTTCAGAATTTAAGATACCGATAGAGTTTAAGCGAGTGTTGGACGCCACTCCATCGTTGAAAAAAGCATTTAAGTCCCTCACGCCCGGGCGGCAGCGTGGCTACTTGCTGCATTTCTCATCGGCCAAGCAAGCCAAAACCCGCGAGGCAAGAATTGAAAAGTATATACCATACATCATGAAAGGCAAAGGACTGGATGATTAAGGTATCGTGATAATCTGTGTCAAGTGTCGTCTCCTGCCTCGGGGAAGATATGATTTGCAGACAGTGCGTCATCTTTTGTGAGAAACCACGCGAGACATAAATCGATGAATTTTGTGGACACGAGTGATTAGTGATGGGGGAGGGAGCTCTTTTTCGCTGTGTCTATTTAGAACCCAAGCTAATTTCGTTTGCTATCTTACGCTCATGAATTCTTTTCTAGTTTGCTTTATCTCCGGAGCCAGTTTCTTACTCAGCTTCCTACTTTTCTTTCATCCTTTCCAACAGAATATAAAAGCCAACCGGTGGCTTGGCTTCTTCGTTTTTATAGTTGGTTGTGCTTTCATTGGCAGCTATCTGATTTTAACGGACACCGCTAGCGCAAACAACTTTCTGTTTAAGGTTCTGAACAGTTTGCAATTTCTGTTGGCGCCCAGTTCTTACATCAGCATTCTTTATTTTGTAAAGCCGACCAAAGTATTTAGGAAGATAGATGGGCTTCACTTCTTGCCTTTTCTGATTTACGTTGCAGCTGAAACTATCTGGAATCCCGGGAAAGAAAGTATTTCAACCCTCACTCTTTTTGCAATCAACAACAATGCATCCATTTTGGTACGGAATATCCTGCCCTTGATTGCGTTGGTCTATTTAATAAAATGCTACTTCATACTACAAAAGCATAAAGCAAATCTGAAGCGAATATCCTCTTCCATTAGCCAAATTAGTTTGGATTGGTTGTTACAGTTTCTATTTATTTTATCAATAACAGTAGTGATCTGGATAAATGATGCCCTCTTTGAATTGCCCTACTTAACAGAGGCAACCAATTTTGTGTACGCTATTGCTATCTTTTTCTTGGCCTATTTTTCCATCAAGCAAAAGGCAATCTTCGTTTTTAAAGAAAAAGACATCAACCAAATTTCTGACGTACTTGAACAAGAAGACCACAACACCGATGTAACCATCTCTCCAGTTGCAGACGCAAAGCCAAAACTCAAAAGACTCAGTGCAGAACAAATAGCAGATTTATCGACCCGACTATCTTCTCTGATGGAAACCGAAAAGCTTTTTCTTAAAAACGATTTGAACTTGCCCGCGGTAGCCGAAAGATTAGGTATCAGCATCCACGAGGCCTCCTTTTTGATTAACGAAACCGGGAAGGATAACTTTTACACCTTCATCAATAAGTACCGGGTAGAAGAAGCGAAAAGACTATTGGCTTCTGACAAAATGGACGAATTGAATATTGTGGGTATCGCCTTCGCATCCGGGTTCAACTCGAAGACAACCTTTAACACTACATTTAAGAAAATGGTCGGTGTGTCGCCCTCGCAATACAGCAAAGAGCATCGGAAATAGTCGAAAATACGTTCGGATGGATAGAACCGAACAGAAACAGGTCGACCGACTTTTAGTTTTAGGCGTTACTAGTTCAGGCGTCTGGCACTTTAAAAGTGTCTTGACGCCTATAGTTCAAGTCCAACTAGCCATTATTTTCTCAACCATGCTAAATCTAAAAAACCTCTTCAAGTACGCCTTCGCGTGGTGTATTCTCACAAACACATTCGTTGCGGATGCGTGCACGATTTTTATGGCCAACGATGGCAAAAATGTGTGGATAGGAAACAATGAAGATGAACTTCAATCTACACAATACCGAATGTGGTTCTATCCTGGGCAAAAGAATAGTTACGGTTACGCTATTTGGACAGATTTAAACTTCGGAAAATTACTAAAAGGGCTCTCTTATCTGAATCCACAAGGCGGGCTAAACGAGTTTGGTCTTTTTATGGATTACACAGCAACTGACGGAATCTCCATTGTAACCGATGACCAAAAGAAAGACAGAAAAAAGCAGGTAGTAACTGATATCTTAAAAAAATGTAAAACGGTTGACGAAGCATTGGCCTACCTCAGCAAGTATAACTTGATAAAACTTAAGTACGCACAATTATTCATTGGCGATACAACGGGCAATTATGCTGTTGTTACCGGAGGGTATGTTGTCCGCAAAACGGACAATAGTTTTGCGTTAACAAACTACTGCGTTAACGATGGCCGCAAAGAAGCTTGTCACAGAAGAGACGTAGCTACTCACTACTTGAACTCATCAACAACTTTTCAGCTAGATGATATTACTAGCATTCTGAAGAAATCGTCCGTCAAGTTTCCTAACAATGCCGTTACGAATTACTCAATGGCTGTTAACCTAAAGACAAGTACCATTTATTTGTATTACAAACATGATTTCATCACCGTCTCCGTTCTGTCACTATCCGAAGAACTAAAAAAAGGAAAGCATCACAAAGAAATTCAAAGTTATTTCCCTGAAAGCATTACCCCCATCCTTGAAACCGCACACAAAAACAATGGCATCAATTCAGCTCTAGAACAGTACAAGACATTGCGAAAAACCTCGTTTGAAAAATACAACTTCAAAAATGACGATGTCTTAAACCTTGCCATTCGCTGGATTGAAAAGGGCCAAACGAACGATGCTATAAAGCTGCTTGAATGCCTGAAAGAATTTGAACCGACCAATACAACTGTTTATTCCTGGTTGGGTGTAGCCAACCGGAAGAATAACAATCTGGAACAGAGCACCAAGTATTTTTCAAGAGTATTAGAGCAAAACCCAAATGACTACTTAGCCACACTTTTTGGAAAACAAGACAGTCAGAAAATTACATTCAAGTTAAATGACTTTGAGAATGCGGAGTGCGTGTTATTAATTGGAGACTTTACAGAATGGCTGAAACATCCTATTAAAATGAAAAAAGAAAATGGCTATTGGACGTGCGAGGTTACGCTGCCAAAAGGAGAAAATACGTACAAGTTCGTTGTGAATGACCAATACTTGGCAGACAGCAAAAACTTTATGCACATCGGAGCTGGTCCGGGAATTTTTTCAAAGCTTTATGTTTGGTGAGCAGGGGCGAGTATAGTTTAAGATTTCAATCAATATGAAATACTATAACCTTCCGATACTTTTAGTAGTCATTACTGCCCTTTTAAGTTCGTGCAGCATCTCAAAAACAAACACCTACCCTATAACCAAAAACTATAGACCTGATAACAAGCAATTGTTTGAAAAAATAGTACGATTAGATAGTTTGTTTTTTGCGGCCTACAACACTTGCTCTATCAATCTTGATATATATGGGTCTTTCTTTTCAGAAAACATCGAATTCTATCACGACCAAGGTGGGTTGATGACGTCAAAGCAAGATATCATCAATGCCACGCAAAGAAATGTTTGCGGAAAGGTGACAAGAGAACTAGTCAAGGGTAGTATTGAAGTCTATCCGATAAAAGACTTTGGAGCTATTGAAATAGGACTACACAAATTTCATAACAACCAAGAACCTGCCAGCACACCATCACGAGTAGGACGATTCATGATTGTTTGGGAGAACAGCAACGATGATTGGAAAATAAGGCGAGTGGTTAGTTTGCATTAAAGTTTACTTTGAGACTTGTTATCGTTTGCAATCACTTCATCGCCTTCTCCACAGGGCTCTTATCTCCCGTCATCTCCCAATGACCAAGCGAAGTTGGAATGCAGCCAATCGCATTGAGTTTGTCGAAAAACTCTTTTACGTGGAAAGGTTGTTGCTGCAATTCTTTACGTCTGGCAAATTCTGCTATGGCGCCTTCCAGCAAATATTTTCCAGTGATGTAACTAGAGCCATAGCCCGGCTGGCGCATATAGAGGTGTTGTTCGAAAATCAACAATTCTTTTTCCGTTTTCATCCAACTGCGGGGTGTGTAGTCCGCATGGATTCTTCCCGCTTCTTCCATCGTTAGGTCGTTGGCGTGAGCATACAGCGAGCCAAGTCCACGCGCAGCACGTTGCGCAATCATGATGTAGACAATTTCTTTCACACGCGGATCATCGTTATACAAACCGGCTTGCATAAACATTTCTTCTACCGCTGTGGCGGTACCTTCATTGCGCGAATCGAAAATGTTATACAGTAGCGGCTCTCTGCGAATGATGCTGGCGTGAGGTTCGGTATCCATACGTGCCAATTCAAACCAATGGTAGAAGTGCGAGTACAGCGGGCGAGGGTCATGGTGAAGGCCGATGATGAAAAAGTTTCGTTTCTCAACAGGCACAAATTTGCCAAGGTGCGCGCGCAAGGCAGGCTCGAAATAATCTTTCACGGTCACGATCTCATCTTTCTCCAAAAAAGTCAACAAGCTCTTGGCCGCACGTTCGGTTAGTGCCGTAAAAGCCTCAGGTGTATCAGCCGGTTTCAGCTCAGGCAATTTTCGGTTGTTGTGTTCTTCGAGCTTCAAGCCGGTCCACGCACGAGCAAGTTCGCGTTTCAACAACAGCACTTCTTCTTCCCACGTAAGTGGTACTAAGTGCACGTTTTGCAAATACCATGTGTAGTTTTCTTTTCCAATTCCAGAAGGACCTGTTTTAGAAGCAGACTGCTGTTCGAGCCAAGTGGCTAGGTCATTCGTAGAGATAATCGCATCTTTCACCACGCTTACCACATCCGATTGCTCGCTCACGCCAGGCATCGAAAGGATGCTCTCCAAGTCTTTACTTTGTGTTTTGATATCGCGAATACCTGCAATCCATAAGTCTTTGGCATTGCCCGTCAGGTTTGTTTTTGCTTGTTCATTGAGAGGCATAATCACACGAAGTTGATTCACCAGTTTGCCTTTGCTCTCACTTGTCAATGGAAATGAATATTTCCACACATCCACAATAGCAGAGTGCGTAGGGCCTTCGTGGGCAGGCACATCGCTGCGCTCCATAAAAAGTGTTTTGTAAAAAGCGGGGTCGCGCTCCCACGGCCGCATCACGCGATGATCGAAATCTAAACCATTCATCTCGGCCTTCACGATGTACCAATCTACCTGTTGATTAATTGCCCAGCCCGTAGTGTCAAAATTATTTAACCGTTGTTGCCACTTGCTCAGTTCCTCTTGCTGCTTTTTCATAGCCGCCACGGAATAGTCAGGCGTGCCATCTTTTAAAGGAGGGCGTTGAAACTCGCGCCATTCTTTAAACAACGTTTCAAGCTCAGCATAGGTCTTGGACTTTGGTGCGTTGATGGTTTCAACTGGTTTAGAGCAACTGATGACAAAAAGCATCAGTAAAAGAGTAACGGTAAGTTTTTTCATGGTGAGGTTAATTGGTAACTTTCGTGGATGACAACAAATTTAAAGTAATAATTAACAGTCAAAACAGGTTATTTTACCAAGGGTTCACAACAAATTGGGTGTGGTTGACTCCTAATTCTGCCACTAAGACACCAAGGCACTAAATAAACGATAACAATTTTTTGTGCCTTCGTGGCAAATCGGCATTTTGTCGCAAAGCCTTTTACCAACGCACAAACTAAAAAATGGAAATCAAAGAACTGATGAACCAATTTGCAAAGCCCGGAAAGGTAGTTGCCATTTCTATTCGGCCAGATCGAATAATTCCTGTAAGGACAGTGAGCTCCGTTTTGGCTATCGAAAACAAAGGTTTGGAAGGCGACCGAAGCAAAGGCGGTAATCGACAAGTAACATTCATCCAAAAAGAACACATCGCTGCGGTAGCTTCATTTCTGGGCAAGACTGAATTAGACTTTACGCTTACGCGAAGAAATATTTTGGTAGAAGGTATTAACCTCCTTTCGCTGAAAGGCAAGCAATTTCAAATTGGTGAGGCTGTGTTTGAGTATACTGGTGAGTGCCAGCCCTGTTCACGGATGGAAGAGGCGTTGGGTTTGGGTGGATATAATGCCATGCGAGGGCATGGAGGAATTACGGCACGAGTACTTTCGGGTGGTATGGTAAATCAAGGAGATTCTGTTTTCACAATACCTCACTTAATCAATTAGGCTTTACGGCAGTCAGGCTTGCAATCTTACTTTCCTAGTTGGTAGGCCAACTTCATAAACTTTTTCACTTCTTGGTTCACATCTTCCTTTGCATACATGCGAAAGTGGTGGTTGAATTGCTTTGCATCACCAGGCACTTGTGCGATTTTTTGAAAGCATAAATTATCAGGGTATGCTTGTTCAAATGGAAATACCACATGAATAAAATCTTTGCCAAGCTGCGTAACATAGGCAACTCGCTTGCGTGAGGTGGCAATACCAATCATAGTTTTGGCTGGGCGTAAAGCAATTGCTCCAATTTTTTTGTACTCGTCTACAAAGTGATTAAACAATGCCAGCGTGTGAGAAGATTTTCCTTTCAGTAAGTCATTTAAGGGAAAGGTAATTGATGAGTCTTTTTTCGCCATTGGCAAACTTATTGGTAAAAGTTCGAAGCAAAGATGGTCGAATTTTCAATAGTTGGAAAATTAAAACTTAATGAATCTTTCTTTCGCCACAAACGCATCTCCACCCGCAAATAATTTTTTGATTTTGTCTTCTTCAAGTTGTAAGTTCACAAGTATGCGGCTGGGCGAGGGCTTAACCATGTATTCGCCTTGCTTGATGGTAAGTTCTGTTTCTTTTGTGAAATGCTTATCAAATAGATAACAAGCGATTGGCCCTGCGGCCATACCGGTGGCAGATTCTTCATCAATTCCATAGAGGGGTGCGAACATGCGCGTGGTTGCAACAATGTTAGGTTCATTAGATGAAGCAAAGACGTAATATCCAATAAGATTATGCTTTTCAGAATAGGTTTTAATTTTCTCTAAGTTCGGCCGTAGATTTTTTAGAGCGTCCTCGCGGGCAACAGGTACTATCAAAAAAGAATTGCCCGTATTGACGATAGAAGGAGAGTAGCCCTTTAACAAATCCTCTTTAGCTAAATTCAACGACTCTAAAACTTCTCGCAACTGATTTTCAATAGTTGTGTAGACAGGTGCTTTTTGTTCCATATAAGCAAATCCGTTTTTAAAATAAATGTCACGGTTGCCATCAATGGTTTCTTTGGAAGAACGGTCTCCTTTAATAAGCTCCAGTTGTTTTAAATAAGTAAACGTGGCAAGGGTTGCGTGGCCGCAATGCGCAATCTGCCGAGTGGGTGTAAAAAAATCTAATTTAAAATCAGCCTGAGTTGATTTTGAAACGAACGCCACTTCTGATAATCCTGCTTTGGCAGCGATGGATTGTTTCTCTTTATTGGAAAGCTCGTCAGCATTTAAAACCACGCCTGCCGGATTGCCACCTGTGCCGCTGATACTAAAAGCGTATACAATTTTTAAGATTACTTCTTTCATTTGATTAAGTTTTGAATTTATATATTTATTGCCACGAAGACACAAAGGCACTAAGTTGATTTTGTGTCTTCGTGCCTTTGTGGCAAAATTCACAGTGTAAAAGTAGTATCCTGAATTAGATTCTAAATTGCTGCTCTTGATTCTTAGGTACTAATAAATAAATGAGTATGGCTAAAAAATCAAATTCGTCTAATCAAGCTAATGAACTGCTGCTGGAGGAGCGTTGTGTTTTAAATAAAGTATTAAAGTTGACTGGCAAGAGATGGCTTGCCGAGATACTATTGTTGATCGAGGCCGATGTCAATCGATTCTCTCAACTAAAGGCTAATCTCAAAGGTATTTCAGATAATGTGCTATCCGCCAATTTAAATGAATTGCTTAAAGCGGAACTACTCACCAAAACGATTTACCAACAAGTGCCATTGAAAGTGGAATATCATTTATCCAGCAGTGGAAGGGAATTAATAATTTTATTGCATGGACTATGTAATTGGGGGAAAGAAAACGTTGAAGTAGATGTTAACTAAACAACAAGCCATAAAAGAGTTAAAGCAAATCCGTGGCGTGGGCATTTCCATCGCAAACGATTTGTGGAATATTGGAATTACCTCCATCAAAGATTTGAAAGCGAAAGACCCTGAGCTGCTTTATCATCAATCAAATAAATTTGCTAGCTGCAAAGGAAAAACAAAAAAACGTAGAAGCGGAAGAGGTGGGCCATGTGTTATTTTTTGAATTACCCAATCAAAGATAATTATCTTTAGGTAATCAATTCTTTGGCCTATGAACCCCATCGACCATTATTATTTACAGCAAGATGAGCTTACTAAAGCCTGTCTCCAATTTTTGCGCGCGTATATTCCTAAACTAAGTCCCCATATTACCGAGGCTTGGAAGTACGGAATGCCTTTCTTTTGTTACAATGGAAAAATGTTTTGCTATCTGTGGGTACACAAAAAATATAAGCAGCCCTATATTGGCATAGTGCAGGGCAATAAGATCAACCACCCAGATTTATTGCAAGAGAAAAGAGCACGAATGAAAATACTTTTGGTTGACCACACCAAAGATATACCTGTAAAAAAGATAAACACGATTTTAAAACAAGTAATTGCTTTGTACAAATAATTTTATTTTTTCTTCTCTAAATCTTGAATAAGAAGCTGAACGTATTTCAGTATTTCATTCCGAGCCACATTGCAATCTTTGCTGATGGCAGGTACACCGTCCCACTTAGCTGCTGGCTTGTTCGATTCGAAAGGAGGACTGCAATCAAACGTGACAACTTGCGTGGCTGCGCTCACATCCGCGCGGGCAACGAGCAGCGGTTTCCAAACGGTTGTATTAAATCCATCTTTGATTAGGCCAGCAGCGGTTGCTGTGGTTAGTGTTGAGTCAGGTGAAGTCCCTCGAAAAGCAGCTTGATAGTTTAGGTTTTTTTCTTTCGCCAATTTATTGAAATAGGCCGCAGCAATCACGCTTCTGGCCGCTCCGTGTTCGCACACAAAAAGTATTATCGGTTTTGTGTCGCTAGTTTGTCCAAGAGCAGGTGTGCAGCGGAGTACAACCGCAAAAATTATGAGTAAAGAAATTTTTGTTGAGAGTCATATTTATCCATGAAGGTAAGTACATCAACGGGGTCTATCCTCGGAAACTATATCTTACTCTCCCCATTCAAATCCGTGGTCAACACATCGCTCATGTAATCAAAGAATGGGCGGATGGCTTGATATGTTTTGTTTATGGTTGAAAGAAAATCTGGCGATAACACTTCCTTATCGGTAAATGAATGTTCAAACCAAAATTGTTTGTAGCGTAGTAGTTCGATAGCGGGATGGTCTTTTGCAAATCCGCGTGGAGCTGTTTTTACTTGATCGCCTTGCATATTGCCAAACACACGCTGAATGGATTTTGATTTCAGCAACTTTCGCCAGTCAGCATAGTTCACATCAATATCTTGCCGAATACGCAGCAAGTCTTCGGCATTGGGGTACGTGAACCCGCAGCCTACACGAGATTCGCCTGGCTTAAACCAAAAATAATAACCACCTCTCAACTCTGGCTTGATTCTCCGAAAACTGCCAGCAAAACGCGGATTATAGGGAGTCTTGTCTTCCCAAAATCGAACATCGTTGTAAATACGATATAAACTCTCTTTGCCCGTTTGTGTTTCTAGGCGGTCGTGCAAGTTCATTTTGTGAAGCAACGCATCTAAAAAACGAATTACATTTTCTTGTGCTTGCACATAAGCAGCCTTATGTGCGTTGAACCACTCTCGATTATTGTTGCGTGTTAGCGATTTTAAAAAATCAAAAGTAGTTTTGTCAATGGTGTTCATGGCTACAAAGTTTGTCTAAAAAACCATAAATCCAACTAAGTAAGGTCTAGTTAACCCTTTAAATCAGCCAAAATTGATAGTAATTGGGGTTTTAATCACTTATTGAATTTTTAATTGTATATACAACTGTTGTATAAACTTTCTTTGTAACTTTACTGTTCTAATTACTGATCAATAGAAGTATGAATCGGGCACAGTTCTTAAAAGCAGGGTTGTCAAGCGTAGCAGCAGTAGTCACTACCGCTGCTGCCGGACAAGTGCTTTCGAAAGAAGAAGCTTTTGAAAAACCTATTGGGTTTAATTATTTATCAACAGAAAACACGATAACTATGAACACTGTATTGCACAAGGCGGCCACACGTGGCCATGCCAACCACGGTTGGTTAGATACCAATCACACATTTAGCTTCGCCCACTACTATGAACCCACCCGCACGCACTTTGGAAAATTGCGTGTGTTGAATGATGACTTTGTAGACGGTGGTATGGGCTTTGGCACCCACCCTCATGACAACATGGAGATTATTTCTATTCCTCTCGCTGGTGATTTGGAACACAAAGACAGCATGGGCAATTTAGCCGTCATTAAGCAAAATGACGTACAGATCATGAGTGCCGGCACGGGGATTTATCATAGTGAGTACAATAAGAACAAAGATTCAAAAGTGAATTTCTTACAGATTTGGGTTTTCCCCAAGCAACGAGATATCACCCCGCGCTACGATCAAATCACTTTCAAACCCGAAGACCGCGTAAATAAATTGCAGCAAATCGTAAGTCCGTCCAAAACAGACGAAGGCGTTTGGATTAATCAAGATGCGTGGTTTCACTTAGGCAATTTGAAAAAAGATTTCTCGACAGAATATATCATCAAGCAAAAAGGCAATGGTGTATATGCTTTTGTACTAGAAGGGGAAGTAACTGTCAATGGCCAGAAATTAGATAAGCGTGATGGCTACGGAGTGTGGGACGTGGAAAAGTTTAACATACTTGCCGATACAGATACGGAGGTGCTGTTAATGGAAGTACCAATGCAATGATAGGTCAATAGTCGATGGTCCATAGTAACTATCGACTATGAACTATCGACTTTAACTTACGAAATATGGTAAACATCCTCGTCATAGGCCGTCACGTACAAATCATGGAGACTATTTTGCGCTTGATTAATAGTCAGCCAAGGTGGACGGCTGAAGGCGCTTTGACAGATGAAGACGCGTTAGTCAAGTTCAATGGTGTTGACTTCAATCTGGTGCTAATCGGTGGCGGGGTCGAAGAATCTTCGGAAGCGAGACTAAAAACGGAATTTGAAAAGAGAAACCCACAAATAAAAATGATAAGACACTATGGAGGTGGAAGCGGGTTGTTGTTTAACGAAATTGAAGAAGCAATTGCAAAATAGTTGGTCGATGTCCGTTAGTAGTTGTTCGTAAAATAGGTAACGAAACTATCAAACAACGATCAACGAACAACCAACAACGAATTTATTATGAAAAACAGAACAGTAGCCCGATTACTTTACGCGCACCAAGTCGATATGGGTGGCATGCCCATTCGTCAGCCGTTGCCAACACAACAGGTAGCACAGATAGACCCTTTCTTACTGTTGCATCATGCAAACATAAAAGCGCCAACACATATCGACCCAGACCACGCTGGTGTTGGGCCACATCCACATCGCGGATTTTCACCTGTTACTTTTATTTTTCAAGGCGGTGTTCATCATCGCGATAGTCGAGGGAATGATAGTGTGATCTATGCGGGCGGTGCACAGTGGATGAACGCGGGCATGGGAATTATTCACAGCGAGCGCCCACCTCGCGATATTCATGAAATTGGCGGGCGGCAGGAAATTATTCAGTTGTGGATCAATACCCCAGCAAAAAGTAAAATGGATCAGCCAATGTATTTTCCTTTAAATGCTGAGGAGGCTCCGAAAATTAAAACTGTTGATTTGCGAGTAACCGGAAAAGTGTTTGCTGGGGAATTACTGGATGTGAAAGGACCTATTCCTTCACAAGCTGTTGTCAATGCTGCTACTTTTGAAATCAAACAAGGTGGAAAAGTGTCCATTCCTATTCCAGTTAATCACACTGCTTTCATTTATTTACTGGATGGCAAATTGACAATAGACGGCTTTGGGTTGGTAGAAGGCTTACACATTGTTCACTTTAAAAATGACGGAGAAGGGATTACCTTCGAAGGATTGGAAGACACTCGAGTGCTCTTTTTAACAGGTGAGCCACTAAATGAAACCGTGGTATCACATGGCCCATTTGTGATGAATAACCAAACCCAAATCATGGAGGCCATGCGTGATTATCAGATGGGGAAAATGGGAATACTCATTGAAGACTAATTCTATCGTTTATTAAATCATGATCATCGCTTAAACCAAACCCAAAAAACAAAAATATGGAAACACAAAAACCAACCATCGTACAAGCTCTGAAAGGAGGTGCCATTGCCGGATTAATAGGAGCCGGACTAAATAATATCTGGAGTTTAATTGCCGCTGCCTTGGGCGCTACCATTCCGCCCGGTTTTGCCATCGCAGTGACGTTATCTTCTTTCGTTCCAGTGCTTATTGGAGCACTTATTTTTTTCTTATTGGTTCGCTACGCCCCTAAGGGATTGACGATTTGGTATGCTCTTTCTATTGCATTCACTTTGCTGAGCTTTTTTCCGGTGTTTAATACACCCCAATTGCCCGATGGCACGTTGCTAGACTCCACCTTCCCATTGTTAGCGGGGCCGATGCACGCCATCTCTGGATTTTTGGCAGCTTGGGGAATTCCCAAGTGGACTCGTTGAACTGTTCTTCCAAAATCTTGTTATCATTGGCTGAACCTTATATAACTTTATGGAAACCGAACTAATCATGCAGAAATCATCTATTATTGAGCAACCACTGGTAGACGTTATCTCACATCGAAAGAGCAGTCGGGCGTATGCAGAGACTTCGATAGAACCAGAAAAAATTCAAGCACTCTTTGAAGCCGCTCGTTGGGCACCCTCCAGTAATAATGAGCAGCCCTGGGCCTACATTTATGCTACCAAAGATCAACCAGAACTTTGGGGTAAATTATTTGATACGCTCATGGACGGAAATAAGATCTGGGCGGAGCGTGCCCCTCTCTTAATATTGTCCATGATCCGCAAGAATTTTATCAGCAACGGAAAACCAAACCCTTCTGCAAAATATGATCTTGGCTCAGCTAACGGATTTCTTTCCTTGCAAGCTACACACCTTGGTTTAAACGTTCACCAAATGGGAGGCTTCGATCGCGAAAAAGCAAAATTGAATTTGAACATACCGGATACCCATGAAGCAGCGGTGATATTAGCCATCGGCTATTTGGGTGATGCCTCGTTGCTGCCTGATTTCTTACAGGAGCGTGAAGTAGCTCCGCGGTCACGTTACACACAAGAGTCGTTTGTCATGAACAACACTTTCTGATATGGTTTCTGCCATTATCGGAATGGATCATTTTCGCACCGAGATAACGGTGGGTGGAAAAATGGTGATTGCCGATGAACCGGTGGAATTAGATGGCACCAATCAAGGGCTTGCACCCGGAGAGTTTTTGCTAATCTCACTTGCCTCGTGCACCGCCATTACGCTGCGCATGTATGCCGATCAAAAAAAATGGCCCGTAGAAAAAATTAAGGTGGAAGTGGATTTTGAAAAAGTTGATGATAAAACTATTTTTAAACGAGAGCTTCAATTGATAGGTGACTTAACGGAGGAGCAGCGGACACGTTTACTACAAATTGCCAACGCATGCCCGGTACATAAAACGTTGACGAATCCGATTGAAGTACAAACAAAATTGGTTGTTGGTTGATCGTTATTCGATGTTTGTAAATACCATGAAACAAACCAAACGACACACGACCAACCATTAACCAACAACGAACAACGATGAAAGAAATCACCAAAAAATACACCAACGGAGAGGTCACCATCGTGTGGAAGCCAGCGATGTGCATTCATTCAGCCATTTGTTTTAACGGACTAGGCGATGTATTTCATCCGCAAGAATTGCCATGGATTACACCCGAAAAATCGACTACTGATAAAATCATCAATCAAATAAAAAAATGCCCTTCAGGTGCGCTGAGTTATTACCTCAATCGGGATGCAGGCAACGAAGAAGTAAAAGTGGGGCCCGAGACGATTGTAGAAACGACACCCAACGGCCCATTGATGGTGTATGGAAATGTAACCATCAAAGATTCAAAAGGCAATCTCACCAAAAAGAATAATGCCACGGCTTTCTGCCGATGTGGTGCTTCCTCCAACAAGCCGTTTTGCGATGGCAGTCATAAGAAGATTGGGTTTGAGGGGTGAAAACTTTCACTCATGATTACTACCTTGCGCAACGTTTAAGGGCTGTTAGCTCAGCTGGTTTAGAGCACTACCTCGACAAGGTAGGGGTCACTGGTTCGAATCCAGTACAGCCCACAAAAAATTCTTACCTTTCTTTCACGTATTATTCATATTTATATCAGATACTAATTTTGCTAGCAAAGTAAATCTATGAACGTAAAAATAATTTTTATTGCTTTGCTGATTTATTTGATTTCAAGTTGCACACATAAAAGAAAATCAGAACCACCTACACCAGCTGATTCTACTAAAATAGAAACTAGTTCGGCAAATGACTCATTTGAAATTGAAGAGCAATCTATACCCGATGAAAGGAAAGGTAGCATTAAGACAATAGCGGTAAGCACATTGGGCAAGGCTCAAATTAAAATCAATTATTATTCCCCTGCGGTTCGTGGTAGAATTATCTGGGGTGGTTTAGTTCCGCTTGATAAGGTTTGGGTAACGGGTGCCCACTCCGCGACAAGTATTGAGTTTGATCAGGATATGATAATTGCGAATGAAGTAGTTGCTGCTGGTAAATATGCTTTTTTCACCATCCCAGGAAAAGACACTTGGACAATCATTCTCAATCAAGATTGGAGACAACACTTAACAGATCGTTACGATGAAAAAAAAGATGTGCTGCGGGTAAGTGTTAAACCAGAAGTGGAAGATAAAAACCAAGAACGCCTTCGCTATGTAATCGAGAAAGATTCAGATACCCAAGGAGAGATTGTGATGTACTGGGAGAAGATTGAAATTTCGCTACCATTCACTATCAAATAGATTCACTCATAGCAAGGTAAACGCCATTAGTCCAGCCAAATCCATCTTGATTGGGATATTCACCACCGCTTGCTTCGCCATTTTTATTCCATACATCATACTTCTCGGTCATCTTACCAGTTTGTTCGTACACTTTTCGATTGGTAGTTATCCAATTTACTTTTAATCGATTGGCCAATTCATCAAACCCGTAATTGAGCAGTCCCTTGTAGGCAATCCATTGTAAAGGTGCCCAACCGTTGGGCGCATCCCATTGCTGCCCGCTCACAAAAAGCGTGGTAGTCATGCCACCTGATTTTAGGAATTTTTCTTTCAGGATTCTCTCAACCTCAATCGCTTGATTAGGCGTTGCCAGTTCGAAGAATAGGGGAAACACAGCGGCCAACGTTAACTGAGTTTTTTGCTTTTGTTCAACAAAATCAAAATCGAAAAAGAAATGTTCGCCTTCACTCCAACAATATTTCATAATAGCTGCTTTACGCTGATTAGCAAGCTTTAAGTAGTCAGAAGATTTTGCGGCATTGCCCGATAGAAGATGTGCTTCTGCAAGTATTTTTTCTAACTGGTAGAGCAGGCAGTTGAGGTCTACCGGAATTATATCGGTGGTATGAATAGTTGCGAATGAATTTTCATCTCTAAACCATCGGCTGCTAAAATCCCATCCCGATTCGGCAGCGGCTCGTAAATGCCTGAATAAAATTTCTGGCGACTGATTGGATTGATGAGATAACTCTATGTCTTCTTTGTAAGCTTCTGGCCGCGGTGTAGCAAATTCATCCCAATACCTATTAAGCACGGAACAATCAGGCATACGAACCACGCGACTATGTGAAGGATTGGAGGATGTCAATTCTTCAATACCCTTCATCCAAAAAGAATATTCCTTTTCGAGCGAAGGCAGGTGGATGATCAATGGATCGGATTCATCTTCGCTTAAATTATTTTTTTGTTTTTCTTCACTCAACAGTTTCACCATTAAAGAAAAAAATGGAGGTTGCGAGCGACCTAAAAAATAAGTACGGTTGCCGTTAGGTATGTAGCCAACTTTTGTGATTAAGTACGAAAAGTTATCAACCATATTTTGAATCAGGTCAATTCGGCCAGACGCTCTCAGCCCAAGCATTGTAAAGTAGCTGTCCCAGTAATAGATTTCGCGGAAGCGCCCACCTGGTACAACGTATGGATATGGCAGTGCAATCAAAGATCCACCTTCACTATCCGGGGTTCTGGTTAGTGCTTTCCATAATTCCCTAATATGGTCTTCGGGAGATTTAGTAAGGTCGCTCTTATAAACTATGGAAGTAGCTTTTGGGAGCAAAAAATTTGCTTCAATAAACACTTTTAAATCGAATTGAGGATTGCCTCTTTCTTGTAGGTACACTTTGTTTATTTCCTCCAAGGATCTCCTTGCGATGCAATCCGGAAAAGTTTTTCCATCGCCTAAACTATTTTGAAGTTGAACTTGCTCAAAGAGAATACCGAGTTGATGGATTTCCATTTAGTTAGAGGTCACAATTTTAATGCCCACTCGTCATGTTAATCGTTACGTTTGCTTCAGACTTTTTTTGAATCTTATTAAAAATAAAAAGGCAAACAGCTAATATGCCCATCGGCACCAACGAAAAATAGAAAGCGGTTTGCCCACCGTAAGCTTCAAAAATATGACCGGTGACAATGGATCCAGTAGTTCCACCCAGTGCGGAAAAAATCACAATCAATCCCGACATGGCACCATGTTGCCTGGCGGGAAGCGAACTCAAAATGACAGAATTGATGGCAGGGTAAATCGGTGCGATAAACAAGCCAATCAATGGAAAAACGAATGCTCCCAACGGAGCGGTGGCCCAACTGGTAACCTGTACATCGTTTGAACCACTCGCCAGAGGAATAGCCACTAGCACTAATACCGCAGCAGCGAACAAACAACCTATTAAAACTAAGAACCAATGAATTTTTCTTAAAACAATTCCAGCCGTAAACCGACCGATGGCAGTAGAGGCAGCCAAGATACTTGCCATTTGAATACTTAATGTGGTTGAAAGATTCAGCACTTTGCTATTGAAGGTGGGCAGCCAACTCATAATGCTCTGCTCAATCAACACATAAATAAAAGCACTGGCAATGAATATCAGTACCAATGGCACGATGGCGAGCTTTACCATGTCTGCAAAATCTTGCAAAAAAGGTTTGCGCTCTCCATTTTTCACAGACGATTCATCCAATGGTGCGCTGAGCAACAGTAGAAACGCAACTGCTGAAATGCCTGCCAGTAAATAATAGACAAGCAACCAATTCTTTGAAGTAGGGTCATTGTCTTTTACGAATGCGCTGAAAATAAAATAACCTGTCAATATCCCTACCATGAAAAACGACTCAATGAAATTCATAAAACTCGCGTGCTCTTTTTTGTCAGTTGTGATGATGCCGATGGTGGCATACACAGAAACTTTAATAAGTGCGAAGCAAGTACCTGTAGCAGCAAATAGCAATTTGGTCATGGCAAAGCTGCCGAGCGAGGGCATGAGCAGACAAACAAAGGCGATAAAGCCCAACGCAATCAGCATGGCACGCTTGTAACCAATGCGAGTGATGTAACTGGCCACCAAAAATGAAACGATGGCAATACTTAAATCTTTGAAAGCCTCTAAAATACTTGCTGACGATTCCGAAACACCATAGTTGCCTTGCACTTGTAAAATAACGGTACCTACGCTATTGAGGAGTATAGCAAACACAAAATAATTGAGGAACAGCGAGAACTTGATTCGCCAGTTTGACATACGGGTAGATTTAAGGTAGACAAAACTAAACAGTTTTAATAAATTTGGTAATAGTCATTTGCCCACTCTTAATCTTATGACGAAAGGCGAGACTCAAAGAATAGATTATATTTGTTGTGGCTTTCAAGATATGAGCATTAAAGTAATTATCCGGCTTTGCACAGTGCTGTTACTTAGTTGCTTAATGGCCGTTTCAGGCTGCTTAATTGAGAAGTTTACCCCAGACGATAACAATCCAAGTCTTCCAAAATATACTGAGGATGGAAACCAAGTTGGAGGCGCTTTAGTTAACAAAGTTGCTTGGAAAACAGATTTCGCGGTTAATTATGACGGACCGACTAGACGCTCTTTTTATTTTACTAACAGCTCAAAAGGCGATTCATTAACAATTCGCTTAGATGGTATTTACAATGAAGGAGCGAAAAAGGGTGAATCACTAAGCTTTGAAATTTATCTTAAAGGCATGCAGTTGGAATCAATTGATGACATTATTCAGTGGAAAGGAGAAACTTTTTTGTTAAACGCAAATGGGAATCAAGCTGCCTGCATTGACTTTTTTCGCAGCCTGAATAGTCAATATGAAAGATACTACGGAGGGAAAGGACAATTCACAGTCCGAAATGTGAAAAAGTTAACTAATATTACTTACACACGCTCAAACGGAGAGAAGTATAACCCATTAATTGTTTCTGGCGTATTTGATTTTGAGTTTAATTCTTTCGACATTAAAATTGAGTCTGGAAGATTTGATTTTCAGATGACTGATTCTGACATTGATTTCCGATAGCTACTCGACCGAAAAATGATACCCGACTCCTTTAATCGTATTGATTTGTAGCTTCGGGTCTTCTTTGAGGTAATCGCGAAGTTTGGAAATGTACACATCTAAATTGCGTGAATTAAAAAACGAGTCATCGCCCCACACATGCAATAATACATCTTTTCGGTTGACCGTTGCATTTTTATGTTCGCTTAAAATTTGTAATAAACTCGCCTCGCGGTGAGAAAGTTTCCGAATGTTATCGTTTTGTTTTAGCTCGTAACGCGGAATGTTGAATTCGTACTTTCCCAATTTCACGATTTCAGTTTTTACCGAACTCGTTTGCTTGGTGAGTTTCAACAAATTATTTACTCGCACAATCAACTCTTCCATACTGAATGGTTTTTTCAAATAATCGTTACCCCCTACTTCAAAGCCTTTTAGCAAATCGTTGGTTTGTGTTTTGGCCGTAACGAAAATGATAGGCATGGTGGCATTTACTTTGCGGATGTCTTGCGCAATGGAGTACCCATCTTTGTGCGGTAACATGATGTCCAGCACGCAGATGTCGGGCTGGGTAGATTGAAATTGTTGAAAAGCATCTTTCCCATCGTTCACCATCGCTACTTCGTAGTCGCGGCTTTCCAAACTTTCTTTTACGATACGACCAAGAAAGGGTTCGTCTTCTACGTATAGGATTTTAGTTTTTGCCATTTATGTTTCGAGTCTGGAAGTCCGCAAAGTCAGAAAGCTTTCAGTCTTCCTGACTTCCCGACTATTTTTGAAATGTAATTATAAATGTGCTCCCCTTTCCAATTTCACTATCCACTTCAATAGTAGAATTATGTGCTTTCACCACGGCATCTACATAACTCAAACCAAGGCCGTAACCCTTCACAGTGTGCACATCGCCCGTGGGCACACGAAAGAATTTTTCAAAAATCTTTTTCTTGAATTCGGGAGCGATGCCCACGCCTTGGTCTTGAATCGAAAGGATAACAGAATCAGTTGTTTCTTTCAAATGAATCCTGATGCGTGGATTTTCTGGACTGTACTTCAAGGCATTGTCTAGCAGATTGTACACTACGTTGGTCAAATGAATCACGCCTCCTTTCAGTGTAAAGTCGCTGCCTTCTTTTTGAATTTCAACAGATGCCTTCGACTTTTCAAAAATCAATTTCAATGATTGAGTAGTTTGCTCCACAATCTTTTCTAAGTCAACAGCTTCGGGTTCAAAATCTACACCTCTATTTTCAAATACGGAGGTTTTCAAAATCTTGTCGGTCAAAAGAGACAATCTGCTCAACTCATTTTGTGCGATGGTGAGATATTCTTGAGTCAGTTGTGGGTTTTCTAGGCCCTTAAAATTTTTTAATGCCTCGAGGGCTACACCCACCGTGGTCACAGGGGTTTTCAGCTCGTGCGTCATGTTGCTGATGAAATCATTTTTCAATTCAGCCAATCGTTGTTGCGCACGAATATTTCGAAACATCATCCAAAAAGAAATCGCGGTAAGGGCTGTAAGAAATAATGAAAAGAGAATTTGAGGCAACATTCGTTTTAAAATATATCCACTCATGCTGGTGAAGTCTGCTTTGAAGCCACCTGCCGGGGTAAAGACCGTTTGTTCATCTCTCATTCTTGGCAATCTTGGTGGAAATTGGATTTGTCTTTTCATTGGATGAAGCGAAAAGAGTATCGGATAATCTGCCTTTTCCAAAGCCACGGCAAATTTTTTGTTCAACTCTTTTTCATTGAGTTGCTCGCCTGTGATGTTAATGGAAAATGCCCGCCTTCCCTTACTGTTTTGAATTTTTTCTGTTAACGGTTTGATAAAATCAGCCAATGAATCTTTTCCAGATTGTGCAAATACAACTACTTGCATGTTGGTATCTGATACAGCAATTTTATTATTGAAGTGCCCGGGCGAAGTAAAAATTTTCAACGAATCTTTTATCTCAATCCTAGCAATATCTTGTGCCGAGGGTAGCGCTTTGATATTTTTCTTGAATAATGAATCGCTCATTGAAAACACGACTTCTCTAAATAGAGAGTGCAAGTCTTTGCTTAAGCGTTGCTGCTCATCATAGTACACACTCCGAAGCCAAAACACTTGCAAGGTCACTAGCAAAATAAGGCTGCTAGCAATTAGAGTAATGGTCAGCGTGTTTCTTTGGCTTTTCATCACTACAAAAGTAAGAGGTTTGGCTGCTTGTAAAGAATGCTTTAACCTTAATTAACATTCCTTTGACAACTATTAACCTGCCCCTGCTATCTAAGGCCGTAGATTTACAGCGTAAACCAAAATGAAAATTTCACCTTATATGAAAAAGTTAATACTGATTGCTGGGATACTCGTGTCCCTTACTGCGTTTGAAGTAGTTTTTGGGCAAACCGCTTCGGGGGTTATTGAATTCGAGACTAAAGTAAACCTTCATCGCACCTTGCCGCCTGGGCGCGAGAGCATGAAGAGCATGATTCCAGAATTCCGCACCAGCAAAAATCAATTGTTCTTCAATGCGAACGAATCGCTCTACAAGCCTATTATTGAAGATGAAGACGATGAACCACAAGGAGGAGGCGTAGTAATGAAATTTAAAATGCCCGACAACGAAATGTACTTGAATCAAGCCGAGGGCAAGAGCATATCCAAAGAAGAATTTTTTGGAAAGACTTATTTGATACAAGATTCTATTAAAGTGCCCGCTTGGAAATTTGGAACAGAAACCAAAACGATTGCTGGCTACGAGTGTCAGATGGCATACTATACGGATGAATCGGGTCCACGAGGCAAGCAAGAAATTACGGCATGGTACACTAGTAAACTCCGTCCGTTCTTGGGCCCTGAAAGATTTCGCTCGCTGCCAGGAGCGGTGTTGGCGATTGACATTAACAATGGGGAACGTGTAATGGTGGCCAGAAAAATTGATCTGCGTGAATTGAAAAAGAAAGAATTGGTTGCGCCTTCCACAGGCGAGAAAGTTACTCGGGCAGAGTTTATCAAGCAACGAGATAAGCAAATGAAGGAAATGGGTGCGAGTGGTGGGATGATTATTCGGAATTAGCAATGAGGCCACAAGCCGCAGGCTGAAATCTCACCTGAATAAAAAGAAGTTCTTTTTTAAAAATCAAACTTTCAAATTGATTACACACAGCATGCAGCCTGTAGCCTGCGGCTTGAAGCCATCCAAAACACAAAACTCAATGAACAAATTACTGGTCATTATTGCTCTGATTCTTCTAACTCAAATAGCAGTTGCTCAGAAATTTTCTATTACGGGCACTGTAACCGACACAATAAAGAGCCCGCTCCCTTCTTCCACTGTAATGCTGCTCAACCCCAAAGATTCTACGCTCATCAACTTTGGCGTAACCGATACCAAAGGGTTGTTCGAAATCAAAGGAGTGAGCCAAGGTGATTATTTATTGAAAATCACTTTCGTGGGATATGCTTCATTCGATAGAAAAATTTCGGCTACGGGCAACTCGCAAGTCGTCAATCTAGGATTGATAAAAATGGAACCGCAAAACATGCAATTGGGTGAAGTAGTTATTAAAGGCGAAAAGGCGCCCGTAACGGTGAAGCGAGATACGATTGAATTCAACGCGGGTTCGTTCAAAACAAAAGCCAATGCCAACGTAGAAGACCTGCTGAAAAAAATGCCAGGCATGGAAGTAGATACCGATGGCACGGTGAAGGCGCAAGGCCAAGAGGTACAACGTGTGATGGTAGATGGTCGCGAGTTTTTTGGTCGTGACCCAAAACTGGCCACGCGCAATTTACCTGCTGATGCGGTAGAAAAAGTTCAAGTGTTCGATAAAAAATCTGATCAAGCGGTATTTACGGGTATTGACGATGGTGTAAAGGAAAAGACCATTAACCTTGAGTTGAAAGAAGACAAGAGGAATGGTGCCTTTGGCAATGTAATGGCAGGCTACGGTACCAACGATAGATTTCAAGGCAAAGCCAGCATCAATCGATTTGGAAAAGGGCAACAACTTTCATTTTTAGGAATGGGCAACAACATCAACGAGCAAGGTTTTTCGTTTGGCGATTTTATGAACTTTACCGGTGGCTCGCAGCAAATGATGGGTGGTGGTGGTGGTGGCCGTGTCAATATTCAAATTGATGGTAGCGGTAGCAACGGAGTGCCACTTAATTTTGGTGGACGGCAAAACGGTATCATGACTAACTACGCGGGCGGTGTAAATTTTAATCGGGATTTAAGCAAAAATACACAACTCACGTCTAGCTATTTTTACAATCGCATTGACCAAGACATTAATCAGCTCACTAATCGTATCAATTATTTGCCTAAGGATAGCACCTACTTCTTCAATCAAGATGGCAGGCAAATAAATACCAACGATAATCATCGTGCCAACTTAACAATCGACCATAAAATTGATTCAGCAAACTCGATTAAGTTTAGCAATAATCTCACTTACTCAAATTCTAATCAGCGATCGCAAACGCTGAGCAAAACCACCCTTACTGATAATTCGCTACAGAACCAAAGTGATCGTGTAAATTCCAATGCTCAAACAACAGCTAACCTAAACTCAAGCTTATTATATCGGCATCGTTTTGCGAAAAAAGGACGTTCACTCTCAGCCAACTTATCGGCCATACTTAGTAAAACAAATGGCAGTGGCAACTTGCAATCAGTCAACGACTTTTTTGGAAACAACCCAAAAAGCGAAAATATTTTGCAACGCAATATGCAAACGAATAGCAACCAAACATACGGTGCTACTCTCACCTACACCGAGCCGCTCGGAGGCAGAAAGTACCTAGAGGCTTCTTATGCTTTTCGCACCAATCGCAATGAGGTAAATCGTACGGTGTTTGACGAAAACGGTGGCAACTCAACGATTAATGCAAATCTTAGCAACAAGTACCACGCTGATTATTTATACAGCAGGCCGGGTATTAACTTTCGCCTCAATCGTCAAAAATTTAATTTCACTACAGGTGTGAGTTTCCAAAACACAAAGTTGAATGGGGCGGTAACTCAAAGTAACCAAACAACATTGATCAATCGCACGTTCGAAAATGTTTTACCAGTTGCCCGCTTCAATTACGACTTCAGTAACTTTAAGCACTTACGCTTCGATTACGAAACCTCTGTGCAAGAGCCAACCATTCAGCAATTGCAGCCTGTAGTTGATAATACCGACCCGCTCAATCTCACTGTTGGTAATCCATCGCTCCGTCCAGCTTATGCGCACAACATTACTGCTAATTTTACTACGTTTAATCCGAGTAAGTTTATCAATCTGTTTGCTTTGTTAACCGCCACCTATACTACAGATGCCATCGCCAGTTCGCAAACAGTAAATCAAAGTTTGATTCGCACCACCAAACCCGTGAACGTAAATGACAATTTGATGATGGTAGGTAATGTTAGCCTTGGCTTTCCTTTAAAGAAACTCAATAGCCGTTTTAGTGTAGGGCCTACAGGCACTTACATTAGCATGATTAATATGTTAAATGAGAAACCCAATCGCACATGGAATGAAACACTAGGCGGCACGGTGCGCTACAACTATACGTTTAAAGAAATTTTGATTGTCGATTTGAGTGCCAACCTAAGCCGCCAACAAACTACCTACGAAAACGCGCTACAGAGGCAAGCATTCTTAAACCAAACGTATACATCTGAGGTGAACCTTACTTTTTTAAAGGATTATCAATTCAATAATAATTTCAGCTATTATAAATACAACAGCGAGACAACTTCATTTAGTCAAACCATTCCTGTTTGGAATATTTCGTTCTCTCGTTTTCTGCTGAAGAACAATGTGGGTGAATTGAAAATAGGTGTAAATAATTTGCTCGACCAAAGTTTAAGTGTCAACCAAACCGCTACGGCCAACTACTTGCAACAAACCACCTCCAACAATTTGGGTCGTTATTTTATGGTGAGCTTTACGTATGCGTTGAATAAGCAACTCAACCCTATGGGTGGAGGGCGAAGAGGCGGACGAGGCATGCAGATGATTATTAATAACTAGAAAGTCAAAAGCTAAAAGTTGAAAGTTGAAAGAGGCCGAAACTTTTAACTTTTAACCTTTAGACTTTCAACTTTGACCTCGTTATCTTTGGCCATGCGATTTTTATTCATTTCGATGGTCTTTTTTTCGTTTGCTTCCTTTTCTCAAATCTACCTACCCAAGTTTGATGTGCAAGGTCACCGTGGGGCGCGCGGATTAAAGCCCGAGAATACCGTTCCTGCATTTTTAACCGCTCTCGATTATGGAGTTACCACGCTAGAACTCGATGTTGTCATTACCAAAGACAAACAAGTAGTGGTATCGCACGAGCCGTGGATGAATTTCGCTATCTGCACCACGCCCGATGGTCAGCCCATCAAAGAAAAAGACGAAAAGAAATTTAACATCTACCAGCTCACCTACCAACAAGTAAAGCAATTTGATTGTGGTTCAATAGGTAATCCTCGGTTTCCGGAGCAAGAAAAAATAAAAACCATCAAACCACTTTTGAGCGATGTAATTGTTGCAGCAGAGAACCACATTAAAAGTTTCACCAAGTATGAAGTCGATTACAACATTGAAATAAAATCCGAGAAAGAGCTGGATGGAACATTTCAACCTTCTCCAGAAGAATTTTCAGACTTGATTTATACCCTCATCGACCAATACTTGCCCCTCAGCCGAGTCGTGATTCAGTCATTTGATTTTCGGGTGTTGAAATATTGGCACACCAAATATCCCGAAGTAAGACTGGCAGCCTTGGTTGAAAATGAAAAAGGTGTCGAAGAAAATTTAAAAGACTTGGGATTTACGCCATCTATTTATAGTCCTTATTTTAAGTTATTGACAAAAGAAATCGTCAAAGACCTTCGCACGAAAGTAGTAAGCTCCAATGAAAAAAAACTTCAAAAAATGCGCGTCATCCCATGGACGGTGAACGAAGAAAAAGATATGCTCGCCATCAAGGGCATGGGTGTAGATGGCTTCATTACCGATTATCCAAATCGAGCAGCAAAGTATAAGTTAACGTTGAGTATAGTAGTCGATAAAAAGTAAACGAATCTAAGCAGAGTAGAATTCTACACCTACACGATTGATGTGTTGTAACAAATCTGAGTTCAAATCCTTTTCTCATTCCCAAATTCCGTATCCTTGCAACAATATTAAATCCCCATCATGCCATTTACCAATAACCAACAACCAACAACCAAATACAATGTTTACGCCATAGGCAATGCCATTGTTGACATTGTTACCGAAGTAGAGTACGACTTCTTTCAAAAAAACGAAGTAGAGAAGGGCGTCATGACCTTGGTGGATGAGAAGCGCCAACAGCACCTGATGAAAGCCATCGACATGAACAAAAGTAAACTCACAGGCGGAGGTTCAGCAGGTAATACCATCACTGCACTCAGCCAATTTGGTGGCAAAGGATTTTATTCATGCCTCGTTGCCAAAGACGAACTCGGCAAATTTTTTATCGATGATTTAAAGAGCAATGGCATCGCCACCAATTTACAATATGAAAAACTGCCAACCGACCACACAGGTCGTTGCTTGGTCATGACCAGTCCCGATGCCGAGCGCACCATGAATACTTTTTTAGGTGTCAACTCTTTTTTCTCGCCCGACTACCTAGATGAGAGCGGCATCAAAGACTCGAAGTACTTATATATGGAAGGCTACCTAGTCGCCAGCCCAAAGGGATTGGAAGCCATGAAGGAAGCAAAAAAATTGGCCGAGCATCACAAAGTTTCGGTGGCACTCACATTCTCAGACCCCAGTATGGTCAAATATTTTTCAAAGCAAATGGAAGAAGTGGTAGGCGCCAGTGTTGATTTACTTTTTTGCAACGAAGAAGAAGCCATGATTTACACCAACACCAATTCAGTAACCGAGGCACGCGAAAAATTGAAAGGCCTGGCCAAGCGATTCGTGATGACCCTTGGCAAAAACGGAGCAATGGTGTATGATGGCGATACCTTTATCAGCATCGAGCCCTATCAAGTACATGCCATCGATAGCAACGGAGCAGGTGATATGTTCGCGGGCGCATTTATGTACGCCATCACTAACGGCCACAGCTATGCCGAAGCAGGCAAACTTGCTTCATTGGCTTCTTCAAAAGTGGTAGAGCAATTTGGCCCAAGGTTAACGAAATTGGAAATTCAAAAAATTAAAGCGCACCTAATTGCATATTAAGGTCAAAACTGACCAACGTAGTTGGAAGAAATTAGTCATTTCAGCATAAAAAAAGATTGCCATAACTATTAAGACAATCTTTTTTAGAATGGAAAAAAATTTAGGCTGATTTTAATGCTTCTGCCCCAGCTACAATCTCCAGAATTTCTTTAGTAATAGCTGCTTGGCGTGTGCGGTTATACGTGAGCTTAAGTTCTTTTAATAAATCACCAGCGTTCTCAGTTGCTTTATCCATGGCCGTCATACGTGCACCATTTTCAGATGCGTTGGAATCTAATACAGCCTTGTACAATTGCACTTTGAGAGACTTCGGTATTAAGCCAACTAAAATGTCTTCCTGATTGGGTTGATAGATGTAATCGGTTTGCACAGTCGCAATTTCTTTGTTCTCGACAGGCAAAATAGGAAGGAATTGCTCTACGCGAAGTAGTTGGGTGGCTACGTTCTTAAATTCGTTGTAAACAATTTCAATCTTATCGAACTCATTATTGCGAAAAGACGCTAATGCAAATTCTGCGGCAGCAGAAACGGTATCGAACGAAAGGTTTTGAAACAGGGTGTAGAAATCACTTTTAACAGGAAAATTCTTTTTCTCAAAAAATTCAAATGCTTTTTTTCCAATAGGTAAATAGGCTACGTTGCCTTGCTTTGCCTGCTTCGCATACTTTTCTTCAACTAGTCTAGCAACCGCCTTTAGCACCGAGCTGTTGAACGATCCGCACAAACCTCTATCAGAAGTAATGGCGATAATCAGCACCTTTTTCTCTTCCCTTACTTGGCTATACCAAGCTTGGCCATCGTTTTCGGCACTAGAAAGATTTTTAAGAAGCGAATTCATCTTTTCGGCAAATGGACGCATCTGCATAATTTTTTCCTGCGATCTGCGCAACTTCGCTGCCGCCACCATTTTCATGGCTTTGGTAATCTGTTGGGTAGAAATCACCGATGTAATCCGACTTTTTACTTCTTTTAAACTAGGCATTTTCTTTGATTCGTTGATTTGTTAATTCGTTGATTTGCTGATTCGTTGATTTGCTGATTCGTTGATTCGATAATTGCCAATGCAATCCAAAATCCCCAACGAATCAACTCATCACCGAATTAGCGAATTAATATTTACCAGCAAGTTCCAACGCTACCTTCTTTACCGTATCTGCATCAGCATCTTCAAACTTACCAGCACGGAAATTTTCTAACACCGATTTGTATTGAGCTTTCAACAAGCCAATAAATTCAATTTCAAATTCTTTGATCTTATTCACAGGTACTTTATCTGTATAGCCTTTTGTAGAAGCTAATATAATCGCTACTTGCTCTTCAACTCGCACGGGTTGATATTGTGGCTGCTTCAACACTTCTACGTTTCTGCGTCCACGCTCAATCACCAATTTCGTAGCGGCATCCAGGTCAGAGCCAAATTTCGCGAAAGCTTCCAATTCGCGGAATTGTGCCTGATCCAACTTTAATGTACCCGCTACTTTCTTCATCGGTTTAATCTGTGCCGAACCACCTACACGCGATACCGAAATACCAACGTTAATGGCAGGGCGTATACCCGAGTTGAATAAGTTTGTCTCCAAGAAAATCTGTCCATCCGTAATCGAGATTACGTTGGTTGGAATGTAAGCAGACACATCATTCGCTTGTGTCTCAATGATCGGAAGAGCGGTTAATGAACCTCCACCTTTCACTAAATGCTTTATAGATGCAGGAAGGTCATTCATTCTCGCTGCGATCTCATCGTTGTTGATCACCTTCGCAGCTCTTTCAAGCAAGCGTGAGTGCAAATAGAATACGTCACCAGGATATGCCTCGCGGCCCGGAGGTCTTCTCAACAACAATGACACTTCGCGGTAAGCCACAGCTTGCTTTGAAAGGTCATCGTAAATTACCAATGCCGGACGACCGGTGTCGCGGAAGAACTCACCAATCGATGCACCGGTGAAGGGCGCAAAGAATTGCATCGGAGCAGGATCAGCTGCAGATGCAGAAACAATAACTGTATAAGGCATCGCACCTGCTTTTTCAAGCGTAGCTGCTACACCGGCAACGGTAGAAGCCTTTTGGCCGATGGCCACATAAATACAATATACCGGCTTGCCTTGCTCGTAAAATTCTTTTTGGTTGATGATCGTATCGATCGCCACAGCGGTTTTACCAGTTTGACGGTCGCCAATGATCAACTCGCGTTGTCCGCGACCGATCGGAATCATTGCATCAATCGCTTTTATACCGGTTTGAAGCGGCTCGTTTACCGGCTGACGGAAGATTACGCCCGGAGCTTTGCGCTCCAATGGCATATCATACAAGTCTCCGGTAATAGGTCCTTTACCATCAATCGGTGATGCCAGTGTATCTACCACGCGGCCCAACAAACCATCGCCTACATTTACAGAGGCAATTTTTCCGGTGCGTTTTACGGTATCACCTTCTTTAATTTCTTTAGACTCACCCAAAAGTACTGCACCCACGTTGTCTTCTTCGAGGTTAAGTACCATGGCGCGCAGGCCATTTTCAAATTGAATCAACTCACCCGCCTGTGCCTGTGTAAGGCCATAGATACGGGCAACGCCATCACCAACGGTTAAAACGGTACCCACCTCTTCTAACTCTGCATCGGTGCGTGATTGCGACAACTGCTCTCGCAATATTGATGAAATTTCTTCGGGTCTGATTTCTGCCATGATTATTTAGTCTTTAGTTCTTTGTTAGTCAGTCTTTATTTTGTCTTGCCTTCCCTATCGTGTGGAGAGGGCTAGGGTGAGGTATTAAAATTCTTTTATGTAGGGGTTCTCGCTAAACTTTGTTTTCAAGGCTTTTAACTTACTCTTGATGGAGGCATCGATTTGCTTATCGCCCACGTGCAATACAAAACCACCAATCAAATCGGGATTGATTTTTTGTTGCAATTCAATTTCGGCTTTTCCGCTAATCTTTTTAACCAATGCTTCTAGTTCGGCTTTCATCTTGCCATCTAAAGCAAACGTAGTTGCCACCGAAGCTTTCTGAATACCCTTGTTTACGTTGTACGCGTTGTGAAACTCAACTGCAATGGCTGGCAACAAGGGCTCGCGATTTTTTCTTGTAAGCATCGAAATGATAGCCATTGTCAACTTGTTTACTTTGCCTTTGAAGATGGCTTCTAAGATTGCCAACTTTTTATCGTGGCGGATAACAGGGCTCTTCAACATGCGCGTAAAATCTTGGTTGGAGGCGCACACGCTGGCAAACAACTGCATATCGGCATGAACCAACTCAAGTGCGCCTTGCTCTTCGGCAAGACCCAACAACGATTTTACGTACCGTGATGCTACTCGTGAATCGGCCATGATTTAGTTCAACTTAAGGTCTTTAATGTACGTATCGATCAAGTCTTTTTGCTGCTTATCATCCGACAAATTTTTCTTGATCAACTTTTCTGAAATCTCCAATGAAAATAACGCCACTTGTGCTTTTACATCGCGTAAAGCAGCTTGCTTTTCAGTATGGATGATGGCTTTGGCATCTTCGATAATGCGATCTGCATTTTTCTTTGCATTAGTTTGAGCCTCATCGTGTAGGCGGTTAGCTGCCTCACGTGCATCGCGCAAAATACGATCGCGCTCTTCGCGAGACGCCTTCAATAATTTTTCATTGTCAGACTTCAATGATGCCATTTCTATTTTTGCTTTCTCGGCAGCATCCAAAGCGTTTTGAATAGACTCTTCACGCTCTTTTAGCGATGCCAAAATAGGCTTCCAGGCAAATGCTTTCAATAAAAAGAATAAGCCTACGAAGATGATGAATTGCCAAACGATGAGGCCAGTGCCGGGTGATAATAAATCCATATACTATCTATTTAAAAGAATCCAATCTCAATTTTTTGTTTCTCTTTTTTGTAAACAGAAGAACTCGCTAGGCCCATTGCCAAAGCAAGTTCTTCTGAATTTCTTACGCCAACTTGTTAGCTATCAAAAGACAAATAACGAGTCCGAATAGCGCAGCTACCTCTACAAGGGCAGCAATAACAAGCATCGCTCCTTGTATTTTACCTGAAGCTTCAGGTTGACGAGCAATTGCATCCATTGCAGAACCTCCAATGCGGCCTACACCGATACCTGCGCCTATTGCAACAAGACCAGCACCAATACCCGCACCCATTACTGCGTAGCTTACATCAAGAATTAAAGAGAACAACATAGTTTATAAATTTAAGTGAAACAAAAAATTCAACTCAACCCATCTTAATGATGGTCATCGGCAGTGGCCATGCCAATGTATAATGCGGTAAACAACGTAAATACATACGCCTGAATACCTGCCACCAACAACTCAATCAGATTAATAAACATGACCGCTATCGAAACGCCAACGCCCACCACGTAGCTCTGAAAAATAAACGTGAGGCAAATCAAGCTCAACAACACAATATGGCCCGCGGTAATGGCCACGAACAAACGGATGGTTAACGAAAACGGTTTTGTAAAAATACCAATGATCTCAACTGGCAAAATGATGGGGCGCAAGGCCAATGGCACACCCGGTGTCCAGAAGATATGCGACCAATAGTTTTTGTTGCCACTAAAATTGGTAATAAGAAATGTAAGAACAGCTAACACCAGCGTTACCGCGATGTTTCCGGTAAGGTTACCTGAGCCGGGGAGTAGACCTAACAAATTTCCGAAGAGAATAAAGAAAAATAGCGTGAGCAAGTAGGGCAAAAACTTTTCGTAGTGATGGCCAATGTTGGGCTTCACTATTTCATCGCGCACAAAAATGATGATGGGTTCGATAAACGATTGAATGCCTTTGGGCGCTTTGCCTGTTCTGTTTTTGGCCGATCTGGCGACAGCCGTAAGGATCAAGAACAAAAGCGTAGCATTAATCAACAGCATGGCCACGTTTTTGGTGATTGAAAGGTCAAAAACTGATTTTCCGCTTTCAGTTAAATAAATATGGTTGTGCTCTAATTTATAACCGTTGTATTCTACGGGATTGTGGTTTTCATCAAAAAAGTTAGAAGACAAGAAAACATCCATTCCCTTTTCGGCTGAGTAAACGATGATGGGCAAAGGCAAAACAAGGTGATCTGAAAAATGCCATTGGTGGTCGTCTACCACGTGGTGAAGGATCACTTCATTGGGATCAAACTTTTTGGGCTCACCGCCTTCGGTTTCAGAACCCGAGGCAAACGAAGGGCTTAAAAAGCTGGCAATAGCAACAAAAAAGAGAGTTAAAAAGGCAGTTTTTTGTATCAAAAAGGGCTTTTTCATCGCAGTCGGAACAAAGGCTTTTAATTGGACTGCAAAACTATCAATTAAACTTTCTGAAAAAAACCGTTAAGGAGAAAAAACAATGGGTTTTTGGAAATCTTAGCCCTATGAGTAATCCCGAAAAGCTAACGAGTCAGCATCGGTTTGTCCTGCTGTGGAACAATGCATCTTCGTCTTCTCGTGTAACATTGGTTGCAAAAGATGCCACCTTTCGGTCGATATGACAAAAAAACACGATCGCTTTGGTTAAAAAACTTTATCCAGCCTTCTCAATTTATTTGCCTTCCAACTCGTAATCCCCACCACACCAAGCGTCATCAGCCCACCAAAAATTACCGATGGAACTACACCCATCAGCTTTGCGGCCACACCCGACTCGAAGGAGCCAATCTCATTAGAAGAGCCAATGAAAATACTATTCACTGCCGAAACCCTTCCCTTCATGTTTTCGGGAGTTAAGGTGTGAATAAGCGTGCTGCGAACAATTACGCTCACGCAATCGAACATGCCGCTTACAATTAATAATGCCATTGACAACCAGAAGATTTTTGAAACGCCAAAGCCGATCATGCACAAGCCAAACCCTGCCACGCACCACAGCAAAATTTTTCCAATGTTTTTCTTGATCGGGTTGCGGGTGATATAGACCGCTGTAATTACGGCACCAATGCCTTGGGCCGATCGTAAAAAGCCCAAGCCAACGGCACCTACGTTCAAAATATCATCAGCAAAAATGGGAAGCAGTGCCACCGCCCCACCAAACAATACGGCAAAGAGATCTAGAGAAATAGCCCCTAGAATAACTTGGTTGGTAAAAACAAATTTTATCCCAGCCTTAATTTTATCAAAAATGCCTTGTTCATCGCTGATCGGTGGAAGTTTTTTATTTGGTATCAGTACAATACAAGTCAGCCCCGCTACAACCAGTGCAACGTCTACCGAGTAAGCTGCTGTGATACCAAAGAAGCCATATACCAAGCCGCCAATAATGGGGCCGCCCACGGCTGCGCCTTCCCAAAGGGTGCTATTCCAAACAATGGCATTTTGATACAGCGCACGATCCACTAACTGCGGCATAAAAGAGAAGCTAGCTGGCGATAGAAATCCGCGTGCTATGCCACTCACAAAAATCACTAGGTAAATTGGCAAGGCTCCGTTTTGTAAAATAAAACTTCCCAGATCGGTAGTAAAATAAAGTAGCGATACAGAACAAGCCAACAGTATGCTTACACAGACTAAAATGATTTTTTTTCTTTCAACCGTATCGGCCAAATGCCCTGCGTACAATGAAACGGTTATGGCAGGAATTGCTTCTGCCAATCCGATTAACCCTAGCGAGAGCGCATCTTTTGTTATTTCATAAATCTGCCAACCTACGATTACGGCTTGTACCGTTATTGCGATGGTAATCATCAATCTGCCAAAAACAAAAAATCTAAAATCTCTTACCCGAAGGGCTGCGTAGGGATCGTTCATAAATTTTGGGTCAACCTTGGAGTTTTTATGTAGGCTCGCAAAGATTTGTTTTTTTAAGATCCGCTCAATAGAGAATCAATTGCTTCGATGGATTTTTTCCTTCGTGCTTCTCTATCGCCAGTTACTTCAACAACCAGTGTATTGGTTTGAGCCAGTTCTTTTTTATAGATGTCCCAAAAGTATTCTCGTTTATCGGGGTGCTCTCGCTGTGGATCATTTTCCCACGGAATGTCAATGTTGGTAAGTAAAAACAAATCGTAGATTCTGCTCTGCATCTTCTCGATGATTTCTTCATCGCAGTTGCCAAACTTATGCTCGCTCCAAACTTTAATCACCAGTAAGTTTGTATCGCAAATCAATATTCTGTTTGCCCCTGTTTGCCATTCATCTTCCATTCGCAGTTGACCGTGTGCTATTTTGGTGAGGTCGGCTTGCGTATACGGCTTACCTAATTTATTCAGGTACGCCCGCGCGTACTCTTCTACCCAATTGGTTTTGTAGTGGCTTGCCAAAAATTTAGAAAGATCTGTTTTGCCCGTGCACTCAGGGCCGATCACACAAATTCTTTTAACCACTTTGGCTGCTTGTTGCGAAAACGACATATTCTTTTTCTTTCCAAAATAGGTAATTAAGCGCATCTCTAAAAATTGGCAAAACGGTTTCCAACCTTGGCAAGGTTGAAACCCTCAACCAGAAAGATTATAGCTTTATAGATGCCCAAAATTTATTTATCTTTCGAGTTGAATACTACTTGTGAAGCGGAGAAAAGCATTAGCGCATCTTGGTTTTGGCTTATCGGCTGGCATGATTATGCCAAGCATGCTGGCATCATGCCAAAAAGATGATGCTGGCCCCGAAGTACCATATGATGGTAACGTTATTATAATTGGAGCGGGTGCTGCCGGACTTTATGCTGCAGATATTTTACGTATAAAGGGAATTAACGTAACCGTTTTAGAGGCAGCCTCACAACCAGGGGGCAGGGTGCGATCGCTTCGCAATCAAACCGATGTACAGTATCAAACGTTCAGCAACGCTTCGCAAGCCGATTTCCCTATCGAATTGGGAGCTGAAGTTATTTACGGCTCTGATTCTTCGTGGGGCAAAATAATTAGCGACTTGGGGATTACCACCAAAGAAATCGATCCCGCTGCCACAAGATATATTTTAGATAATGTAGCTAAGAAGGACGCTGAATGGACTATCCTTGCCGACACAGACTTTAATGCAGTAAAAGCATTTGTTGCTGGCCTACCCGATAACACATCAGGAGCCTCTATCAAAAATGCGGCAGGTGTTTCAACTCGTGCGCAAGCATTGCTCAACTCGCAAGCAGGAAATTTCTATGGCTCTACAGCCGATCAAATCGGCACCAATGGCATTGCCGAGTCGCTCAAAAAAATAACGCATAACAACAAGCAACTGACTACGTTTTCAAATCCGTGGCAAGATGTACTCATCTCCCGATTCAACGGTATTCTTCCTTTCGTAAAGTTTAATACTGTTGTGAAGCGAATTGATTGGGGAACAAATCTCATAACCATTACCGATGCGGGAGGCAAAACCTACACAGCCACTAAAGTTTTGATAACGGTGCCGCTGAGCATTTTAAAAAATGGTGCTATTACTTTTAATCCTGCTTTGCCCAGCACAACCACAAGCGCGGTGGCGAAATTTGGGATGGATGCTGCAGTGCGCATGGTGCTAGATTTTAAAAGCAATTTTTGGGGATTAGACAGCAGCTTTATTTGGGGAGGCTCTACCTCGCCACAATACTTTAATTCAGGTGTAAACAGAAGCAAGTATTTTCGTACGATGTCGCTCACGATTTATGGCGATAAGGCACAGCAACTTTCGGCCTTATCCGACTATGATAAAACGCTTACCGTTTTGGCAGAGTTAGACGCGGTGTACAATGGCGATGGCACTAAATACATCAGACGCGATTTAGATAATAGCGATAATACCACCAATATAGTACAGTTCGTAAAAGATTGGACCATAGACGAATTCACCAAAGGAGGTTTTGCCTATCCGCTGGTGGGCACTACACTTGAAGATAGAAAAGGTCTTGCCGCCCCGCTTTCAAACAAAATCTATTTTGCCGGAGAAGCTACCGATTTTAGTGGCGATGCGGGTACCGTTAGCGGTGCATTAAACTCTTCGGTGCGCGTGGTGGAAGAAATTGTTAAGTCTATTCTACAGCCGTAGGCTACGGTTTGGCGTAATTCAAGTTCCTCACGCCAGCAGCCCAGTAAATGGTTGCTTTCATCTTTTCGTATTCGGCTTTAAGCTTTAGCAATTTCGATTGAGCTTGAATTAGTTTTTCTTGCTGAACATTAATCTTGAACAAATCACTTTCGCCATTCTCCAGATTTATCAATTCTGCTCGTAGCAAACGGGTATAGTTTTCGGCCACATCAGTTTGCTGTGTAAGAATCTGATTGGTATTTACGATTTGATTAAAAACCACATTGATTTGATTAACGATTTCGCGCTCTGCTTGCGATTGCTCCCACTGAGTACTTTGAATTTTGATTTTTGTGAGCGCCAACTTCGAGCGTTCTTTTCGCAAAAGAATAGGCATTGAAAAATCCAATCCAAATTTATAGTCCTTCGCTACCGAAATAGAATTGAACGATCCATTGGGCATGAGTGGTTGATTGATAAAATTGTAATTCAAATCCAATCGTGGTTTTAAATATTCAATGGCCAGTTTTCGATCGATTTCGAGTTGGTCGATTTTTGTTCGCAACTTCACCAACTCTGGGTGATTTTGCTTAGCCATTAAAACAAGATCGTTGAGTGTTTGGGTAGCGAGCAACTGAGCATCGAAGGGTAACAGGACAGGTGCTACATCAGCCGAAAGTTGTACAGGGTAGCCGGCATTGTCCCACAGGTAATTTGAAATGACAATGCCCGTGTTCAGAAATTCTAAATACGACTCTTGTCGTTCTACCAACCGTTGCTGTAGGGTAATCTTTGCTTGAATGGTATCAATAGCCGATGCTTCGCCTAAGGTGGCATCTAATTTTACACGCCTAAATATTTCGGTTGCTATAACGGTGCTTCTGCTTAACAAGCGGTAATTGTAAAAAGCAAAATACCATTGCCAATAATCTTTAGCTGCCGCAAGCAAAATTTTATTCACCAATTTAATTTGCTCTGCTTCGGCCATTTTGGTAAACAACTTTGCTTGTTTTAGTGCAGCTCGTCTGTCATCGGTAAATAATCCGCGCCCAACTGGCAACGAAATACCTGTTGTTAATTGGCTGTTATCAGATGCTCCACCCACAATATCTTCGGGGTCGAGAAATAAACCTGTGTTTCGTTCAAACCCAATTTTTGGATCGAGTGGAAACCATGTTGGAATACTTAACGAGGTTTTAAATTTGTTATAATACTCTTTGTCTTTAAACTCTTTGATGTTCAAATCGGCTTGCACTTTCGGGTCGAACGCACCACGTGCCATGCGTATTTCTTGACGAGCGATTTCATTGAGCAAATAAGCTTGCTTTACTACCGGATGATACTCCAGCATGGCTGCATACATCCCGTCAATCGAAAATGGTTTGATCGAATCGGGCAATACGAAAATCGAATCAAGCGATACTTGCGCGCGCCCTGCAAATGAAATGATCAACAGCAAACCAAACAGAATTTTCTTAGCCATCAGTTATTCTGTTTCTTTCACTTCTTTACTTTTCGTTTTTGGGTCTTCGTCTGCTGGCTCTTGATATAAGCTCGGAGGGAACCCGTTCAACTGTCGCCATAGTTCGTACCAAACGCTTACATCATCTAGCATTACCCAACCTTTAATGCCAGAGCCCATGCGCACTTGCTTGGGCCAGGCTGTATCTTTCGCATCGGGTATTACGAGTATTCTAAATTCTCCGGGCTTGGTATTTACATAATCGATTACTTCTACCGTTCCACCAAATGTACCCACCGAAATACTTGGCCAACCGCTAAATTGAAGAGCTGGGAACCCATCAAACTCAATACGCACTCTACGGCCTTTGCTTATCAACGGAACATCCATAGCTCTAACGTGCATCTCAACGGCTACATCGAGCGACTGCGGCATAATCGTGCAAACAGCGTCTCCTTCTTTGATGGTTTCGCCAATACCTGCTTGTGTAGCTTTTACTACATAGCCCGCTTGTGGAGCAAGGATAAAATATTGCTGGCTGCGAATTTCCATGTTCGAAAGTTCGTTGCGCTGTTTGAACAAATCTGCTTGCGTATCGGCAATATCGGCTAGCGTATTGTTCCATTCTGATTCTGCCTTATTGATTTTATCTAAATACTCTGCCTGCACCCGCTCGATTTCAATTTTGGCGTTTACAAAATCTGCTTCGCTACCTTGGTATTTATATTCAATGTCTTGAAACTTAGTAAGTGTAATATTGCCAGCTTCAAATAATTTCTTGCTTCGCTCATATTGATTTTTAAAGTTATTGAACCGCACTGTTTCTGCCTCTAGTTTCGCTTTCGATTGGTTCACTTTCGTTCGCATTCCATCTTCAAGCGCACTGATTTGACGTTGCAGCGACTTCGCTTTCATGTCTTTTGATTTTATGCTCTGCTCTTTAGCTGATATGACTTGCTGCAACCGCTCCAAAAACTTTGGGTCGAAGTATTTTTCTTTTACCTCGCTAATGATTGCGATGGTATCTGACTTTGCCACAAACTGACCTTCTTTTATTTTCCACACCTGTATGCGGCCCGCAATAGTTGTTTCGATAGTCTGTGGCCGGTTGCTTGGCGATAGAGCTGTTACTTTTCCTTTGCCACGAATGTTCTGTTGCCATGGCAAAAACAAAATCAAAAAGAAAAGAAATAGCATCCCCAACAGGAACTTAGCCAAAATCTTACCAGCCAGAGGGGTCTCTAGCGATCGCAAGGAATACAATTTTTCTTGCGGCATTTTTTCTTTAACCGAATGAGATGAAATATTGAGCATGCGGCTTAATGTATTATTCCTTTTAATTGTTCATTCTTTACTAATTCTTCCATTGAGCCACTGGCAATCACTTGGCCCTTATCTAAAACCACTACTCGATCGCACGAGCTCATTACCAATGGATCGTTCGATACAAAAATGATGGTTCGTTCCGATTTAGTGTTATTTAATTTCGACAACATTTCTATTTTTTCATTCTTTGTTAAGACTTGGAAGAAATCATTTAGAATCAATAAACGAGGATTTTCGGCCAAACATCTTGCTAATATAAGTTTACAGCAAAATGAGTTTGATAGCCCAATGCCTCCGCTAAGCACATGTGTATTTAACCCCGCTGGCATCGCGTTTACGTGATCTAAAATGCCAACTTGTTGCAACGCATTAATGGCATCGTCTACCGTTTCAGATGGCTTACCCACAGTAATATTTTCGAGAATGGTGCCATCAAACAAATCTTCTCTCGATATATTTTTTGCCACGTAATCGCGCAGGTGCGTTAAATCTAAATCGCGGAGTGAAAAATGATTGATAGTAGCTATGCCTTCATAATTGGAATATAACCCTGCTATAATTTTTACTAAAGTAGATTTCCCCGAATCGGCAGAGCCCGTTAAGCATACTTTTTCACCTTCGGCTACATCAAGATTTACTCCATTCAGTACGTAGTTATTGGTTTGATCGTATTTGTATTTCAGGTTTTTAAGCCGTACCGAAAAACCCGTATTATTTAATTTCGGAAAGTCAAACCCTCCTGTGCGTTCGATTGGTAAGTCGGTAACGTGCGCTACTTTATCTACAGCTGTCAATAAATCGTACACCACATCCATGTACATGATTATTTTTTCAACCGCATTTAGAATCAAAATAATAACGATTTCGGAAGCGACTAATTGCCCCAGCGTAATTTGTCTATCTACCACTAAGAGGGTACCCATAATGAGCAACCCACCAATGATTAATGCTTTGAATAAAACGATGCAAGCATACTGAGTAACCAATACATTGAAATGTATTTTTCTATTCTTTAAATAGCTGTTTACGTTATAGTCGGTTTTGCGAATGGGCAACTCGGTGTTACCTGCCAGTTTAAACGAATGGATCGAGCGTGCTAGCTCTTCGAGCCACTGAGCCACTTTGTATTTGTATTTTGACTCTTGAATGGATGAGTTTAACCCGCGAGGCCCCGTATAGTAAAAAATTAGCACCAACGAGGTAAGCAATACCAAACCAAAGAATACAAAGAAGGGGTGATAGAGTGATATTAATAGCAATCCAAACAAAATTTGAATAACCGATGAGGATAGATCGATCAAAAGTTTTGGCAATCCTTTTTGTATGGTCATTACATCAAAAAAGCGATTGATCAATTCGGGCGCATAGTGTTTGTGTAGAGCCTCTAACCGAATGCGTGGAATTCTAAATGCAAACTCGAAGGCGGCTTTGGTAAAAATCCTTCGTTGCAAAAATTCGACTAAGCTAATTTGCACCATTTGAAGCGTACCGCTTAGCAGCACCCCTACAATTACCAGCGCAATCATTAAATAAACCGAACTGAAAACTACACCTCCCGAAATTAATTCTACTGTTGTTTGTATCCCTAGCGGCACGATCAGGCTAATTAAACCAACTACAACCGCATAGAATAGAATATATAAGATTTCCTTTTTTTCAGTTTTCAAAAGTTGAAAAAGCCTACGTGCCGGACTAGGCTTTTCGCCTTCATCAGTAGGTATACTTACCGGGCTTTCGTACGAAAAGATGGCGAAGAAACTAATGTCACCAATCTCATTCTTCAGCAACATGCTCGCATTAAAATCAACCGTGGTTGTTCCGTCTTTCTTTAATTGGGTTACTTTTATTTTTCCTTTGTCAGGAATAAGCAAAGCGGGGTACAGTTCTGAGGCTTCGGTTAAGAATATTAATACGGGCGTTGACTGCTCTGTAAAAAAATCAAGAAACGATTTTTCGTCTAGTTGATTTTCCATCAGCAAAACCCTGATTTTATTTCCTGCCTCTGTTAGATCGCGCTTAAACTCCGATAGTTCATCTTCGGCATACAGCCGTTGGTTTGCCTCTACATGGCGAAGGTCTTCTAAATTAAAATCATGTTTTAACGTGAACGAAATTTCGCGTAAGCACCGATGGATTTGATCGTTGGTAAGCATACTAAACCTTAATTGCTTGGAAGACTAAGTTCTCTAAAAATGAATACAATTTTTGATGGCGATCTTGCTCTCGTCCAATGGAAGTGAGCGATGGCAAGTGATCGGAGAAAAATACTTGTTGATTGCTCGCTATCAACACCGTGCTTATGAGCGATTGAGCAAACGGATAGGAGGGGTTAATTTCTAACACTACAAAGGCTATTTTTTTGCACACCGCTTTAAAGCCGATGAACAATCCTTCTTTGTTATAATCATCCACGCCTTTAGTTAAAAAAGTTTTGTCGAGCTCGGCAATTACAATTCTATGCAAGGCTTCTTCGTTTACAAACTCGAAGGCTGCATCGTATTTTTTCTCTTCTGCCAAAAGTTTCAAACACGCCCTCAGTTTTTCTTCTGGGTCTTTTATCGAACCAGTAGAAATTTCAATTCGGTATTCCATCCAATGCCAATACCACGAGATCAAGTAGATTAACAACCTATGCTTATTTTCAAAATAGCGATATACCGAAGCTTCGGTTGATTTAATTTCTTCAGCCAGTTTTTTAAATGTGAATTGCTCGAAGCCGAGCCGATCTATCATCTCAACGCTTTTCTGAATTATATTTTGACCCAATTGCGTATGCTGTGGGTCGCGAAGGTATAGATGCTCATTAAGTTTGAAAGCTAGTGTTGCCATTTTGGTGAATCTACGATCAAATATAATAGTATTGCTATTCTTAATCGTTAGATACGGTTTAAATGTTTCATCAAACAGTAAAAATAACTAACCCCAATAGATCTATAGAATAGTTTCTTTGATCAAAATCCAGCAGCCCATGGCTAGGGTAAACCAACCGAATGCCTTTTTTAGTTTTATGCCGGGTATTCTGCGAGACAGCACATTGCCAATATGCACCCCTACAATGGCGATGGTGGTAATGGTGAGCAGAAATCTCCAGTCCATTGAAGTAGTGAGAACGTCTCCCAAAAAACCCGTCAACGAATTGATGGCAATAATAAAGAGCGATGTTCCAGCCGCGGTTTTCATGGGCAAGCCAGTAAGAAGCACCAACGCGGGTATAATAAGAAAGCCACCACCCGCGCCCACTAAACCCGTTAAAAACCCGATCAATGTTCCCTCAATAATTATTAGAGTGGTTAGGTTTTTTTTTCGACTAGGCATAATTTCTCTCCGACCCTTTATCATAGGCACTGATGCCAGCACCATCAAAATGGCAAAGATGCCCAATAGCAGAAGCCGTTTGGTAAATAAGAATCCGTTGAGTTCAAACAACAGATTGGGAATAGCAGGAACAATAAATTTTCGGGTAATAAAAATGGTGATTAGCGATGGGATGCCGAAAAGAAACCCAGTGCGGATGTTGACCAAATGATCTCGGTACTTAGGCACTGCTCCCGCAAAACTGGTGGTGCCTACAATAAAAAGTGAATAGGCCGAGGCAGTAACTGCATCAATCTGAAAAAGGTACACTAAAATAGGGATGGAAAGAATGGAGCCGCCCCCGCCCAGCAGGCCGAGCAACAAGCCAATAAAAATAGCAGCACCGTAACCTAAATATTCCAAAAGAATTTTTGGCAAGCTAGGAAATTGCTAGGTGCAAAATTGAACCGATCAAATAAATTAGAAGTTTTTTCTGATAGTTGATTCATTAAAAGCTTAAACTAAAAAACTCAATTTAATTGCCAACTCTAGCAATGTTTTAGTACCATTGTAAATCCGATAATGCCTAGTTCTTTATTATTGAATCTTAATACCAAAATCCAAATTATGAAAGCAAAAATTCTGCTGTTGTTACTAATCGTAGCTGTTGCCAGTTTCGCCCAGAAGAATGAAAAAGAAAAGCCATCTTCACCTGAGAAAAAAATAACAGGTTCGCTTACCGCCCCCGTTAAATTTACCAGCGTAGAAGGCATCACCGAATATAGGTTGCCTAATGGTTTGAAAGTATTGTTGTTTCCCGATCCGTCCAAGCAAACCATTACGGTAAATATTACCTATATGGTTGGCTCTAAGAACGAAAACTATGGAGAGACGGGCATGGCACACTTGCTCGAACACTTGGTTTTCAAAGGCACGCCCAATCACCCAAACATTCCGCAAGAGTTAACTGCACACGGTGCAAGACCGAACGGAACGACATGGGTAGATCGCACCAATTACTATGAAACCTTCAACGCAACAGAAGAAAATTTGAACTGGGCTATTGACTTAGAAGCTGATCGTATGGTTAACTCATATATCGCAAAGAAAGATTTGGATAGCGAAATGACGGTAGTACGCAATGAATTTGAAAGTGGTGAAAACGATCCGTTTGACGTGCTAATGGAGCGCGTGATGTCCACCGCCTACTTGTGGCATAACTATGGCAAATCAACCATTGGCTCTCGGGCCGATATCGAAAACGTGCCTATTGAAAAACTTCAGGCTTTTTATAGAAAGTATTATCAACCCGATAACGCAGTATTGTTGGTGGCGGGGAAATTTGATGAAGCTAAAACGCTTGATTTAATTGTTAAAAAATTTGGGCGCGTGCCAAAGCCAGAGCGTCAGATTTCTCAGGCTTACACTACCGACCCGGTGCAAGATGGCGAACGCTCGGTTACCTTGCGCAGAGTAGGAGATGTGCAACTGATAATGACAGCCTATCACGTGCCAGCCGGTTCGCACAAAGATTATGCTTCCATTCAAGTACTTGCCAATATTTTAGGTAGTCAACCATCTGGCAGGTTGTATAAAGCATTGGTAGATGAAAAGAAGGCAAGCCAAACTGGAGCGTTTTCATTTCAATGGAAAGAACCAGGGCTATTGTTGTCTTTTGCGGAAGTACTAAAAGAAAAATCGTTGGATGACGCAAAGATGGCCATGCTAAAAACATTAGATGACGCAGCCGTCATTTCTCCTACCAAAGAGGAAGTGGAGCGTGCAAAAAATGAAATCATCAAACAGATAGAACTAGGCTTCAATTCTTCTGAACGAATCGGCTTGCAAATAAGCGAGTATGTGGGCATGGGTGATTGGCGAATGTTGTTTGTTAGTCGCGATCGTATCAAAGCAGTAACAGTGCTAGATGTAAACCGCGTTGCAAAGCAATATTTAAAACCCGATAACAGAACAACGGGCGTATTTATCCCCACCGAAAAACCCGAGCGTTCTGAAATACCCGCCACGCCAGATGTAGATGCAATAGTGAAAGACTACAAAGGCACTCAAACTATTGCGCAAGGCGAAGCGTTCGATCCTTCACCATTAAACATAGAGTCGCGCGTTACACGATCAGAGCTGCCGAACGGCATGAAGGTGTCGGCACTATCAAAGAAGACAAGAGGCGAATCGGTAGAAGTGCGTATGACATTAAGATTTGGTGACGAAGCATCGCTTCAAAATAAAAGTACCGCGGCAGATTACGCAGCAAGTATGCTAAACAAAGGGACCACAAAACGCACACGCCAGCAAATCAAAGATGAATTTGATCGACTGAAGGCAAACGTTTTTATTGGAGGAGGAGCAACGCAAACATTTGTCAATGTTACCACCACTCGCCCTAACCTAAACGAAGTGTTGAAATTGGTAGCCGAAGTTCTAAAAGACCCTGCATTTCCTGTTGACGAATTTGATAAGCTAAAAGCAGAAGAGTTGGCGGGCATCGAATCGCAACGCAGCGATCCGCAGGCAATCGCCATCAACCGAATTCAACGCCACACTACGCCATACCCCAAGAGTGACCCTCGCTACATTAGCACCTTTGATGAAGAGACGGCAAACATTAAAGCGGTGACTATTGACGAGGTAAAAAAATTCTATAAAGATTTTTATGGTGCCAACAATGCAACCATATCTATTGTAGGAGATTTTGATCCTACTGAGTTTAAAACCATTAGCACCGAGTTGTTCGGAAACTGGAAAAGTAGCAATCCATATTCGCGAATTGTTAACAAAGTAATTCCGGTGCAAACCATCAACGAGTTTGTAGAAACCCCCGATAAAGCAAATGCATTTTTTGTGGCTGCTTATAATTTTGATTTCCGCGATGACCATCCCGATTATCCAGCTATGGTAATGGGCAACTTTATGTTAGGAGGTGGTTTTCTAAATTCAAGGTTAGCAACACGCATTCGTCAAAAAGAAGGCCTTAGCTATGGAGTGGGTTCTCAGTTTAGTGCTGGCTCGTTAGATCAGATCGGCTCTTTCTTCGCCTTTGCAATCTATGCCCCAGAAAATGTTGAGAAGTTGGAAGCTGCATTTAAGGAGGAAATTCAAAAAGTGGTAACCACAGGGTTTACAGATGATGAGTTGAAAGAAGCTAAATCAGGCTGGTCTCAATCGCGCACCGTTAGCCGGGCGCAAGATGGCGGCCTGGCCGGGGCGCTAAATAACTACCTATTCATAAAGCGCGATTATAAATGGGACGAGGAGTTTGAGAAAAAAGTAATGGCGTTAACTACAGCACAAATCAACGAGGCTGTTAAAAGGCATTTGAAACTAGAATCTATAAATATTATCAAAGCAGGCGATTTTGCGAAGGCAAAAGCCAAGGCAACCGAAAAGAAATAGTTTCGGCTCACCCTCAAAACCCCCACTTTTGTCCAGAAAGTGGGGGTTTTTATTTTTTAGACCATCTTACAAGAAGGCAAAAAGCCACCCTATTGTTGGAAAAACCAATAATCTTAAACATCTTTGCAGCCCTTTTAGAAAAAGGTAAAATCGAACTCTTATGAAACGCACCTATCAGCCTTCCAAGAAAAAAAGAAAAAATAAGCACGGTTTCCGCGAACGCATGGCCACAGCAAATGGTCGCAGAGTGTTGGCCAATCGCAGGAGAAATGGCAGAAAGAAACTTACCGTTTCTGACGAAGGAACTTCAAAGACAAAATAAGTAGTTTTCCATAGGGGTGGCTATTTTTAATAGCTGCGTGCTTTAGAAATCTACTCTTTAGCATGGCAAATGGGAAAGCTAACTTTTAAAAAGCACGAAAAACTTTCAAGCGAAAAAGCAATACAGGAACTCTTTCAAAAGGGTTCCTTTTTTTATTTATCCCCATTTAAAGTACTCAGTGTTCCACAGCCTGTACAGAGTGCTTCATCGCAGGTTTTAATCTCTGTACCCGCCCGTAATTTTAAACGAGCCGTTGATCGTAATAAAATAAAGAGAAGAATTAGAGAGGCGTATCGGTTAAACAAGAGCCGCTTCGAGTCGGGCTCAAAGCTCTTGATTGCCTATATTTACGTTGCTAAAGACATATTGCCATCGGCAGAAATACATCAGAAGCTGCCGCTTACCTTAGAGAAGTTATATGCTGCAAAAGAAAAAAAGTAAGATCATCGTTCTAGCCTTACTAGCAGCAGCGGTATTTTTTGCGTTTTCTAAACCCGCAGAAAAATATTTTGATATCGCTAAGAGCTTAGATATTTTCGCCACGCTTTTTAAAGAGGTAAACACAAATTATGTAGACGAGGTAAATCCAAAAAAACTAATTGAAACAGGCATTGAGGGGATGTTGCAGCAGCTAGATCCTTATACTGATTACATCTCTGAAGATAATCGCGAAGCGTTCAGTATTCAAACAACTGGCCAATATGCTGGGGTAGGGGCGCTAATTGGCGTGGTCAACAATAAAACAGTTATCACTATTCCGTACGCAGGATTTGCAGCAAACCGTGCCGGGCTTCGCGTTGGCGATGAGTTTATTTCGGTAGACGGAAAAAATGTAAAAGGAAAATCAACTTTTCAGGTAAGTGCAATGCTTAAAGGCAATCCAAATACCGAAGTAGAATTAGAGTTAAAAAGATATGGAGCAAAAGAAAATATCAAGGTCAAGCTGATTCGCGAAAAAATAAAAATCTCCAATATTGTTTACCAAGGCATTCTCGATGCTGAAGTTGCTTACATTAAGTTGGACGAATTTACTCCCGGAGCGAGCAAAGAGGTTATTGATGCGTTGAAAGACCTTAAAACGAAGGGCGCAAAAAGTTTGATCTTAGATCTAAGAGATAATCCGGGTGGATCGTTGCTCGAGGCAGTTAACATTGTAAATGCGTTTATCCCGAAAGGGTTAGAAGTGGTTTCTACCAAGGGCAAAGTTCCCGAGTCAAATAAAACATATCAAACACTCAACAATCCCATTGATACCGAAATGCCAATGGTTGTATTGATTAGTGGAGGCAGTGCTTCGGCATCAGAGATTGTGGCTGGTTCGCTGCAAGACTACGATCGGGCAATTTTGGTAGGGCAAAAAACATTTGGTAAAGGCCTCGTGCAAACCACCAAGCAGATTGCATACAACGCTCAGGTTAAAATAACCACAGCAAAGTATTACATACCAAGTGGGCGCTGCATTCAAGCCATCGACTATGCGCATCGAAGAACAGACGGAAGCGTTGAAAAATTTCCAGACTCGCTAAAGAGAGAGTTTAAAACTAAAAGGGGTAGAAAAGTTTTTGATGGAGCGGGCTTAGATCCCGATTTGGTAATTAAACATGACGAACTTAGTAGCATAGTAATCGAACTAGGTAACGCAGGTTATATTTTTGAATTCGCGAGTAAGTATTGTGGAGAGCACCCAACTGCCCCCGCTTCACTCGTTGACTATAAGTTATCAGATGCAGATTACAAAAGTTTTACAGATTGGGTAAAAGAACAAAAGTTTAAACACTCCAGCGATTTGGAAAAACGCACAAACGATCTTTTAAACTCAGCAAGAGAAGAAAAATATGCCGATGACCTTAAACCAATTCTGACAGAGTTGCAAAATAAAATTGGTCAACACAGAGAAACGGACTTGCTTCGGTTTAAAGCAGAGCTATCGGCAATTTTGGAAGAGCAAATAGGCTTTCACTATAAATTGTCGGTAGGTCAAGTAGAAGCCACCCTTCATCGCGATCGAGAAATACTGGAGGCAAAGAAGTTTTTAAAAGATCAATTGAGTTATAAAAAACTTCTCTCACCGAATTAATGCCGCTATTACTCTCTATTGAATCAGCTACCTCTGTTTGTTCGGTAGCATTGCATGATCAAAGCCAATTAGTTGCAGCTCGAGAGAATCGGATTCCGCGAACTACTGCTACTCAAATCATGCCCATGATTGATGCTGTATTTGCTGAAGCAAAAAAGAGCATTGCAGATTTAAGCGGAGTAATAGTATCTGAAGGTCCAGGGTCATATACAGGCTTGCGCATTGGCGTGGCCACCGCAAAAGGCATTTGCTTCGCACTCAATATTCCACTTATCGCAATAAATACTTTAGAGCTGCTCGCATACCAGTTTAAAATATGGCACGGTAATAATCTTGTGGAAAGCACACTACTGTGCCCAATGTTAGACGCGCGAAGACACGAAGTGTATTGTATGTTGCTCGATACTCAATTGAATCAGATTGAACCCACTCAGGCAAAAATTATTAATGCCGAAAGTTTCTCTATGTATTTCAAAAACCAAGTAGTTTTTTTTGGTGATGGTTCCGATAAATGTAAAACGATAATCAATCAGCCAAATGCTAACTTTATGCAAGGTATAGTACCTCAAGCCGATAAGCTCGGTGAAATGGGGTTTGCAAAATGGCAGAATTCCGATTTCGTAGACGTTACCCAATTTGAACCTTATTACTTAAAAGATTTCATGTTCAAAAACCAAATTTGAGTTAAATCTGTTGGCTTCTTTAAATATGGAAAATCAAAACGACAACGATCCTTTGCAATCTGGATTAATAAATAACAGAGTTGCAAATAGCAAAATCCTCCTATTTGATCTTGAGCTATTGCACGATACTTCAGAGCGAGCTTTGATAGACATTAAAGGTTGGCTTTTCCAAGAGCTGGTGTTAAAAGAAAAGGAATTCAGACAAATCATAAAACAGCACGATTGGAGTCAATATAAAAATAAAAGTGTTGCAGTAAGCTGTTCGGCAGATGCTATCGTCCCTACTTGGGCATATATGCTGATAGCAATTGCTCTTCAACCTTACGTCCACAAGCAAATCGTTGGATCCCTTCAAGAACTCGATACCCAACTTTATCGTGAAAAATTAGATCAACTTGATTGGCAAGTATACAATCAAGCAAGGGTTGTTATAAAAGGCTGTAGCAAAATAGAAGTCCCAACCACTATTTATGCCGAAGTGAGTAGTCGTCTACTGCCCATCGCTGCAAGCATTATGTTTGGTGAGCCTTGTAGCACAGTCCCTCTCTTTAAAAAACGACCTTAAGATTTTTTAGTAGTCGCTGGCTTAGTCTGTGGTAAAAAATCGACTCTGTAACATCCAAGTCGCTTTTTTAATAAAAAAAATCATTTTTTTTACCTACGATAACTCGTTGATAACCAATCATAATAAGTGTCTAGCAACCACCATGTCAAAAAACTTTTGTGCAACTATTTGCATAAACTCATTCAACCATTACCTTTGCACTCCCATTTAACGAAATGGGCTTTTAAAGCGAGATTTGGTCTTCTTATGAATAGAGATCACCGCACAATTGATTAAGGTTAGAGTGAGTTCTAACAAAATCAAAACGTTCATTGAACAGATTGTAAGGAAAGCGGAGATAGGCTAGAGATGACCGAGATAGATCGGTTATTTTTGGTTTGAATGATCGAGTCTCGGAGCGATTCGAGATGAGATAGGACAGACCTGTGC
>JAAFHY010000090.1 GCA_013298505.1 Cytophagales bacterium
TTGTTTACCTCTGATTCTGCCGTAAGGCGGGCGAAAAAGTTTTTTGCTTTGCGTTTGCTGATTAATCGTTGTTGGTTGTTCGTTGTTGGTTGTTCGTTTTCGGAATTCGATCTCGCGCTCGCATTGATTTACATTATTCACATACTTTTCAGTCGAAGTTCCCCATCCACGCAAGTGATTAAATGTGTGGTTGCCAATTCCATGTCCACTCTGAAGGATTCGATTAAACAAATCTGGGTGTTTACCAATGTTATCGCCAATACAAAAAAAGGTAGCTTTTGCGTTGTACGTATTAAGTGTATCTAATACAAATTCTGTTGGACCGGGAATAGGGCCATCATCGAACGTTAAAAACAATTCTTTTGAATTTGTATGTATATGCCAAATCAAGTTGGGGAAAATCCACGAAAGAATAGCGGGTGTTCGAAACAAGAGCATTTATAATTTTTGAATTGTGATTTTTAAACTAATATCTTTACTTACCCATTCATCCACCACACAAAATAATACTGAATTAAAAATCATCAAAAAAATAACTGCCCAAAATCCATATCGGGGGCTAATCCATGTAGATACAGCCGAACTATGGGCTATCAATACAAAAACAAGAAAAATCCTCGCGATTCTCATCGGTAAATAATATCCCAACAGAACGATTACAGCCAACCAGACAATCGATATAACAAAAATACCCGACACGTGGCTCGTCATCATGAATTTACCCATGGGGTTACCTTCGTTAGATGCATTCAAATCGCCATTCCAATATTCTTTTGGCTGATGAGTAATTGTGATTGCGATATCAAAAACGCTTGCCCACAAGGCTGGAATTAGGAGTAGGTACTTCTGCTTTCGATTTAATTGATGACAAATCATTACTCAACTCGGCATGTTAACAAGGTGATATCATCACGATAGCCATTCTTGCCTTTAAATCCATCTAAACTCACAATAATATCTTGGTGAATGGTACTCAACGCTTTCGCGTGATTCATTTCAAAATAATCGGCCAACGCTTTGGGGCCAAATTCTTCTTCTTGCTCGTTGGCTGTTTCCGTAAGTCCATCGGTATAAGCAAGCAGCGTAAACTCTTCTAGGTCTGTGATAAAACCCTCGTTAATAAATGGCAGCGGATGCATAGCGCCCAATACGGTAGAGCCATCTTCGAGCAGGCGCAGTCCGTGCTTATTGTCATAGAGCAACGGTGGGTTATGGCCTGCATTTACGTATACCATGGTACGAAGATTAATGTCGTAGATAGCACCAAAAAAAGTGATAAACTTCTCGCCTTTGGTATTGTCGAGCACCTGAAAATTCAGTGCCTCAACTATTTCGGTTAAGTTGGGGGTTTGCCGCAGCAGCGTTCTAAGCGAAGCTTGAAAGTTAGACATCATCAATGCAGCCGGAATTCCTTTACCACTTACATCGGCAACACATATTAAAAACTGATTTTTGTTGATTGGGATGTAGTCGTAATAATCGCCACCAATTATATCGTGTGGTAAATAACTAGCTTCAATTTTTAGATGATCGGTGTTGGGCAGTTTTTTCGGAAACAAAAACTGCTGCACATCGCTGGCAATTTCTAACTCTTTGCGAAATGCTTCTTGCTGTAATTGCTTTCGAGCCAGCTTCTTATTTTCGATGGCAACTATAATAATGTTGCTGAGGGCTTGAATGAACTTTAGTCCTTCGTCTTGCTCGTGGTTGGGGTGATCGTTGTTAAAGCCACCCACAAAAACCAATGCCAATGTTTCGCCTTTGTGCGAAATGGGCACCACTAAATCGAATTCATGAAAATCGCATTCTTCGAATTCTGCTAGTTGGTGTATTCTCTTAATTAATTTGAACCGATCGTCAAGTTTATTTTTGGTGAAATTCTTTACAGTGCCAAAGTTTACTTTACAATTCCACACATCGTCATAAACAAACAAAGCCAGTTTCTTAATTTCTAAGTTTGAGCGTAGGGTGAAATTGAAAATTTTATAAAGCGAATCTTCGGGCACGTTGCTATTGATGGATTGGGTGATTTCCAACAACGCATTTAGCTCAAGTTCTTTTTTCTCAATTAATTTACGTAGGGCTTTCTCTGGCATGGCTAAAGTGTAAAAATAGTAAATAAGGACGTACCTTGCGTTAAGTATTAAACAGGTGTGTAAACTGTTTTGGAGAATACATGGGCGAACCCCTCACCCCTCAAAAGCTATTTGTTAACGCATAAATCACCTTCCCCTCTCCCAAGGGAGAGGGAATTAGTAAGTTGTGTTGACTTGATAGTTTATTAGGGTGAGAGATAACTCGTAAAACTAATCGGCATTAAACCACCCGATCTTTCCATCTAACCGAGTGACCTTGGGCTTTAAGCCCCACCCACATAACATAAAATGGATAAAGTACTTGTAGCAACAAGAAGGGGATCCATCGCCACCGAATCTGTAAAAAAAATGAAACCTGATATAGAAAAAGAAACTCTAACGCGAGTTTTGTGACAACCAATAATGATAAACTCTTTGGCGCAAGCCATCCCAGCAACCCAACAATGGGCAACAAGACATAACTAAATTGAAATAAAAAAATAAACACAGCCAATAGCTTAGTGGCCAAAGAGGGATTAGTACTCCATTTCGATGCCCAACGAATGCGCTGCTGGAAAAATTCGTTTAGAGTAGAAGCAGATCGTGTTGTTACAACCGATTTCTTCTCTGTTAAAAAAACAATACCTCTCGGAAAACGCTTATCAATTTTCCGCATCAAAAATTCATCGTCACCACTCGCAATTTCTAAGTTACCATCATAGCCACTCACCTCTAAAAATGCAGACTTCCTAAAAGCAAGATTGGCTCCATTGCACATAGTAGGCCGCTTATAAAAGAGAGTGCCTGCGGTAGTGCCAATAAGACTGGTAAATTCTAGTGCTTGCAGCCGAGCAAACAAACTAGCACTCGGTTCAATGCGCACCCCTCCTACTGCCATTACGCAATCGCTTGATTGGAAGGAGCTTGCAATTGATGCAAGCCATTCAGGATCATGAACACAATCGGCATCGGTAGTAATAATTACCCCGTGAGAAGCAGCTTGTATTCCCAATGTCAACGCTCGTTTCTTACCGGTAGCGACTTCTGGCAGACTAAGATTCTTAACATGAGCAAAACCAGCAGTCAACTCGTTCAACAGGGTAAAAGAATCATCCGTAGAGTGATCATTCACAAAAATTATTTCTACTTGCTCCTTGGGATAGTTTTGTGCGAGCAGCGATTGTACCAACGGTTTTAGGTTTGCTTGTTCATTGCAATACGGAACAATCACCGAAAGATAAACGGAATCAGTCTCTCTTTTTTGTTCGGGCTTCTCAAACGTAAGTTGCCAACCAACCCATAGTGCAATGAGCAACGAAAAGTAAAATCCAAATACGATAAAAAAATAGAGGGTCATTCCTAAACTGTGATTTAAAAAGAAGTTAGAAGTCAGAAGTTAGAAGATAGGTAAGGCTATTCTAAATTCTGATTCCTTACCCCTATATTCTTCCATTATTCCATCTTAACTTGCGAGGCAAAATGGAGAAAAAAGCTGTTAAAGAGAAAATTATTTTAGGGTTAGACCCAGGCACCAATATCATGGGCTATGGGCTAGTGCAGATTAAAGGCCATAAACTTTCACTGATTCAGTTTGGGGTAATCAATATGGGCAAGTTTGGAGCACATGAGTTAAAACTAAAAAAGATTTTTGAAAGAGTGTTGGCTCTTGTCGATGAATACCACCCCGATGAAGTTGCGTTAGAGGCACCCTTCTTTGGAAAAAACATTCAGTCAATGCTGAAGCTCGGCCGCGCACAGGGCGTGGCCATGGCCGCAGCCCTTTACCGCGAAGTGCCTATTACTGAGTACGCCCCAAAAAAAGTAAAACAATCCGTTACCGGAAATGGGAATGCAAGCAAAGAGCAAGTAGCTCGCATGCTCATGCAACTATTTTCTATAAAAGAATTGCCCAAGCTACTAGATGCTACCGATGCACTGGCCGTGGCCGTGTGCCATCATTATCAAAATGGGGTAGTAAAAAACAAATCTAAATCGTGGGAAGGGTTTTTGAATGAGAACCCGAGAAGGAAGCTTATTCTATCGAAATAAGAAGATCGTATGATTTCAAAAAATCCTTCAATTAAGAGTAGCTAAAACATCTACTATTCTCTTTGCTGCGCTTCCATCCCAAAGATTAGGTATAGCACCTCGCTTCCAGTGGCCAGTTTCAATTTTGGTTAAAGCGAGTTTGAGTTTATTTAGGTCGTCTCCAATAAGTTCATTACTACCAATTAAAACGGTCTCAGGTCTTTCTGTATTCATCCGAAGGGTAACACAAGGTATACCGAGTACGGTTGTTTCTTCTTGCACGCCTCCCGAATCAGTTATTACACCTGTTGAGCCTTTCAACAGATAAATAAATTCAAAATAACTTAAAGGCTCAATCAATTTGATGTTTCTTAAATCATTTAAAAATACTCTAAGGTTTTTCATTGTGCGCGGATGAACTGGAAATAGCACTGACTTACTCACGTGTTGATCAATAGCTTTTAAGATGCTCCACAATTTATTTGCATCATCAACATTGGATGGTCTATGCAAGGTTAACACAAAATAACTATTGTTAACGTTTGGAATTTCATCCAACACCTTAGGTCTCTTTAGTCTATCCAAACTGAAGTAAAGTGAATCAATCATGGTGTTGCCAACAAAAAAAATCTGATTCTCCTTTACTCCACTATTTTTCAGATTTTCGCTTGCAATTGAGGTAGTGGTGAAAAAGTAATCTGCCAACGAGTCGGTTACAATTCTATTTACCTCTTCAGGCATGGTCATATCAAACGATCGAATACCACCCTCTACGTGAGCCACTTTCGTGTTCAGTTTCTTTGCTACGATGGTGCAGGCCATAGTTGATGTTACATCGCCCACTACTATTACTAAATCGGTGGGATTCTGAATCAAATCCTTTTCAAATTCGATCATAATCTTGGCCGTTTGCTCTGCTTGGGTTCCTGATCCAACCCCTAAGTTAATGTCAGGTTCTGGCAAGCCCAATTCCTGAAAAAAGATTTTGCTGAGTCTTTCATCGTAATGTTGGCCAGTATGAACTAATCGAAAAGAGATCAGCTTTTTGTTATGACGATTGCGATCATCAATAGCCCGAATGATGGGAGCTATTTTCATGAAATTCGGCCGTGCTCCTGCTACAATGGTAATTTTCACTTCTTGCCTTGGTTAAAAAATTACTTTCTTTGTGGCAAATTAAACGAAATTGACCGAATAGCCATGACCATTGGAATGTTGTTGAATGCTCCTTATCCGAGTGATGTGCGAATCAAAAAGGAGACAGATGCTTTGTTGGCTTCGGGGTTCAATGTCTGTCTTTTGTGTTTAAGGCGAGCTGGAGAAAAAAAAGAGGAACGAATAAATGGGCTATTAGTTCAGCGGCTTTATGCTGGCACCAGCAATGTGCAACTCGCTTTCTGGGATGTTATAATGGCTTCCATTTTCATTCACCCCATCTTCAAAAGAACCATTCCTAACTGGATAAAAAAAAATTCTATCAAAGCTTTGCATGTACATGATTTACCCTTATCGGGCACAGCACTTTCGATTAGGAAAAAGACCCAGATTCCAGTAGTCCTAGACTTTCATGAAAACTATCCAGACGCATTGCGGGTCTGGTTCGCTTGGAAAAAAAATCCTATCGCTCGTTTGAAAAATAAAATTTTTATGAACGCAGAGCGATGGACTAAGTTGGAGAAGCAAGCCTCACAAGAATGCAATTATATTATAGCTGTTGTCGATGAAATGAAAGAGAGGCTTCTAGTTGATTACTCCATCGCAAATGAAAAAGTAACGGTCGTTTCAAATATGGAAGACAAATCCTTTCTTGACCAACCGCTTGATCCATCCATCTACAACGCATTCAATGGTAAGTTCATTATCACTTATTCTGGCAACATTGGCCCACATCGTGGTGTAGATACTGTTATTGAAGCTATGGGGTTATTAAAGAATCAACCTGAAGTAATCTTCGTGATTGTTGGTTCAGGAAGCGATCCTGTTATGAATTTCTTAAAGAATTTGACCATCAAGTATGATGTAAAAGACAGGGTACTTTTCCTTGGCCGCCAGCCCTTTCAAAAATTTTACTCATTTATGAAATATGCAGATGCCAATATTATTCCACATAAGTCAACCCGACATACCGATAATACGGTACCACACAAATTGTTTCAAGCGATGATGGTAGGCAAACCCTTAATTGTCAGTTCGTGCGCTCCATTAAAAAGAATCGTGAGTGCTGCGAATTCTGGAGTCATTTTCGATGCGGATAATGCACATGACTTGGCTGAGAAGATAAAAAATCTATACCCAAACAAAGAATTACAAAAACAGCTGGGCAGCAATGGAGTAAAGGCTACTACAGAAGGAACAATGAATTGGGAACATGAACAAAAAAAACTCGTGAGCTTTTATTCAGCATTAACCAAAAGCAGTGTTAATAAACAATAGATGGGGAATGAAGAATATAGACCAATGGATACCCACTAAGTACGAATTCCGAAACAACAAACTGAGAGGTTCGAGAAATCACAAATTTTTAACAATCTCCTCTAGATTGATGGCAGATATTACTGCCTCTTTCTATCAAGAATATCTTCGTAAGTACGTTACCGGAAAGTTGATTGATTTGGGCTGTGGAACTGTTCCCTTTTATGAACTTTATAAAGACTTAGCTAGTGAAATTACTTGTGTAGATTGGCCCAACTCAACTCACAAAAATAAATACCTTGACTTAGAATGCGATTTGAATCAACCATTTCCGTTTCCAGATGCTCGCTTTGACACTATTATCATTTCAGAAGTTTTAGAACATATTGCCAATCCAGAACTAACTTGGTCTGAAATGAAGCGTATCTTAACACCCGGTGGCCGAATTATATTGAGCGTTCCATTTTTCTATAAAATCCATGAAGCACCTCATGATTACTTTAGGTATACTGAGTTTGCATTAAAGAACTTTGCAGTTAAGAATAATCTGAAAGTATTAGAACTAAAAAATTTTGGTGGCTTGCCAGTAATCTTTGCTGACATCATCGCAAAGAATTTGATTAAAATTCCTTTCATTGGAAAAGGATGCTGCAATTTAGTTCAGCGGCTTTGCTGGTTTTTTATAAATACTAGTTGGGGAAAAAGAAAATCATCCAACTCAGGCATTACCTACCCTCTTGGTTATTTTATGGTTGTTGAAAAATAAGTAAAACTTACCTTAAATCATGTTTCAATTTTTTTTCCTCTGCTTGAAAAAATTTGGCTGGACTTACGGTCTTCCTATCTATCTCCGAGTTAAAGTAGTGAAGTCAAAAAAAATATTTCTACCTGGCTTAAATCAACCTATTTATTATAGGCCTAACACCGCAGACATCGATACATTTCGGGAGATCTTTTTCAGAGAAGAATATGCTGTCTCTGTTACCAATCCTATAGTTATCATAGATGCAGGAGCCAATATCGGGTTTACATCTCTTTTTTTCGCAAAACAACATCCTTCCGCAACTATTTTTTCGTTAGAACCAGACAAAGAAAACTTCAACTACTTAAAAAGAAATTCAATTAACACGCCTAGAATAAAACCGATTCAGGCTGCATTGTGGAATAAAGAAGGTACGATTGAAGTTGTTGACAAAGGATATGGTGTAAGAGGCTATATCGTTGAAGATAGTCCGTCTATTAATTCACCAACTTCAATGAATTCAACAACATTGGTCGCGCTGATTCAAAGATATAATCTAACCGCAATTGATATACTTAAAATTGATATTGAAGGAAGCGAAAAAGAAGTGTTTTCCGTTGAGACCGATAAATGGCTACCTCTAACAAAATGCTTAATCATAGAACTCCATGATCGAATGAAAAGCGGATGTTCTCAAGCTGTCTTTAGCGCATTGGCAAACTATAACTTTGAATGTTCTATTAGGGGAGAAAACTTGGTTTTTATAAATCAAGATCTCTAGTGTGATCCGAAAGGTTTATTATTCTTAGCAATTAATTCAGCATAATACTCTTCTAGTTTTAAGGTTTGAGTTTTAGCATTAAATTCTTTCTCCACTCGTAGCCTACCGTTTAAACTAAGAGACTCAATTTTGTCTGGGCAATCAAATACTTTTTGAATACAGGACTTAAGGCTCTCAATGTCATTCTCTTCAGCCAAGTAACCAGTTTCGTTATCTATCACAATTTCTGGTATGTCAGAGTGTTTTGTTGAAATAACAGCCATCCCAGTTGCCATCGCATCCACAATAGCCATTGGAGTGCCTTCCTTTCTATTATCGTCCGTGGTTAAGCTAGCCTGAATGAAAACATCACACTCATAAGCTAATTCAATAAAATAATTATAGGGTCTATAGCCATGAAGCTTGACTCTATCTTCCATTCCAGTTAGATCAATAACATTTACGATTTGGGGCTTTAGTAAACCATCTCCAATTATATCCAAAGAAAAATGATACCTATCTTTGAATTCGGATAATGCCTTTATGGCTAAATCAATCCCTTTCTTCTTAACGAAACTTGAAGCAATCAGAAACCTAATTTTGTCATTCTCTGCAATGACTCTTTTTTTATATTTTATTTTTTCAACATCAATTCCCAGATGGTGAATTAAAATTTTATCTTCAGCACATCCTAGTTTTGTTACATGAGACCTCATGTAAGGACCTAATACCAGAATCTTATTGGCTTCTTTAAACAGCCTTTCATACTTCTTTCTTGCTTTTTTAATATCGTTATGCGCAAATGCGTCATCTCCATAAAAACTACAAATCATTGGGATCTGTAATTTTTGACTCAGCTCGATCATTTTCACTCCATGATAGCCAAAGTGAATGTGTAAGATTTGGATTTTATTTTGCTCACATACTTTTCTAAAAAAGACGAAGTAACCTAGAATGCGAAACAATAAAATCTCAACATACTGTCTTGTTTTGCTAAAATCATCGAGACTACATATGTCGGATATGGGAAATAAAGAAAGGTTTTCTTTCTTCCTTGTTAAGAACAAAGGTTTATAATTTTTATGATTAATCAGTAATCGATAAATCCAATTTTCAGTTAAAGGCAAGTACCTAGATGCGTAGTGAGCACAATGAGTTAGATCATCTTGAGCTTTTGTCATAAAAATTGATGGTCATTTGTACTCCTTCTTCAAAACTTGTCTTTGGCTCCCAACCGACTTCTTGTTTCAATAATCTAATATCCGAAACATAGTCACCGGTTTCAATCTGTTTATCCAATTTTGGCCAGGGTTTAAATACAAACTTAGTATCAGGAATAAATTTCGCAATGGTCTCTACCGATTGCTTCAACGAGATACCTTTTCCGTAGCCAACGTTAAAAACTCTGCCTACTAATTTAACGTTGTCCATAGAAAGCTTAAGTAGATTTATCAAATCATCGATATAAATAAAATCTCTCTTTTGAGCTCCATCACCATAGATTTCAATTGCTTCATGATTAATCGCCTTATGTATGAACCAGTTTAAAATTCCGTAATGGTTGCTCCCAAATTTTTGATATGGGCCAAATGGGTTTGATATTCTATAAATAATACAGCTAATCCCGTAAAGTCTTTGATACAAAAGATAATACTGTTCGGTTGTATGCTTATGGATCGCATAGATTGAGTCAGGCTTCAACGGGTGTTTTTCATTTACAAGGTTGGTTTCGGGTTTTCCATATACTAGTCTACTCGAAGGGAAAATCAATAGAGCCGTTGGATTATTCCTTCGGCACGCTTCTAAGATATTCAGGTGACCTCTCAAATTTGTATCTAAATCTGTGTACGGATCTTTTATGCTATCCGATGCACCTGAACTGCCAGCCAAAGAAAAGATAACATCATATCCTACTAATGCTTGATCCATAAAATTGCTATCAAGTATACTGCCTACAATTATACTCTCACGTATTTGGGGAGTAATGAAATCATCTGATTCCGAAATTGTATCAGTTAAAATAGAGACATTATGATTATCCGCAAGCAAGCTGTGATATAAGTTTTTTCCAATGAACCCAAGTCCACCAAGTATGATGACTTTCTTCTTTTTCATTTTGATTGTGGGAAATTATCTAAATATTTTTTGTTAATAACTTGTTGGAGCCAAATCTCCATGGTCAAAGCACCCATAACTTGCTTTGCATTACTCTCTTTACCTGAAAGATGAGGTTGCAAATAGGCTTCAACAAAATTAGTCTTTGTATAATTGGGATAGAGTGCGTTTTTTGGATTGAGAATCTCACGAATAAACTGCGCTGTTAGCGGCTCCTTTATCCAGTTATGCACATCTGTAAAAGATGTTGCAATCCCTAACTTAAATTTCGCTATCCATACTAGGCGGTGATATAGTCTCTTGCTTACATGAAAAATAGAAGGATCAATAGAGATTGGGACTCCTGATGTGGCATGAGGTATTTCCTTAAAGAATTCTGGATATTGAAGTAGAAGAGCCTGATGGTATACCCTACTGTTTTTTCTAAACTCATCGGGAAGTGAGTACGAAAAATCCATCAGTCTAATATCCATGAAAGGAAGCCGCTGATGAATGGTTTTATTTGCTTCTTCTGCACCCAGCCCAATCATTCTTCTTCCTCGGTTATAAAACAAATACGGATCGATTTTATCTATATCAAAAAAACTGTCACTTGTATCGCAAAATTCAAAGTAATCTCCATAGTATTTCCGTGCAATGTCTTTGGTGATACGGGTATTTAAAAATGGCTTGCCTTTTCTTGCTAAGTAAGTCCCTCCAATCACCGCATCTCCTAGAAACCCACTTAAATTAACGTCCATGATTTTCGGTATCTCATTCATTAAGTGAGAGTAATGCATGTGGTACATATTGAGCATACCATCTGTCTTCCAAATACCACTAAAGCGGCTCCTTAGCCAATCGTCTACATACATATCAAAATGAGTATGTTCAACCCCGGCCATTGCTGCAATGCTCTTCGCTATTTTCACATCAGCACTTTCTTTAATCCCAAAAGTGTAGGTAACTGGTTTATTTCTATAAGTAGCTGCAAGAATTGCTCTGGAGTCAAAACCACCACTAAGCGCTACGCCAACCTTATATTTTCCAAAAGCACGTGCTTTAATCGATTTGTCCAGCAAAAAAGACAATTCCTCTACAGCAGATTTGATAGAGGAGCGCGAACTCTTCACTGAACCCCATGACCAGTAACGGCTCTTGGTTAAAGAATCAGTCAGCAGAGAGTAAGTGTAAATGGTGGATGGAACAGTAACGTCTACACCTTCAAACCATGTAGCAGTTCCCATAAAATGCTGCAGCTTTATAAAGCAATCTATCACATCTTTTCGAATCCGAAACGTAAACGACTCCATAAAAGGAAAGCACTTTAGCTCTGATGCGAGCATCAAGCAATTGTTTCGTTGAGAAAGATAAAAGGGTTTTAAGCCGTAGCGATCTGTGATAATTTGAAGTTGATGCTTTCGTAAATCATAAATAATAGCAATAAAAATCCCATCAACCTTTGTTAAAAAATCAGGAAGTGAGTTTTGGGTATAGCTATAAAGCATAGCCTCCGCAAATGGCTTATTTATTTGCGTCCGAAATTCTTCGGTGTTATAGATCTCACCATCTACCCATATGTATAAATCCTTTATTTGAGCCTCCATACCACCTACCTCTAAAAAGTTCATAAACGATCTTTTTAGAATCAAATGGTCATCCGCATAAACTTTCTTGGCAGAGGTGTCTGCTGAATAAATGGTAGCGTTTACCGCTTTATCTAGCGACCCTTCAGATACGATCAACTCACGACTGCAAACCCCTACAAATCCTGGCATAGTTTACTGAATCTTAAACAATTTAGAAGGAGTTATTAGTTTCAATTCGTTACGATATGAAAACCATAACAGCATTGCACAAAAAAGTGCATATCCCAAATGGCATAAGATTGGGTATGGGGTTCCGAAAAATGGCTCTATACCTACAACAAAAAGAAACAATGAGATTGGGGCTATCATTAACTTAAACAAATTAAACTTCATTGTATAATCATTCTTCAGATAATACCACAAAAGAAGCATTTCGATCGAATAGGCCAAAGCAGAAGACACTATTACTCCAAAAAGTTGCCATTTCAAAATAAGCCCTATCATAAGCACAATCTTTGTAAGAGAAACAAAAAAATTAAGAACCGTGAGCCTCTGCATCTTCTTTAAGATATTATACGGAAGTACAAAATACAAGCGCGTTGTGCGAAAAATAAAAATAACAGCTACGTATGGTACATACTTCAGCGATTTAGCATAACTGCTTTTTTGAACAAATGAATCTACTATCCACGGCAAAAAAATAATCGACATACAAATCATCATCATAATTACTGATATCTGTCCATAGAAATAACGATTAATCTCTGGGGTTG
>JAAFHY010000091.1 GCA_013298505.1 Cytophagales bacterium
AGCTTCTTTTGCCCAGATTTTTTCTAGCTCCATTAACCCCGCGCAGTTGACCAACACTTTTCTATCGTGCCACAGGGTCAATTGTTTTTTCTTGGTCAAATAGGTTTCCTTGTTGTAGTGAAAGCCACTCTTTTTGCCTAGCATGTTCACTAACGATACGTGTTGTTTTCCTAGCACTTGAAGTACAGCAATTTTACTCTGAAGAATATTTTCTAACGATTGGGTGCTGTGGTACACGGCTACCATGTAGCGTTTCGGTGTCATACTCACAGCCGAGACATACGTGCAGACGTTCATATTTACTTTATCGCCATCGTAGGTAGCCAGACTGTAAACCGGAATGTTAGCGAGATTCCAAGGACGTTTCATGTCATCAATCAGCTACACCTTCAAGCTCGACATACCTCCATCCGCATGCAATATTTGACCCGTAATCCAACTTGATTTTTCAGAAAGTAAAAATGCCGCCAGATTGGCCAAATCTTCAGGCTTGCCAATTTTCTTGAGTGGATGACGCTGTGCGTTGGCTTCCTTTTTTTCGTCTGTGTTCAACAATGTACCGGCCAATGGCGTATCAGTAATGGAGGGCGCTATGCAATTCATTCTGATCTTCGGGGCAAACTCAGCAGCCAATGCTTTGGTCAATCCTTCTACAGCGCCTTTGGAAGAAGCCACGAGCGAATGAAAATTGAAACCCGTCTGTACGGCTACAGTCGAGAATAGAACTACCGATGCCTGAGCAGAATTTCTCAGTTTTGGCAAACAGGCTTGTATTACTTTTACCGCGCCTACCAACTGCAACTGATAGTCAGAAATAAAATCTTCTGGCTTGATACGCGCAAAGGGTTTCAAGTTCACTGCACCCGGACAGTACACTACACCATCAAGCGTATCGGGTAAAAAACTAAAATCAGGGTTTTCATCCAGCACATTGAGTGGATTCAGTTTCGCGAAACCATTTGCAGCCGTGGTGCTTTTATTGAAGGTGCCATAAACCTGATGCGCTTCGTTTATGAGTTGATTTGCCAAGGCTGCGCCAATCCCAGAAGACGCGCCAACGATAAGTATATTTGCCATGTTGTAACAACACGTTTTTACGAGGTTTGTTTTCGCTTAGGGCAAACTCCTCTACTTTGAAACCACCGGACAAAATCCTACGAATTGCTCTTCACTTCATTCACAAACGGTTGAGTGTAAAATCGTTTGCCTGTGTCTTTGTACAACGCATTAGCCACCGCGGCAAAGACGGGAGGAAAAGGCGGCTCGCCCAAGCCTGTTGGGTCAATATCGTTTTCAACAAAATGGACATCAATTTTTTGAGGCGCTTCTTTGTGGCGGATCATTCGGTAGCGGTTGAAATTTTTCTGTTCTGAAGCACCATCCTTGTGGGTTAAGCCTCCGTAGAATGCATTTCCAATTCCGTCCACCAAAGCACCTTGCACCATATTAATAGCGGCATTGGGATTGATGACTACACCACAATCAATTGCACTCGTAACCCGCTCCACATATGGCTGGCCTTCTTTTTTTACGACATCCACCACATGTGCAGCATACGAATTATGACAGAAGTAAGCGGCCACGCCACGACTGTACTTTTTATTTTCGGAATTATTCCATCCCGATTTTTCTTTCACCAACTTCAATACACCCGCATATCGGTCGGCATCATACTCATTGTTTTTGCCTACTGGATTTTCTTTGGCTCGTTTTAACAGCTCGAGCCTGAAATCGATAGGATCTTTGCCCATGAGCTCAGCCAACTCATCTAAAAAAGACTGCTCAGCTGCGGCATTGAAATTGGATCGTGGTGCCCGGAACGCGCCAATGGTGATATTAGATGGTATCGCCCAACCTTCCGCGAGGTAGTTGTCAACAGCACCCGCTGGAAACCGATTGGCATGAATGGGATGCTCGGGTATGCCGCCACCTTTTACGTGAAATGCAATTAAATTTTTATTGGCATCCAATGCCGCACGATACGTTGCTGTGTACATCGGGCGATAAATGCCGTACGTCATATCGTCTTCACGACTGTATACTAGTTTGACGGGCGCCTTTACTTTTTTGGAAATCAGAGCCGCCTCAACAACATAATGTCCATAAGCACGGAGGCCAAACCCTCCGCCCATACGACTCATTTGAATTTCGATTTTTTCGGGAGGGAGATTTAAAATTTTCGATAACGTAGGTTCAATCCAACCCGGAGCTTGATGAGGGCCAATCAACAACGCTTTTTCATCTGTAACGTGCGCGAAGAAATTCATTGGCTCCATACAGTTGTGCGCTAAAAACGGAGCCGAGTAAGTGCGCTCTAAAATTTGGGCTGCCTTTGCGAATGCTGCTTCAGGGTCTCCATCTTTGCGCAATTGCTGTGCAGGTTTCTTGGCGTACTCAGCCATCTTCGCCAACTGCGTAGTGGTAGTTTCTGGTTCAGCCGGAATGACGACTTCCGTTTTGCCACGAAAGCCGTTAACCACTTCTTTCGATTCGCTGATGGGTTGCCATTCTACTTTTAGTTTTTTGCGGGCATTCATCACTTCCCATGTAGTGTTGCCCACCACCACCAGCAAATCGTTAAATGTGCGTGTGTCGAACGCAGCTTGTTCGTAACCCTCTGGATATAATTGAAGGCTGAGGACATCTTTGATGCCCGGCATCTTCAACGCTTCAGAGGCGTCAAACGATTTTAGTTTCTTGCCGAATGCTGGGGGGTGTTCAATCATGGCAATCAGCATGCCTTTGTGTTTGTAATCCAACGCAAATAGAGGTTTGCCCGTTACGATTTTCAAGCCCTCCACGTTTTTACGGGAGCTTCGCACCGTATTGAAACTCTTTACCTCTTTTAGTTTTACTCCTTTGGGTATGGGGTTGGCGGCAGCCTTCGATGCAAATTCACCATACGTTCCTGATTTGTTACTTTTTTCATGAATGAGAATGCCCGCTTTGGTCGTCACTTCTTCTACAGACACAGCCCACGTTTGTGCTGCGGCCTCTCGTAACATCTGACGAGCTGCTGCGCCTGCTTCGCGAAGAGGTTTCCAATACATCCGAATAGAATTACTTCCACCCGTAAATTGTGGCCCAAGTTTCACATTGTCGTGCGGCCCCATTTCAATCACTACCTTCTGCCAGTCTACATCCAATTCTTCTGCTACAATCATAGGCAATGACGTCATCACGTTTTGCCCAAACTCGGGATTCGGATTAAGAATCTTGATTAGATTGTCGGAAGTGATTTTGATATAGCCTGTTATCTCATTCCATTGTTCAGCAAGATTGGTCGTGCTGATTTTATCATCCGGCATGAATTTCGCCAATCCACTAAAGCTGATCATGAGGCCACCGCTGGCCAGTACGGATGACTTTAAAAATGATCGTCTGCTTGGTGAGGTTATCTTTTCCATTTTTAATTCTTTAATGGTGGTCATGAATTTTACTTCTGGTTGGCGGCTGTCTTGATGGCTTCTTTGATGCGCAGATAAGTGCCGCATCGACAAATGTTACCCGACATCGCAGCCTCAATTTGTGCATCGCTTGGATTGGGATTTGTTTTTAGCAACGCAGCCGCAGTCATGATCTGGCCGGTTTGGCAATAACCACACTGCGCCACATCATGCTCGAGCCACGCTTTCTGCACAGGATGATCGCCATTCGCAGAAAGTCCTTCGATGGTCGTAATTTTTTTATTCGCCACAGCTGATACTGGCAGTGAACATGATCGCACCGCGCTGCCTTCCAGGTGAACGGTGCATGCCCCACACTGTGCAACGCCACATCCGTATTTCGTACCGATAAGATTCAGATGCTCTCGCAACACCCAGAGCAGTGGAGTTTTGGGATCAATATCTACGGTTTGCTTTTTTCCGTTTATGTCCAGGTTGAATGCTGCCATATCGTTTGGTATCTATGATTACCGATTATAAAGTTACAAATTGAAAATTGGGTATCTTTACACTCTTATAATAAATTATTTTATCGCAGGAGTATTAACTGTGCTTATTTTTTCAACACAAACTGTTTGTCCAGCGTGTACACCAAACTGGCACTCCAATCAAAATCACGGGCCGCAATAGAAGATTGAATTGCTTTGTTTACAATCCCTGAAATGGTGATCGGAAACCCCAATACACCAAAGGTGGCAGATGTATTTACATAATAGCCATCGGCTTCATCTACCTTCAAATAGAATACTTGCGGATTGAAATTGAAATAAGTCTTGCCGACAAATTTGATTTTCGTAAAGTTACCCTGCAGTGACAAAAAATTCGTGTTCTGTGGACCGTGCTCTTGAAAGGCGTGCCCTCTCAAATAGTAGATGCCTACACTTACGTGGGGCGAAACTTTGTAGGTAGGAATAATCTCCAAAGCAAGAAAACGCCTCGCCACAGAAAGGGGTTCCTGTATGCCATTTACATCTACAGTTCGTGTGATATAGTTTAAGCCAGGAATATGGCCTCCAAAAGCTAATTGAAACTTTGGTTTGATGATCGCCTTGTATCGGTAAATGAAAATAAGCGACCACGGTCGCCCTTCTTCTAACGCAAACCGAAATTGCGGCTCGAACGTCATTCGCTTGTTGCCCATACGCATATCCAAAAAAGCTGCGGGCGCGCCCAGTGTAAAAGCCGGCACAATCGAAAATCCATTGTTGGTAATACTCAAATCAGTATGAAAAAAGAATGTGCTGTCTTTCCGTTGTGCAAAGAGAGCGCTTTGATAGCAACAACTAATTAAAATCACTAGTGCGCAACTCTTTCTCATAAGGCTTGGTTTGAGATTCAGTATTTTCTAAAAAGTAAAACCAGAAGAAATTTCACTAATGTTTAATCACATGCGTATCGCGCACGCTACTAAACGTTAAGTCTAACAACTTCCACTCTTTGCGTTTCTTTTTATACACCTCTGTTACAGTAAATTCGGTAGTCACATCATTGCCCCCAACCACCGCATTGAGTGTTATCCGACTCCAAACAATAGCGGTATCATCAAACAACTCTACTGCTACATCTTTTACCTCAGCTTTCTTGTACCAAATTCTTCCGGTTTTAATGATTTCCAATTCTTCGTCTTTTTTCCACGTGCCGCTCATGTGCACAAACTTTGATTCGTCATGGAATAACGGTGCTAACTTCTCTACATTCTTATCGGCCATCCACTGCAATTTATCCTTGGATAGGTTAACGAGTTCTTGCTCTTCTTTTGTGTAGCTTGTTGTGGGTGTGGATTGAGCACAAGCGGTGATTCCACCTACTACGATCAGTATAATTCCAATGATGGTTGATTTCATATTATTTTGATTATTACTAAGTTGAAATTTACTACTATTATTTTAGATGGCAGGTTCCCTATGCTTGAGCGGTTTATTTTTGATCTAAAATCAAATCCTGATTGAGTTAACCTCTTCAATCATCTTTCTTTATTTGGCTAGTCCTTTTATTTGGCTAGTCAGCTTTAAAACCTGGAGTTCAGCAAAGACCAGTCCGACTATTACTATGATTTCAGTTGCAAAATAAGTCAACCCGATCATCGTAACTGCAGAGTAGTAATAAACGACCAATGCCATTGTGACACAACAATAAAGCAAATTGCCCACCATGATTGCCTTCAAAAATGGTCGCCAATTGGTATTTAAAAATCGGTAGCAGCAAATAGAGTACACGGCAAAAGCAAATGCAATCATGGCGAGAGAGAAGGGCGTACTGGCAGGCATCCCAACATATCTTGGGAATCTCCAAAATAAGAACAACAAGATGAACGCTGTTGCCAACGCACCCAGCCCATCAATGAGAAAAATCGTTTTAGGTTTGGAAACAAACTGACTCAGTCTTTTTGACATAATTCAATTTGCACAAATCGTTTGATAGAAGCTAGCCCAACGCCTCCTTATATACTTTCAACACTCTTTCGCGCGCCACTTTATGGTCGACAATGGGTTTGGGATAGCTGGCAGTCTCAAACTCTGGCACCCATTTTTTAATGTACTCCAATTTCGGGTCGAACTTTTCGGTTTGCAGTGCAGGGTTGAACACCCGAAAGTAAGGAGCTGCATCGCAGCCGGAGCTAGCAGCCCACTGCCAGCCGCCATTGTTCGCGGCCAAATCAAAGTCTAATAGTTTTTTGGCAAAGTAGGCTTCGCCCCAGCGCCAATCAATGAGCAAATGCTTAGTGAGAAAGCTGGCGGTGATCATGCGCACACGGTTGTGCATAAAGCCCGTGGCGTTCAATTCTCGCATACCAGCATCCACAATCGGGTAGCCGGTTTTGCCTTCACACCACGCGGCAAATTCCTTTTCATTGTTGCGCCAATCGATTTTATCGTAAGCTGGCTTGAAAGCTTTGGTTTGAACATGCGGAAAATGCCACAAAATCATGTGGTAGAAATCACGCCAAATCAATTCATTCAGCCACGTTTCATTTTTCTTCAATGCGACTTGCGCAAGTTTTCGAATGCTCACTGTTCCAAAACGCAAATGGACACTTAGTTTGGTTGTGCCTGCGATGGCTGGAAAATTTCGTTGTTTATCGTATTGCTCTACAACGGATTGCTTCACTAATCGTTCTGGGAATATAAAAGCTTTTTCTTCAAAACCAATCGCTGATAACGTGGGCAGAGCGATGGACTTTACTTTTTTGAAGTGATCAAAATATTTTTCTGTAGGATAACTCTTCAACGGCCCCTCATCCAACTTGCTTTTCCACTTTCGGCTGTAAGGCGTAAACACGGTGTAGGGCTTGCCATCGTCTTTGGTCACTTCGTCTTTTTCAAAAACTACTTGGTCTTTAAATGTTTTAAAAACCACGCCCTTGCTTTCCAGAATTTCTCTAACCTGTGCATCACGGCTGCGCGCATACGGTTCGTAATCGTGATTGGTATAAACAGCCTTGGGAGTTAACTCTTTGAAGATTTCGGTAGGATTGCCATGGAGCACCAACAACGAACTGCCCATCTCAACCAATTGCTGCTGCATCAGCGCAAGCGATTGATGAATGAAAGCTACGCGCAAATCGGCTTTGTCTTCGAGCTTTCCAAGAATCTCGCTATCAAAAATAAAAATGGGTAATACGCTTTCGTTTTCTTTCAACGCATGAAAAAGCCCAACGTTATCCTGCAACCGCAGGTCTCTCCTTAACCAAAAGAGAGTGGTGCTTTTGGTGACTAGTTCGTCAAGCTGACTTTTTTCGAAGGTCTTCAATTTCTTTCTCCAGTTTATCGATGGCCTCCATTTTTACTGCATAGAGTTTCAGGTCGCCTGAGCGCTGCACGTGCATGGCTTCTTCCAGCAATTTTTTGCGTTTGTTTTCGAGAGCTTGAATGGGGTCTTTTTTTAAAAAGGAGAACATATAATCGAGGCTATATTTTTTTTTGTGAATCTGCGGACTCAAGCTACATGCTTCAGGCCACAGGCTATACCGCACTAAACATCAAAAGTGGAACAATGTTATGCCGAAATTTCGAAATTATAATAGTCGCGTTGGTAGTGATAGAAAGTCAACCAGCTCAGTACCGCAGCCTCAAGCCAAAACAGTTTGAACAATACGAGCATGAATGAAACAAGGAAAAGGCCAAACGTATAAGTTGTGTGTTTATCGATATTGAACGGGTGGCGGTAAAGGCGGGTGTGTTGGTGCAACAAATAGCTAGTGGCAAAAATGCCTATCAGCAAAACATCATACCAAATCAGCTTATTGACGACCAGCAACAGTAATTCAGGCAATAACAATAAACTGTAAAATAGGCACAGATAGCCCAACCGTTTTACCGTTGAAATTGGAAGCCCTCGTGCAAAGGTCAAATACGTTTCTTCTAACCGTCTGCTTTCAAAAATAATCACGGAGTGCGCCATCAATCCAAAGAGTAGCCCCATCAGTGCGGTTCGATTGTCGTAGTGGTCGGTAGTGATTTGCAAAAAGCCAATGATAGCAAAAAGCGAAAACGCTTTGGTAAACAAAAGTGCCAGTGGCAATTGGTTGGTAAAATGCCCCACGTAGAAAAATGGAAAGTACTTTCTCCATGGCCATCGAATAGCCGGCAGCAGCATGACGCTTTTTCGTTCATGCAGCGAGTTGATTCGATTCAAAACAATCCATACGCTGCCGACTAACTTGACGGTATGAAATACGAAAACGGCTAATGTAGACCAATACAGTTGACTTGCTATTCCCACCCCTACAATAAAAGCTGAGTAAATCAGCACGGGTTGATCCATTATAAAAATAGAAAACAACATCGGCCAAAATTGTTGTGGCTGCCATAGTCGTGAGTAGTCTTTCAAAAATTGATTGTGCGGCTCAGATAACTCAGATAAAACCAATTGTAAATATTTGGCACTGTATAAAATCCAAACACCCATTACGCCTAACAGAAATATTGGAGAAGTAAGCACAGCAAACATCAATGCATGATGATAGCTAACAAGTTGATTGGATTCCACTACGCCAAACATGAGGTAGAAGACAAAGAAGAGCAACCCCACGTTGCGTTCGTAGAATTTTTTGACCAGTACTTTGTTGAGCACACGAATTACAGCACCCATATGCGTTGGTCTTTTACTTCCAATTCTTTTACAGCAGCGCCTTCTATTTCAAACGCTTGGTGTGAGGTGAAAATAAAATTTACACCTTTGACGGTGAAAGTTTTTACTAAATCATACAGTATTGGTACACTGTCTTTGTCTATGGTCACCAAGGGTTCGTCCAACAAAATGTATCTCGGGTTGCCAATAAAAGCCAACACAAGACTCAGTTTTTTCACCATACCGCTTGAGTAAGTGCCCACTGGATTCTTGATGAAACTGCCAACATGAAACGCTTCTATCAGCCTATCGATTTGTTGCTGGTTTGCCGTCCTGGTAGCGCCAAAAAAAGCGATTAGGTCAAGACCGGTAAGATAAGGCGGATAAAGTGGTTCCGCTTCTACATAGTTGATCAACCTGCGGTAATCCGTAGGGTGTTTACGCAAGTTTATATCATCAATACGTACGTCCCCTTCAAACGGAATAAGTCCCCCAATAATTTTCAACAGCGTAGATTTTCCTGAGCCATTAGCTCCCTTCACCCAATACAATCCTGAGTCGAACGTTAGTTCGGGCACATCCAGGATGTGTTGGGTACCATAATTCTTTCTTAGTTTTTTAATCGAGAGCATGCGATGTGTACGTTTCAACTTGAATCGGGGTTTAATGTAAAAAGAAAATTCCATTAGCGGTAAACGACTGCGTAGGATGCGCAAAAATTAATACCTACCTTGTAAGCATCGATGGGCGCCTGATCGCTTTGAGCGGTCGGGCGCTTTTGTTTTTTAATTGGCTTTTATCAACCTTATTCTCACATGGCTTTTATCGACAATGTACTGCAAGTGCCCTCATATGGCTGGGCAGATAAGAATGGTGACTTAGTAAAACCTTCTGTGTGGCGACTATACACCGAAGCATTTTCGCGCATCAACATCTTCAAGACCAAAAAGAATTGGATACCGTTCATCAACTGGTTTATGGCCATTACGATGTTGCCGTTTTTGTATTTCTTTTTATTCAAGTTTTTTTCGTGGCCATTGCTGATTGCTTTTATCGTTTATAGCATGGTGATTATGAGCACTGCTGCCACGGTGTGGTTTCATCGATACAGCACACACCGCGCGTTTACGTTTAGTCATCCGGTGTGGCGTTTCATCACACAAAATTTAACGCTGCGTACATTTCCCGAAGAGGTGTATGTGGTGTCTCACCATGTACATCATCTGAAAGTGGAGAAGCCTGGCGATCCGTACAATGCCCATGCAGGATTGATGTATTGCATGCTATCGGATGTCAATCATCAAGCCATTGCAAAAGAACTGACTGAAGAAGAATACAAAAAGGTTTCTCATTTTATTAGTCATACTGGTGTGCAACTCAATAGCTATCAGCAATACTTAAAATGGGGCTCCATTGCCACACCGCTCTACACAGTCGGACTTTGGATTTTGAATTGGTCGTTTTGGTACGGAATGTTTTTTTTGATAGGGGGCCACGCTTTGGCATGTGCGCTTTTTAGCGCAGCCTTATTTTGGTTTGTGTTAGTACGTGCATTTAACTACACGGGGCATGGGGGTGGCAAAGCCAAGCACGTAGATGGCATTGATTTCGATCGCAGCAATCTTTCAGTCAATCAATCTAGACCAGGTTGGTTCTCAGGCGAGTGGCACAACAATCATCATCTTTACCCAGATAGTGCACGCGCAGGATTTCTCCCTTATCAAATTGACTTGGCGTGGGTTTATATCTATTGCCTGCACAAAATTGGTGGCATTGCCACCTATCGAGATTTGAAAGATCAGTTTCTAAAAAAATATTTTTCAGAGAATTCCGATCAGAAAGTAACTGCTGAGCTTCAGCCAATGCCCGATTTAGTCGAAAAGCAAATTTGAAAGGATCAATCTTAGTTTTAGATTTGATAGTTCTTTAAACGTTATGCTCTATGAATCAATACGGTATCGTAGCCGCCTTTATCTTTAGTTTGTTCGTTTTTTCTGCCCAATCTCAAGAGTTATTTTCAGCGCGCACTTATACACGACAAGATTCGCTGCGTGGTTCAATTACCCCTGAACGACAGTGGTGGGATCTTTTGAAATATGAGCTGTCTGTTACGGTCAATCCAGAAAATCAATCCATCAAAGGAGCAAACCTGGTTCGCTATAAAGTTTTAAAAAGCCACGATGTTCTTCAAATCGATTTACAACAGCCCCTTACCATCGACCGCGTGTCGCAGGATGGAGCGACATTAGAAATCAAGCACGAAGGCAACGCTCATTTCATTAAGTTAAAAAAGCAACAAGTTGAAGGGCAAATTAATACCGTTGCCATCGAATTTTCTGGCAAACCACATGTGGCAAAAAATGCGCCCTGGGATGGTGGCTTTACTTGGAACAAAGACGCGAATGGCAATCCCTTCATCGCCACATCGTGTCAAGGAATTGGCGCAAGTTTGTGGTGGCCTTGCAAAGACCATATGTACGATGAGCCCGACAATGGAATGTCGATCTCTGTAAACGTTCCGAAAAATCTAATCGCTGTTTCAAACGGTCGCCTCAAAAAAGAAACACAAGAGAAAGACAAAACAAAAACCTTTTCGTGGGAGGTAATCAATCCCATCAACAACTATGGTGTCAATATTAACATTGGTGACTATGTTCGTTTTTCTGAAAAGTATCAGGGCGAAAAAGGTTTGCTTGACATGGACTATTGGGTACTTCGATCCAATCTTGAAAAAGCTAAGGTGCATTTCAAAGACGCCCCGCGCATGATGAAGGCATTTGAACACTGGTTTGGTCCTTATCCTTTTTATGAAGACAGTTATAAATTGGTGGAAGTGCCTTATTTAGGCATGGAGCATCAAAGTTCAGTCACCTATGGCAATGGATTTAATAGTGGATATAAGGGTAGAGATTTGAGTTCTACTGGATGGGGATTAAAGTGGGACTATATCATTATTCATGAGTCGGGCCACGAGTGGTTTGCCAACAACATTACGTACAAAGACATTGCTGACATGTGGATACACGAAGGATTTACGATGTATTCTGAAAGTTTGTTTGTAGAGTACTACTATGGAAAAGAAGCGGGCGCAGAATATACCCGAGGTGTGCGATTGGGAATTCAAAATCAAAAACCGCTGATCGGTAACTATGATGTGAATAGTGAAGGTTCTTCGGATATGTACAGCAAGGGCAATAACATATTGCACACACTCAGGCATTGGTTGCAGAACGATGAAAAATGGAGAGAGGCACTTCGAGGGCTGAACAAAGAGTTTTATCACCAAACGGTGGCGACTAAACAAATCGAAGACTACCTGGCGAAAAGTACAGGGCTCAATCTGACTGCATTCTTTGATCAATATTTGCGCGATTCTCGCGTTCCGGTTTTCGAATACTGGGTACGCGAGGGAAGTCTATTATACCGGTGGTCGAATTGCATCAATTCTTTTGACATGCCTATTAAGGTGACGATTGATGGGAAGGAAAAAATTCTTTACCCGAGCACGCAGCCTAAAGTGGAGAAATTAGATTCAAAAGGAGCTTCCGTTAAAGTTGACCCAAACTTCTACGTTTACAGCTTCAATCTGATGGGCAATTAGTTTGACTATTCCATGTTGTCAGGTAGCACAGAAAAACAAATCCTGGAGTTCGCTCAGCAATTAGTTCAAATCAAAAGCTACTCAGGCCAGGAAGAAGAAGCGATAAAGTTCGTAGAGAAGAAAATGTTGTCGTTGGGGTTTGATGAAGTCATCATCGACCAAATGGGCAACGTGTTGGGCAGAATCGGTAGCGGCCCAAAGTCTATTTTGTTTGACTCGCATGTTGACACCGTGGAAGTCAATGATGCAAGCGAATGGGCTGTACCGCCTTTTAGTGGAGAAATCATTGATGGACGA
>JAAFHY010000092.1 GCA_013298505.1 Cytophagales bacterium
TGCACCTTTTGTTAAGGTAGAGGCATCCAAGTTTACAGAAGTGGGCTATGTGGGTCGAGATGTAGAAAGTATGGTGCGCGATTTGGTAGAGCAATCCGTAAACATGGTGAAGACGAGGAAAAAAGAAGAGGTGAAAGAAAAAGCTGCTACAACGGTGGAAGAAATCATTCTCGATGCGCTCATCCCACCGATGCGTAAGTCGGCAGGCTTCCAAATGCCAAATGGAGACACAGAAGAAGTACCCACCTCAGATGTTGAATTAAATGAACGTACGCGCAATCTGTTTCGTGAGAAAATTAAGAAGGGAGAATTGGAAGACCGCAAAATAGAAATCGATGTAAAGCAAAGTGGTGGCCCTGGCGTGGGGATGATTGGTGCGGGCATGATTGATGAAGCATCGATGATGAATTTGCAAGAGATGATCAGTGGCATGATGCCGAAAAAAGCAAGAAAGAGAAAAGTGTCAGTAGCGGAAGCCCGAAAGATTTTGTTAGAAGAAGAAGCCTCGAAGTTAATCGACATGGATGAGGTGAAAGAAGAGGCTATACGAAAAGCCGAAAATGCGGGCATTATTTTCATAGACGAAATTGACAAGATTGCATCTGGAGGTAGCAAGAAAGGTGGTGGTGGGCCGGATGTGAGTAGAGAAGGCGTGCAGCGCGATTTACTTCCAATTGTGGAAGGAAGCACAGTCAACACCAAGCATGGGGTAATTAAAACAGATCACGTACTGTTCATCGCGGCTGGTGCATTTCATATTTCCAAACCTTCCGATTTGATACCTGAACTGCAAGGACGTTTTCCCATTCGAGTGGAACTGAACAGCTTGAATAAAAGTGATTTTATTCGAATATTAAATGAACCAAAGAATGCGCTGACAAAGCAGTACGAAGCGCTTTTCCTCACCGAGGGAATTACCGTTGCATTTGAAGACGATGCCATCGATGAGATAGCTCAAACTGCATTTGAGGTAAATGCGGAAATTGAAAATATTGGAGCACGCAGATTGCAGACAGTAATGAGTAAGCTACTGAATGAATTTTTGTTCGATGTACCTGATAAAATAAAACCTCCTGCTGAAATAGTTGTGACTCGGGAGATGGTGAAAGATAAATTGAGCAGTTTAATTAAGAACAAAGACTTGAGCGAGTATATTTTGTGATTGGAGTTGCGCGAAAAATGAGATTCTAATTAACTACAATCCTAATGATTTTTAGGATAATCGAAATACTCCATTTGCCCACATCCAAAAGTAACTTCTTTCCACGTTTTTGAAAGCAACGCTGCTACGACAATACCACATGTTGGAATATTGACGATGGATTGATTTAATAACTCATTAGCAAATTCGGTTAGGCCAGGATTGTGCCCAAAAAGTAGAACCACTTCTTCTGTGTCGGATTTGTGATTAGGAATATCGTTTATTACCGCTAACAATTTCGATGAGTCTGCATGGTATAATCTTTTGTCGGTAATTATTTTTGATTCAGGAAAGCCAAGCGTGTGGGCAATTATTTTGCAAGTTTCTTGAGCCCTTAAAGCGGGGCTAGTTATCATAAAATGGGGTGTAATTCTTTTTTCCCTAAGCCGCTTGCCCATTCTTGGCGCGTCTTTTTCTCCTCGTTTATTTAGTAGCCTATCAAAATCATCAAGTTCAACATCATCCCAACTGGATTTTGCATGGCGGATCAAGTACAATTTTTTCATTATTTTCTAATGTGGATAGCGTAGCACTTTGATTTTGCTTTAATACGTGAGCTTATTTAATGGAAGTACAACACATAAATTTACAAATCCTACCATTATCTTTGCGCAACAATGGAAAAGCGCCCCATCCGCAAAGAAATCAAATACACCAGCTTATACTACTTCATCCGATTTTTAATTTTTTCTTCTAATTTATTGCCGCGTAAAGTTTGGCTCTCATTCTGTGGTTTTCTAGGCCGAGTTGCCTATGCGTTCTCTCCTCAGCCACGCGAGCGCGCTATCATTCATTTAGGGCTTGCTTATGGTAGGGAAAAATCGCCACGCGAGATTGTTGAATTAAGCAAGCGAATGTTTGTGATGCTCGGAAAAAATGCAGGCGATATTTTGCGTTCACTAAAAGTAAAGTCGCTTTCTGATTTAGAGAAGTTTTTAACTACCCACGGGCTTGAAAATTATGAAAAAGCCCACGCAAAAGGAAAGGGCGTAATGTTTCTTACTTCTCACCTAGGCGCATTCGATTTGCAAATTACCAATATGGCGTTGCGGGGTCTTAATCCAAATATTGTAGGCACAGCATTAAAAGACGAACGACTCAATGCGTTGCTATGGGAATATCGGAATGCATTTGGTGCCATTGCTATTGAACGTGGCAAAGAAAGTGTTCGCTTGTTTAAAGTGCTAAAGTCGGGTGGCTCAATTGCTATTTTAATAGACCAAGATACGAGAGTAAAAAGTAGGTTTGTTAACTTTTTTGGAATGAAGGCATCTACCCCGATAGGTGCAACTATTTTAGCACTACGAACGGGTGCGGCAGTAGTGCCAACTTATATTTTTCTAGATGAACAGGGTCAACAGCAAATGCACATCTTGCCAGAAATACCGTTAGTTATTTCAGGCGATGAAGAAACGGATATTGTGGTGAATACTCAGTTGTTCACAGACTTTACAGAGAAAGTTGTGCGCGCACATCCCGAGCAGTGGGTTTGGATGCACGAACGGTGGAAAACTAGGCCCGGAGAAGAAATTAGTTAAAACTTTTTTGAGAAGTCGATCATCTAAATCCTGTGGGGTTGGGATATCAGGGCAGCAATTGAGAAATAATTGACTGCCCTGATCGTTTTACAGCGCTACATAGCTTGCGTTGAACATTAAATTTAATTTAGGTCGTAAATAAGCGAAGTGGTATGTAACCTTTTGAACGAGAATCTAGTACTACATAATACCAAACTTAACCGAAATGAAGAGAAATTACTTGATTGCCATTGTAGCCACGGTTTTAGTACTCGTTGGCTTTTTTGTTTTTAGGGGCACGAGTGCCAGCGATTCTTCAGATATACTAACTGCCGTGAAGAAGGGAGAGTTTCGGGTAGAGGTAGAAACAACGGGCGAATTAGAAGCTAAAAATTCAGTTAAGATTATGGGGCCTGGCCAGGTGCGCCAGTTTCAGATTTGGGAGGTAACACTTCAAAACATCGTAGACGAAGGTACCGTTGTAAAAAAAGGTGATTGGGTAGCCACACTAGACCGGTCAGAGTTTCAAACTAAGTTCAATCAAAAGCAAATTGACTTTGAAAAAGCAAATTCAAAATTTGTCCAAACTCAATTAGATACTACTCTGCAAATGCGACAAGCTCGTGATGAACTGATTAATTTAAAATACGGATCAGAAGAAAAGGAGATCATTCTTCAACAATCAAAATTTGAACCACCTGCAACGATTAAGCAAGCAGAGATTAATTTGGATAAGGCAAACCGGGCTTACGAGCAGGCGCTCGAAAATTATAAAATCAAGAAGAACCAAAACGTAGAGAAGATGCGTGAAGTGGAAGCCGAACTTCGTAAGGTGAAAGGGGATTTTGACGGAATGAATAAAATACTTGAATCGTTTAATGTTATGGCTCCCGAAGACGGCATGGTGATTTATGAGAAGGGTTGGGACGGTAAACCAATTAAAGCCGGTTCACGAATAGGAATGTGGGAGCCCACCGTGGCAACTCTTCCCGATTTAACTAAAATGCAGTCGAAAACATTTGTGAACGAGGTAGACGTGCGAAAAGTAAAACCAGGGCAACAAGTTTCAATCGGTCTTGATTCTGATCCGGATAAGAGATTGAAAGGAGTTGTTACCAAAGTTGCTAATGTTGGCGAACAAAGACCCAATTCTGATGCAAAAGTTTTTGAGGTACTAGTTGAAATAGATGGAACAGATGCTACACTACGACCTTCTATGACTACCAGCAATAAGATCATCGCTCAAGTTTTAACCGATGTAATTTTTATTCCTTTAGAAAGTTTACACACACAATTCGATTCGATTACATATGTATTTAAAAAAGAAGGGATAAAGACTATTAAACAAGAAGTAATTGTAGGTGAGACAAACTCGAATGAAGCCGTAGTACTCGCAGGCCTATTGCCTGATGAAAAGGTATACATCTCATTACCATTAGGAATGGAGGGCGATGATGTAACCATGCTTTCGCAGTTGAATGGTAAGCGAAGGAAAAAAGAACAAAGGGAAGAGATAGCGAAGGATACCACAAAAAGAGTACAGCCTAATCATTAACCAGCCGATGAAGAAGTATTTTGATGCTCGATTGATAGCTAACCTTTACATAGCTATTGATGCGGTAATCGCAAATCGGCTACGTTCATTGTTGACCGCCCTTGGAATAATATTTGGTGTAGCTGCCGTAATCGCCATGCTGGCCATCGGAAATGGCGCACAGCAAGAGATTCTAAATCAGATTAAGCTGGTAGGAGTCAACAATATTGTGATCAAACCAATTGTTGAGCAGAAGGAAGAAAAAATTAGTGAAAAAGTAGGGAAGAAAGAGAAGAAGAAGTTTTCTCCGGGTTTAACAATTCGTGATGTTCAAAGCATTAAAGATGTTTTGCCCGATCTTACAGAAGTAAGTCCTGAAATAATTTTAGACACTTACGTAATCCGAAATGGATTTAGAAGATCAGCCAAACTGGTTGGTGTACATCCTTCTTATTTTAAAATTTATGATTTTAATTTAATAGACGGAAAAATTTTTAGCGAAGAGCAACTCAGGTTTGGTGCACCTGTATGCATTATTGGTTCTGCGTTAAAGAGTCGGTTTTTTCCCACCGAAAATCCCATCGGCAAAAGCATGAAAGTTGGAACGCACTGGCTTACTATTGTAGGAGTGTTGAGTGAGCGCGTTGTATCGCAAGCCAGCATCAGTAAACTCGGCATTCGCGATTTTAATATGGACGTTTACATTCCATTGCAAAGCATCTTGATCCGATACAGAAATAGGGATTTGATAACCGCAGAAGCACTTCGGTTAGCCGCGCAGAATAGCAGAGGCTTTGTATTTAACAACGGACAGAACAATGGTAATACCGAAAACGAAGCGGAGAAAAAAAACTACCATCAACTTGACCGGTTGGTATTGCAGGTAGACAAAACTGAGAAACTTCAGCCTACTGCTGAGATCATATCACGAATGCTAAAGCGTAGACACTTTGAGGTGGTCGATTATGAAATCGAAATCCCCGAATTACTTCTTAAGCAGCAACAACGCACTAACGATATTTTTAATTATGTACTGGGGGCAATTGCAGGCATTTCATTGTTGGTAGGCGGTATCGGCATTATGAATATCATGCTAGCTTCTGTATTAGAGCGCATAAAAGAAATTGGGTTACGGCTTGCTATCGGTGCACAGAAAAAAGATGTGGTTCAGCAATTTTTATTTGAGGCTGTAATGATTAGCGTAAGCGGTGGAATTATTGGAGTGATTTTAGGTGTCATGTTCGCTTACTTGGTCTCTTCTTTTGCTGGCATACCTACTATCATTAGTTTTTCATCTATTGTATTATCATTTGGTGTGGCAGCTACCGTTGGTTTGATTTTTGGAATTGCTCCAGCAAGGAAGGCAGCATCTCAAGACCCTATTGCATCGTTACGTTATGAATAAATCCGCTATAATCGCTACGGTCGCTTTACTTTTATGTATTTCGGCCAGCGCTCAGAATAAGTTTACTTTAGAGCAAGTAATTGCCAGAGCGATCGAGCAATCGCCTGCTTTTAAGCGAAACGAGACTTCAAAGTTGACTCGTTATTGGCAGTATCGAACTTTTAGAGCCGGTTACAATCCGCAACTTACTATTTCTGGCACAGCACCGAACTACAACAATAATTTCTCTCAAATTATTCAGCCCGATGGAACTCGGTCGTTTCAGCCAATTAATCAGACTAACTCATTTGCGAATTTAGGACTTTTCCAACCGCTTCGTTGGACGGGTGGTACTATTTCGGCAAATACAAATCTTAACTATTTCAGTGACATTGCCCGTAAGTCATCTGCTTGGAATAGCAATATCTTTTTTGTTCGGCTGGATCAGCCAGTGTATGCGTTCAATCCGTATAAATGGGATCGACTTACCGAGCCACTTCGGTTTGAGGAATCTAAGCGTGAATTTGTTGAACAACGCGAATTCATTTCTCAAACAGCATCCGATTTATATTTTCAGTTTATTCGTGCGCAAATTGACGAACAGATCGCATCATTCAACTTAGCAAACAACGATACTATATTTAAGATAGAGCAAGGTAGATATAATATCGGCACGACTTCACAAGACAAATTACTGCAAGTAGAATTGCAATTGCTTAAGTCAAAGCAAGATGTCGCTCAAGCCAGAATCAATATTCAAAATAGTAGCTTACTATTACGATCGTTTTTAGGGATAAAAGATAATGAGGCTTTTGAACTTTCTCTACCAGAGGTAATTCCTGATTTTGAAGTTAACATTGATGAGGCATTGACTTACGCCCGAAAGAATAGAGCTGCTTACATCGCCTTCGAGCGAAGACGTATTGAGGCAGACCGGGAAGTGGCACGAGCTAAGGGAAACCGATTAAACAATGCTACGCTTTCGGCATCGTATGGATTAAATAATGTTGGTTTGGCTTTTAGCGATTTATATGTATCTCCCACTGAACAGCAGCAATTTAATTTGAGTTTTAATGTGCCTATCTTTAATTGGGGAAGGAACAAGGCGGCTATGCAAACGGCTTTTGCTAACAAAAAGCTGAACGATTATACCATTGCACAAGAAGAAGTTACTGCAGATCAAGAGATAATAACCCAAGTGCGCCAATTTGATTTATTGCGATTGCAAATAGAAATCACGAAGAAATCAGATGATATTGCCCGCGAGCGATACAACGTTTCTCAAAATCGTTATTTGATTGGTAAAATTGACATCACGAATTTAAATATTGCACTTACTGAAAAGGATAATGCCAAGCGCAGTTACGTGGAAGCATTACGGTCTTTTTGGACTTCTTATTTTAATTTAAGGAGGCTTACGTTGTACGATTTTTCAACAAGATCACTGTTGTATTCAGCTGAGATTGATTAAGATCCTGTATAATTAAAAGGTGTAATCTTCTTTAGTTCATTTTTTAGTTTGTCACTTACGCTTAAGGAATCGATAAAATCAGATAGTGTTTGCTGAGTTATCTTTTCATTTTTTCGAGTCAGTTCTTTTAATGCTTCGTAAGGATTGGGATACGCCTCCCTTCGTAAAATGGTTTGGATAGCCTCCGCAACTACCGCCCAATTTTCGTCTAAATCTTTATTGATAGCCGATTGATTCAATTCTAATTTGCCAATCCCTTTTTCAAGCGACTTAAACGCGATAAGTGTATGAGCTAATGGAACACCAACGTTTCGCAATACAGTAGAATCGGTAAGATCTCTTTGTAGACGTGATATGGGCAGTTTATTAGAAAGATGTTCAAACAGCGCGTTAGCTAATCCTAAATTTCCTTCTGCATTTTCAAAGTCGATTGGGTTTACTTTGTGCGGCATGGCCGATGAACCTATTTCACCTTCTTTTATCTTTTGTTTAAAGTAATTCATCGATATGTATTGCCATACATCGCGACTGTAATCGGTGAAGATGATATTTATTCTTTTTAAGTTATCAAATAACGCAGCCAAATTATCATAGTGCTCTATTTGCGTGGTAGGTATGCTGCGGTGTAGGCCAAGCGTATCTGTAACAAATTGTGTTGCAAATTTATGCCAATCAATAGATGGGTACGCAACTACATGCGCATTCAGGTTTCCGGTAGCACCACCAAATTTGGCTGAGTAGGGAATTTGCTTCATCAACGTCAGTTGCATTTTTAAGCGCGCTGTAAACACTTCTATTTCTTTGCCTAGTCGAGTAGGCGATGCTGGCTGTCCATGAGTTTTGGCAAGCATAGGTATAGAGCTCCACTCATTCACATTTTTGTCGAGCAGGGCGATTAAATTATGAATACTAGGTAAATACACCTCGTCCATAAATTCCTTGATCAGCAGCGGGGTAGCTGTGTTGTTGATATCTTGCGAGGTAAGGCCAAAGTGAATAAACTCTTTGTAGCTAGAGAGGTTTAATCTGTCAAATTCATTTTTAAGAAAGTACTCGACTGCCTTTACATCGTGATTGGTAGTCTTTTCAATTTCTTTTATTTTTTCTGCATCTGTTAGTTTGAAATTTTTACATATCAACCGTAGCGATTCAACTTTCTCTTTTGGAAATTGAACGAGTTCGGGCAGCGGACATTGGCACAGCGCAATAAAATATTCTACTTCAATACGCACACGGTAGCGAATCAGTGCATATTCAGAAAAGTAATTTTGTAAAGATTCGGTTGTTTTGGCGTATCGGCCATCTATTGGGGAAATGGAGAGAAGAGAAGAATTCACACGTAAATTGTTAAGTGGTAAAGCTACACAAATCTGTTAAGATTTACTTTGCCATTAAGGCCTGTATTGATTGGCCCGAACGTTTTGAGATGCAAGCGATACCATTTGGGTTTATTATAGTTTAATCACATTCATATTTTTTTACTATAAAAAAGGGTTGCTTTCATTTTCAAAAGCATTTTTTCAGTATTGATCTAATTCTTGATAATGCGATCGCGTGGACCCTACCTTCCGAGTATAATGCACTTTTTTTTATTTACTATTTACCCAAACCTTATCTCTATTTTTGTTCTATGTCTTATCCCGTTCTCGAAGTTCTTGGCGATGTAAAAGAGAAGTTGACGCAACAGCCTATTGTGATTTTGCAGGCTCCGCCCGGGGCCGGAAAGTCTACAGTGTTGCCGTTGGAGCTTTTGGATGAGCTGTGGCTGACGGGGAAGAAAATAATTTTGTTGGAACCGCGCAGGTTGGCGGCTCGGTCGGTGGCCGCGCGCTTGGCGAGTTTGCTTAGCGAAGAAGTGGGGCAGACGGTTGGCTATCGCATCCGCTTTGAAAATGTGGTGAGTGTAAAGACGCGCTTGGAGGTGGTGACGGAGGGGATACTCACGCGCATGATTCAGTCTGATAATTCGCTAGAAGGTGTGGGGCTGGTGATCTTTGATGAATTTCACGAGCGCAGTTTGCAGGCCGACTTGGCGCTGGCGTTGTGTTATCAAAGTCAACAAGTGCTGCGCGATGATTTGAAAATGTTGATCATGTCGGCTACGCTGGATGGAGAAAAAATTTCTTCGCTGCTCAATCGCGCACCGATCATTACAAGTTTAGGAAAACAATTTTCGGTTACGATAAAATATCAAGCTGCTGATAAAGATGATTCCATCGCGATGGCTACTACACGTGTGGTGCGCAAGGCGCTGAGCGAGCAGACGGGCGACCTCTTGGTGTTTCTCCCCGGCACGGGCGAGATACACAAAGTGATGGAGGCGTTGGCGGAAAATAATTCTGCGATGGTTGTGCCGCTTTATGGCGATTTGCCTTTCAAGCAACAGCAAGAAGCCATTCTTCCGCATCCACAAGGGATGCGCAAAGTGGTGCTGGCCACTTCCATTGCTGAAACATCATTGACGATTGAAGGCATCACCACGGTGATCGACTCTGGTTACTCGCGTGTGCTGCGGTTTGATGCTCGCAGCGGCTTGACAAAACTGGAAACCATTCACGTGACGCGCGATGCGGCCGATCAACGTGCGGGCCGTGCGGGTCGTTTGGGGCCTGGCGTGTGCTATCGCTTGTGGGCAGAGAATACACATGCGCATTTGCAACCTACTCGTCAACCAGAAATTTTGGAAGCAGATTTGTCGCCCTTGCTGTTAGAGTTAGCGAACTGGGGAATACAAAATGTAAATGAGTTGATGTGGATCACGCTTCCGCCAGCAGGTGCCGTGTATCAAGCAAAAGAATTATTGCAAGAACTCGGTGCGTTGAAAGAGGATAAGATCACACCTCGCGGAAGGGAAATGTTGAAGTTGCCAACGCATCCGAGAATTGCGCATGCACTACTAGCACCTGATGTGGGGCGTGCGCTGGCAACGGATGTTGCTGCGCTATTGGAAGAACGCGGCCCGTTGCCTGCGGAAGCGGGTGCAGATTTAAGTTTGCGTGTAGAAATTTTGCGCAAGTGGCGAAAAGGCGAGCGTGTGAATGCGGATAGAAATGTGTTGCAGCGCATCGAGCGATTGGCCACATCATGGAGAAGGATTTTTAAATTGGAAGTGGACAATTCTATTGTGGCTGATACGGATGTTGGTAAAATTTTGGCGGAAGCTTATCCCGAACGAATCGCGCAACAAATTGATAAGCAACGGGAGCGGTACAAGTTGGCCAACGGTCGTGTGGTGCGCTTGCCCGATCATGATCCATTGATGAGAGAAAGTTGGTTGTGTGCCGCACAGTTGGATGCGGGAAGCAAAGGCGAAGGAAAAATATTTTTGGCTGCGCCCGTACACCTCGATGATTTGATAGCGCGAGCGCAAGAACAAGAATCGGTGCGGTGGGATACCGAGCGAGGGATGCTCGTGGCTTTGACGGAGAAACGCATTGGCAATGTAGTGGTGTCTACCCGACCGCTTGCAAAAATCTCTGAAGAGGTGAGAGTAAAAGTTTTGTGTGACGCATTGCGCGAAGAGGGCTTTACACTATTGAATTGGGATGATGAACACACCGAATGGCAGGCGCGTGTGATGAGCCTGCGCACCTGGCGACCCGATGAAGGCTGGCCTGATGTGACCACAGAAAATTTGTTACTTACCTCAGAGGAGTGGTTGGCTCCGTATCTAAACAATGTATCTAAGCGAGCTGATTTTCAGCGACTGGATTTGAATGTTATTTTTTCAGGATTACTTCCGTGGGCGTTGGCGAGTCAACTTGAAAATCTTGCGCCAGCGAAATTGAAAGTGCCGAGCGGCTCGCTCATTCAATTAAAATACTTTTTGAATGGTCAAGCACCCATCATAGAAGTGCGCTTGCAGGAAATGTTTGGGCTGTTGGAAACACCTACTGTCAACCAAGGACGAACTAAAATAATCCTCCATTTGCTATCGCCTGGCTATAAGCCTGTGCAGGTGACGCAAGATTTAAAAAGTTTTTGGCAAACGATTTATCACGAAGTGCGCAGTGAACTAAAGAGGCGTTACCCACGCCATCATTGGCCAGAAGATCCGTGGACGGCAGAGGCAGTGAGGGGGGCGGTGAAGAGAAGGTAGTTGTTGGTTATTCGTTAGTAGTTGTTCGTTCCATCCGAATAACCAATAACCATCAACGGATAACGATTTATCCTTCAAACACACTCCTATAAAACTCTTTCCCCTGCACATACTCCAATAGTTTCACGTAAAATGGGTGCATACCAAGCGTGGCACTATCGCCAATCATAATTAATTTTTTCTTCGCACGGCTCATTGCCACATTGGTTCTGCGAATGTCACCGAGAAAACCTACCTCGCCTTTGGCATTGCTGCGCACGAAGCTGATGGCAATCACATCGCGCTCTTGCCCTTGAAAGGCATCGACTGTGTTGATGGTAACTAATTTATGTAGTGGTTCCAGCAAGGGAGAGCTTTCAGCTAAGTGAATCAAATAATCTACTTGAGCACGGTATGGAGTAATGATGCCCACCGTGATGTTTTGAGAAAGCCAATCTTCCAAGCCAATCTCCTCAATTAATTTCTCGGCAAGACGTATTAGTAAGGCTGCCTCTTCTTTGTTCAATCGACTTAATGTTTCTGGGTCTTGCTCTTCGGTGTAGCCAGCACCAGCGGTATCAATGAATTCGATGGGTGGTTGATTGGGGCTCAACAACTCTGCACGAACAGATTCATGGGCAACCAATTCATCCTTGTAAAAATAATTGGAAGAAAACTTCATGATGTCTTCGTGCATCCGGTATTGCACTTGCAGCATCGAAGATTGTGAAGGATGCTTTTTGATTCCTTTTTCAAAAAGTGTTTCGGCAAGACCAAGTTTTGCCGCTTCGTTTGATTTGACAGTAGGAGGGAGTTGCATGTGATCGCCAGCCAAAATGACTCGCTGTGCTTTTAAAAACGGAATCCAACAAGCTGGTTCTAGCGCTTGCCCTGCTTCATCGATAAAAGCGGTTTTATATTTTCTACTTCGTAGTGTAGGGTGTGATGCGCCCACAAGCGTGCAACAGATCACATCGCTCTTTTGCAGCAAATCGTTGGTGATGTAAAA
>JAAFHY010000093.1 GCA_013298505.1 Cytophagales bacterium
GCATAGCCGTCAAGCTAAGGAGTATACACAAAGTGTCTTACAGGCAGTGAGTTACGAGAATACGTGATCCTCCCGGTAGGAGCACCGAGTGTTCTTCTCCATATTGATTTTTATTTTATTTGGTTTAAGAAGGCAGATGTTGTGGTAGATAGCCTGCCTTCTTTTTTTTAAAGTTATTAATTCAGGAGAAGAACCCGCAGCCTAACGTAAGATTTTTTCAGGATCCTTTCACACTTTTCAAGTCTCAGCTTCAACAACATTTCTCGTCATCCTTTTTAGAGGGTTTAGCACGTGAGAGTAAGTTTGTCCAACGCAAGTCGAAGCTGGACGCATTTTACTTCCTGACGATGTTAATGTTCACCAGCCAACCAACTAACCGGGTCAGCTTAGAAGATTTGGCTAATGAGTTCTGCGAAACGCATGGTATCACGATATCCAAGCAAGCCATCCAGGAACGCTTTAATGATTACGCTGTGATCTTCATGCAGAAGCTGCTTAAAGAACAACTTTTGAGACAGCTGTCTCTTCTCCAGGATAAACGTCTAACCAAACATTTTACACGACTCCGAATCAAGGATTCAACTCGTTTTTCATTGCCACCAGAGTATGCATCACTCTATAAAGGCCATGGAGGAATGGCTGGTCCTGCACAAATCAGTATACAGTTTGAGTACGACCTCATTGAGAACAAAATTATGCACTTGGATTTTACTAGTGCCAACCGTAACGATCAGCAAGATTCAAAAGAGACACTTGGTAATATTAAAAAAGGGGAACTGCTCATTCGAGATTTGGGATACGCAGGTATGGGATACATGAAGCACGTATCTCAAAACGAAGCTTATTTCTTAAATCGTTTAAATTCAAAAACCATCGCCTATGATAAGTCAAAACGTCCTATTGATTATAAAAAAATTCTAAAGAAGCTTACCCGCCACTCGATCCCATGCATGGAGATACAAGCCTTTTTGCTGGTCGACAAAGAATGGCTTCCTACCCGGCTGGTTATTTCTAAAGTTGATGCTGCCACTTATCAAAAGCGTATTCAAAAAACGTCATTACAAACCCAGAAGAAAGGACATAAAGTTTCGGATGCTTATCGGGTATCTGCTTGGTTAAACCTCTTTGTCACCAATATACCTCATGCCTGGCTTGCGGCCAAAGATGTTCGGGATACTTATAGCTTACGTTGGCAGATAGAACTGATTTTCAAAATATGGAAATCGCAATGTGGCATCCACAAAATTGCCTCTGTAAAGATCCAACGGTTCCAATGCGAACTGATTGCTAAATTCCTTTGGATCTTACTCCACTGGCAGCTTTTTAGGATCATTCAGAAAAATGTCAAAGTCCTATTGAGCACTTGCAAATTCTATAAGATAGCTCATCGTTTGTCTCAGCGTTTAAAGATAGCCATATCCAATCCGTTAAAACTGTTGAGATGGTTTGATCTAATCTTTCAGAGGGCACCCAAGAAGTATCAAATTGAATCGAAAAAGGGAAAACCGCAACTAGTCACAACCCTCTTAAATCTCTTAGCTTGACGGCTATGCCTAAAAAGGGAGCTCTGATATGCCAACCTCAAGCCAGAAGACCCGAAGCCAGACCTCACGCGCACTACACGTGGACAAACGGTGAAACATAAATGGACGAACCCACTTGCACCAAACACCGCCCAGCAGCCACCAGCCACCGATGCGGAAACGAAATATATATTTAAACATAACGCTCCCTCACGGGAACGGTGAGCAAGGTGCAAGGGCTGCAAAGAAAAAATACTACCTGAACGATGGAGCGCGGAACAATCGACTGAGTGAAGGTGGAGATTTTTTTGAAGCAGGCGCAGCGCACCCTTGTCGGCTTACGAGCCGCACGCCCGTAACTTTGCGTTGTGTTTAGATATTAATTTCTAAAAGACTCGAGGGTCACAAATTTTGGATATTCTTTGAAGTGCAAGTTTACAATGAATTATCTTTTAAGAAGGAAATAGCTTTAACGTTTCTGTTTCCTCAGTGTTGAGCTTCCGAAGCCGAATCTGCGTTACACTTTTAGGATATTTTTCACCTCCTATTTTCCTAAATCTCCCATTCATCTATTTTTGGTGCTATCAATTATCTCAGTACGCCACTTTTAATTTTGCGATAAGCAAGCGGGGTTTGCTTAAATTCTTTTTTGAAAAGTCGAATGAAAGAACTCTCATCTTCAAACCCACAATCAGTTGCAACTAAAGAAATAGGCCTCTTTGTTTTTGTAAGAAGCCTGCATACTTCTTTCAGGCGAAGACGAGTAAAGTATTGAAGAGGTGTTAGTTCGTAGACACTCCGAAATAATCGGTGAAAATGAAAGGGTGATAGATTGGCCGAGTCCGCCAATTGTGCCAATGTAACTCCACTTTTTAAATTCGCTCTCATAAATTTAAGAGCAAGTTTTAGCTTGTTGTTCAAATCTTTTTTTGTGATTTCATTTTGTGCTTTAATTCTATTGGTCGGCTTATATTTTTCCAATTGATACCAAGCTGTTTTCGGCCGGTTGGCTGGATAACCGGATTGCTGTCGAAAGGCTTTTCGCTCTTTTGTAAAATCCCACCAATTCACGCGGCTATCAAAATGCGAAGCATAATGAACGCAAAGACGCATTTGGTCTTCAACACATGGGTCAATCCAGGCGCCTACTTGACGCTCAAGTCGGTCGACAAGTTTAGCCGGGTCTTTTCCTTTGAGCTCTTGAATCGAATAAAAACCCAGTGAAATGAGGTCGAAAGCAAAACGGATTCCAATGGACGGGATCGTTTGAAATTCGGAGAGTGCTTTAAGTTCCATCGCCCGTATTTTCGAGATGCCCAAAATAGCTCGTAAATTTTCCACAGAATGGTGATGGATTTCACGCAGCTTGACCTTGTTCGCCCTCAACTTTCTTTTCTCCGAGATCAAAATGTCCAGGCGATTCATTGAGTCATTCATCTTCTGCAAAAGTTAGCATGTAATTGTTATTGTCTTTAATTGAAAACTCGGTGGCACCATAAAATGTTTTCTCCAGTCCGTGCAAAACGGTAACCTTGTCATGTATCTTCTCAAAGAATGCACGGATATTTTTCACCTTAATATAGAGCAACAAAGAACCGCCATTGCTTCTGTTAACCAGTGGTAACGTGTTTTCGATGCTGGCAAATGTTTGAAACATAAAAATTACACTTCCGCAAGCCATCATCACAAAGATTGGGTTCTTCGGTTCAGGCACCGCGGTTACAACAGTGAATCCAAGAATTTCATAGAATTTAACAGTAGCGTGAATGTCATTGACAAAAATGTTTGGTGAAACGGTTTCCATGGTAATTGGTTTATTAGTTGAATTGTTTTGAGCTTTTGTGGTATATGCAAACAGTATCAGTACAATTAGCAAGTACTTTTCCATTTTGTTTTTTGCCAAAAGTAATGGATGCAAGCAACCGGAAATGTGCAAAACTTGCGAAGTTGAAAAATGTTCCGTGACACTAAAACAGAAACTGGTAAGCGTTGATGTGCGTTAGCCTATTTATAACCATGCGAGCCGCCTAGGCGAACGAAGTGGCCTCCACGGAGTGAGACGCGAGCAGGAGGTAGGGTGTGAGCAGAGAAAGCTGACGAAGGAAGCGGCTGCGAACCATGTAGGTAGGCCGCGCGTCAGCAGGTGCGTTGTAAAAGGCCGGACTACACAAGGGCTGGCGTGATTTTTTGCTTCGCGCGATGGGTTGTTGAAAGGGATTGGTTCGAGCTGTGGCCAACAAGCCAGGATGCAAAAATCATGACAGCCCGCAGCCCGGACGACAGCGCAGGCGAGCACAACAAGGGCAGCGGGTGGACTGCGGCCTGCTGAGTGAAAGAGTAAATGAATGAAACGGAATGGAGTGGAATGAGCCTTGCGCTGGCAGCGAGTGAAGGTTGTGGCTATTTGCGGTGGCGGTGTGATGGATCATAGCCCGACCGTAACGAGTAAGTGCGGTTGGTGAGCGAATGTAGCGTAATGAAGTGCAATGAATGACGACTGAATGAAGCGGGGTGCAGGACACAGGAGCTGCCGTGAGTGGAAGCCCTGCGAAAAGCAAGGCACGTGACAGGCTGCGCTTCGCACCTCTGGCAGTGCAGTTGTGTGCAGCGCCTTTTAATAATAATTCACATTGCACACTGCTGCACTGGCCTGGCGCGTGCCTTGTGCTCACAGGGCTGGAACGAACACCATATAACCTGCGGGGGGATGTGCGGTGGGTCTGGGAAAGGTATTTGGTAAACATCAAGTTTTATTGAAACCCGATTTAGGTCATCCAAAAATTTAAAGTCAATTCGGTATATTGGGTCATCTAAAAAATATACCTATGGGAAAATTTGTAATCAGTACACGTGCCAATGGCGAGTTCCAATTCAACCTCAAGGCAGATAACTATCAGGTTATTTTAACCAGCGAGGGTTACACTACCCGTGCTAATTGTGAGAATGGTATTGAGTCGGTTCGAAAGAATTCGCAAAGCGATTCGAACTATGACCGAAAAAAATCCACTAATGGAAAGCATTACTTTAATCTCAAAGCTGCAAACAGTCAGGTGATCGGCACCAGTGAAATGTATGAGAGTTCTACTTCTATGGAGACTGGAATAGCCTCTGTAAAGAAAAATGCCCCTTCAGCAACCGTTGAAGGATAATTTACCCCATCTAAAACATCAGGCTAAATCCTGATGTTTTTATTTGATTTATCAGGTCATGATCTGATGATTGAAACTGCTTAGTTTATGTACTAAATTTTCCAAGTAACTTTTTGAAGCCGTTTTTCAATCGCTGCAAGTGTAGCTAGCAAGTCATTCTCTTCAGGTAGCTTTCCTATCACTATGTCTTTAAAAAGAGTGCGATAGGTGGTTTTGATTCTGTCCCAAGTTATTTCAGGTTGACTAAAAATTATTGCCTCTGCTGGATGCTTCTTTAGCCACTCGTTCTTGTTTTTGTAACTTAGCACATCGTCATTACCGACTTTCAGCAACAGGGTATCGAATTCAATGCTCTCAAAGAAGTTTTTCACTTCTGTCTTCTCAAGCATCATGTGTATATCATAGATGTGCCTGATTTTGTTGGATAGGTCTGTGTAAGGGTCTTCCGCTTGAGAGAACCTTACCAAGCTCATTATTTTTTCGCAAAGTGTCCTTTCTTTGCTTAATACTTTTACGGTAAATGATTGGAGTTGGTATTGCGAAATCAATTCATTCGTTCCGGTGGCATCCATCATTTCTGAAATATAACTACTCACGGGTGCTTCTATATATGGCTCATAGCTCCCTAACCAGCTTGCCTCAATGATAATGTATTCCCTCACCTGACCGAATGCACCTTTGAAATTCTCGCGGTTATATTTATGTGCAGTTTTTCTGATCTGACCCATCTTATTGGTAATCCCATCAATTTCTATTTCCGGGATAACTGTACTCACCGCTTCTGTTACTGCTTTAATCTTATTCTTCAGTTGATTACCCGATTCTCCTGGGCTGCTTAAAACTACGATATCGACATCTTCAGAAAATCGTTCTATCAACTTATGGCATTTGGACAAAGCCGTACCGCCTTTAAAAACAGCCTGATCGCTAATGGGTGAATTGAATATGGTATGTAGTGCCACGGTCACCCAATAATCTTTTTCGACATAGATTTCAGGGATGTTGATTCGCTGCGAGGTTGCCTCTACAGCATCTCGAAAAAGTTGTTTGTTAGTGTGCAGGTTCATGTGCTAGCAAATGTTCCAATCCTGAATGGTAGGCAATTGTTTTTGTGTAATGCCAAATTCAAAGGTTGACAAAGGATTGATGCTTTTCTTTAGTTCTGAAAGTGATTGTTTTGATTTTATTTCGGTCAGCAAAGCACCTGTTAAGGCTCTCACGCGTGGTGGGTATTTTAATGCAATTTTTATCAGTTCGCCTTTTTGCTTTTCAGTAAGGTCTTTCATGCTCTTTATCAAAAAACGAATCGTTTGCGAATTATCTGAATCTGGTATTTTCTTAAAATCCCTCAGCACGTCTAATAGCTCCAGTAAGAGATAGTTATCATTGGTGACATCTACATAGCTTTTGATAGACCTCACTTGCATACTCCCAACTTTGATTGTGATACGCTTGCTTCTGCTTGCCACTTGAATGTTGCGTGGCACTTGCGTGGTGAGTCCCATTTTATTGTAGAGTGCCACACCCGTGATGTAGGCGATGCGCTTGTTATTCTCAAATAAGTAAGGCTTTAGCAATTCTTCTTCCCTGGGTTTTAAACTGCCGAAGGCAGTTTGTTTGGGTTTATAGAATACCCCCGTTGAAGCCCTGTTAATGATGCCTCTTCTGATCAATCGCTCAATGGCTTTGGCCGCGGCTGTGTATTCATTGGGCGCAATATCAAATTGTTGGTACTTGAAAGTTGTACCCTCAGGCATTTTGAGTATTCGTTTCTCTATTTTCTCAGCAACCTTCATAAGCCTTCATTATCAAGGCATAAAGGTAGTAATATGGGTTGTACTTGTCAAGTAAACCGTGCATAATACTTGACATTTTTGTACTGTCATGATAAATGGAAGAAAAACTTACTTCGTTTGCTCACTTTAAATCATTCATTCCACGATACAATTCTGATGGTTACGCTCAAAAAATAGCAAATACCATTTGACTCCTTATTAGAAAATATTGGCAGATTTATTTGAGGTTGAAGTTTTGAACAAAGGCTGACTTTGATTCAAGGTCTAAGCCAACCAGAAAACGAGCCTTAATAAGATTGTCACTAAAAATTTCCTGCACTAAAAGACTATGTCTATCAGATATGATTTCTTTGGCCTTTAATGCATATCCTAAGATGTTTAGTTTAGATAGATTAAGGAAAAAGAGAGTGGTCTGATGGTTTTGATTTTGAGACCAGAAGCAGTGAATATATTTAAGAAAGTCGCATATGGATTCGATTTCATCTAGCAACTTTTCATTTGATGTGAATTTATAATGGTAGTGGATTAGATAATTGGCGTAGTCTGTTAGGACTATTTCACTGACGTAAACGTTTGAGTCTCGCTCCAAGGCTGAAAACAGTTTCACCCATTTATCAAAAACAATTTCGAGAACGGAGGAGTAATTTTCATCACTTGCAACCTCGACAAATGAGTTCAATAGCTTTGTCTTTGATTCAAGGTAATAGTTGGATTTATTGAGAGGGAAAGCATTTTCAACTGTATGTTTCACTTTTTCTTTTGGCATTTCTGCAAGCACCAAGGCCAGCGACTCATTGAAAATAACTGATTTTGAAAAGAATAAAATTGCTCTATAAAAGAATAACGTATCGATCTGCGCTAGGTCTCTTAAATGCATAACCATTGAGCTACGGTATTCGTCTAAAACCGCATTGAGATCAACCTTTCTAGTAATTTGCCTAATCAATTCAAATTGTATCCATTTACTACTAATCATGCGAAGTTTCGGTGAAGACAAAAATCCAGAGCGATCTGGGAGCGATTCAATAAAGAAAACATACTCGTGGGGCTGCTTTCGATTCGATAATGCCTGACCATATTTTTCTAAATCTATCTCAGATAAGAAGCTGATCATATTTTTTACGTGATGATTAAGGCGAAGGCCACCACCATTTTCAACAGAATGAATGAACCTGTAAACTTCCTCTATGTTATTATCTTTCAGCCCATCCACATAGCTTTCAAGTGATCTTTTTTCATTCAACGGTGTGCTTGCAGAAGTTGTGAGATCAAGTCTTAAACTGTTTAAGAAAGTCAGGATTTTTGATGACAGAGCCTCAATTTTTCCATCATCGAAATCAATCGTGTCAATCAACGAAACGTTGAAATAGCACTGCACCATCTGGTAAATTACGACTTTACTTAAGTCACCATCATTGATTGCCTTTTGTAGCACATTTCTCTGAGACGCAAAAAGTGAAGCTAGTTCCGAACCGGCATCTTCACCATGGGGATTTCGGTGTGACTCAAAAAAAATTCCGTTAATTAATTCGCGAATTGAGCCATCTATCTGGGAAAGAGGATTTGTTGATAAAATCTCATTAACAGTAAACGGATCGATTTTAGAGAGTAACTCATCAAGGCGGGCATGTGACTGTGCACTGCTGCTCCTTAGCAGTGCATTTTGCAGAGTTAAGGTATTGATTTCCATACCAGACATTCAGGTCTATCCAGAGAACTCCAAAGATCTTCAAAAGCGTCAATGATCCTTTGTGGATGTGAAACTTCTTGTAAGATGTGATGGTCTGCACCGAAAGAGTTTACGGAAGCGCCAAGTGAGAAAGCTTTTGGACCATCGTCACTTGATGAAGGGAACATCAAAAAACGATCATGAAATGCCCACCCAAAATCTTCGTACTGAATTCTAAACTCAAGATTTAATCCAAAGTTATTATTTGCAGGATTCTTGAAACTACCTTGATACGTAGCAATGATGTCACCAATGTTCATGCCATTTAGATTATATACTTGTTTAACAGTTTTATTTATGGAGCCAATTGCTTTTAACGGAACCATTGAGACATCGTTGAAGTACAAAGTACTGTGAATATCTTTTGGTTGAAGAAATGGGTCCCACAGATAAGCACCATTGCCACCGAATCTCTTAACGAGATTTTGCAAATCTAAAATGGCATCTGTCTGATTCTGAACTCTGCCATTACCATATTGTTTAAAGGACAGGTTTTTCTCCAAATCCTCTTTTTCGATAGTATAAATTCTACTTTGAACAAATTTTGTGTAACCAATTTTCCTTTTATTTCTAACTGAACGCTCACGATTCACGATTTGAACCTCAAAACTTTTCCCATTCACTTCAAATATTCTTGGCTCATGATTTACAATTCCCATATTTAAAGCAAGCTCTCTTATGAATGTACCATCATGTGAATGCAGCAGGAGGTTAGGGCTCTTTAACCAAACTTTGACGTGGCTGATTTGATCAAGATTCTCAATAACTATTTCTTGTTTCCTCGTTTTGTTATAATCCACTAAGGTAGCCCCCATTATATTTTCATCAAAAGTAGAGCTAACTTCTATATAGCAATTCGGTGGTTCTAGGAGCAAGTTATTCCACGAAAAACGCACCTCTATTCCAGTCCAGTTTGACAACGCTTTTGAGCTGATATCCAATATCCTAATCGGGAATTGAAAAATAATATTTCCAACTCTATCACGTACTAAAGAAAGGTCAACCGGCACAACTGCTTTTATCTCCTCTGCAATCTGATTAAACTTCTTAATTGAGGACTGAGCCATTAAAAATTGAACATGATTTTTCGATACATCAAAAAATTCGAGAATGTAAGAACCATTGTCGAAATTGTTCTTAAGGACTTTGTTTAACGGTTTTTCACTTGGTGGAACGAATTGCTTGGGTATCTGTTGAAGTTCGCCCAAGACTAAAGTTGTATCCGATCGAAAAAGCCAATTTTTCTTCTCGGAAAGATTTTTGAATAAGCTTTCAGCCTCTGAGATGCTTACAAAATATCTGTGAACACATAATGAAAACTCGTCATCGACCGTGATGGGTTTGTCAGTTAGGTACTTAAAATTCTCTCCATCGTAAGGTCTTTCTTCAAGAATAGCCAGTATCAGCAAATTGATATTTACTTTATCAATTTTTCTATGGAGATAAATCTGCGTTATCTCACATCGCTCAAAGAAATTTATTACACCACGTTCAGCAAGTAACTTGAATTCTTCCATGGTTAACCATTTGTTTTCAGCAGTTTCTCTTCTTTCCGCTGCTCCCGATGTTGATTGAATTTGATTAACATCTCTCCTGATTTCCTGAAACTGCTTCCACAAAGAGGTAAATGATGAGATTAGTAAGAACTCTCTTTATAGCTTCTCCCTTGGTTACCTTAACAGAAAGGTGTTTCATGCAATTTTAAATTTAACGTCTTTTGTCAATACTATGGTTAGTAAATGCCACTAAATTAAACATTTCCTTAAATCGGCTCCTCACTCTACTTCCGTAAGCATTCTCGATCTCGGAGGCATATAGATTGGTTGTGATGTGTGAAATCATTTTCTGCGATACAAATAGATCATACCGACTTAGGAGGATTTCAGCCATGATGTTGCATTCATTGCCATAGTATTTCAGGGATTGCTCAGCACCGAGGTCATCGAAGCAATAGATTTTTGGGTGACTGCTGTTGAATGACATTTTGCTGTAGCGGTTAATTACTTCATACCCTTGCTGAATAAATTCAAAGCTTACGTCTCGGCAGGATTTCATAATATGGTTTCGTTCGGGTGGAGGCACGAAGCGCATCAGGTTCATCAATGTTGTTTTGCCGCAACCTACCGGGCCTGTGAGGAGGATGCCTTTGTCTAAATCCAATCCGAGCTTTTCTGCTTCGGGTTTATCGCCAATGAAGTAGATGATGAGTTTGTAAATGATGGAATGGTCTTGTTCATAGATTTTGAATTTTTGTCCGTAGAGTTCTTTACCTCGTTTTTCGAGGAAGGAGATGCACCAGGGGAAGTCGATGGTTGATGGGGATTGCTTCGCTTTACTCGCAATGACGGGGTCGCCCTTCGACAAGCTCAAGCCCCCTCCTGCCTTCACTAAAGTTTCGGCAGGCAGGCTGCCTACATCTCTCCCGGTTGGGGGAGAAACACTAGAGTGGCTCTCCATAATTTTTTTCAACGCTTGCATGGAGGTGAGATGGTTTTGGTGGGGTGTTGAATTTGCCTGTGTTAAGTATCCAGTTGCGGGCGGCCGCTTGCCAGTCTTTCATTTTAGTTTTGCCTCCCACTAACCATCCATTGCTCTCGAAGTAGTTGAAGAATTTTTCTGCTTCGATAGAAGGATATTCTTGCGAAGTAAAATATTCTTGAATCTCATCTAATTCTGGTGATACAAAACTCCTTTCTTTTTTAGCGGAACTTTTTTCTTTTTTTTCTAAGCTGAGGCCAAGTGGTTGTAAAACCTTCACATCAATTTTTTCAGTTTGCTCGTGTGTGCCCCCGTTTACTAAGTTTAAAGAGTTTGTACTGTTTGTATTGTTTATAGAAGGTACTGCTGCTTGTTCAGCACGTGTCTGCCACCTGTACGGTGCTTGTTCACTACTTGACCGATTTTTAGCAGGGTTGTCGACTGATGGCTTGGCTGATTTTTGAACTTCTTTTAAGTCATCTTCAAAGTTCATTAGATGCACGAGGCTTCCCCGAAAGGGATTGAACGAAGGTTCATAGCGCACGTAACCGAAATTGTGTAGGTCTTTCATGCATTTGTGGTAGGTAGCCTTCGCACAGATTTTACTCACCTGCATTACTTCATTGCGACTGATGCTGATTGGGTTGTTGAAACGCTGCACGTTCCAAAACTGAAACAATGAAACATAAAGGCTGATGTGTGTGGGGTTGAGCCGTTCGTCTTTTATTACCCTATCAAAGAAACCCGTGAGGTGTTTGATGTAGTTTATCACTTCGTATTTTGGTTTTGATGGAACGGAAATGATGTCTGCCGGTTATCGATTACGGGCTGGGAATTATCGACTTGGTTTTCTTCCAACAGTTTTTCGATGTCCTCGTAGGTGTAGTAGATGAGCCCTCCTATTTTGGTGTAGCGCAGTGTACCATTGATTCGGAGATTTTGTAAGGTGCCTGGTGAGATTTTCAAGAGTTTTCTAACCTCCACGCTTTTGAGCCACTGCTTTTGTTTGTGTGGCATGGCCTTTGAAAAAAGTAGCTTTAATTCTTGCAGCAGTTCTGTGCGAAAGGACTGCAAATCTTGTTTGGTGATAATGTCGATGTCCATACGGTTTGCTTTTTGGTGATGAAGCAAAATTGTATGGATTGTAAAAGAACTCTTACCAAGGCGATACCAAGTTGGCAACGATTCTATCGAAAATAGTATGAATAGGTTGTCAAAACCGCTAATGCTGTGCTGAAAGTGGGTTTCGGTTTTTGAGGGTCTGTAAATTAAACTGTGTCAGTTAATAATTATTGTAATCATACCTGATGTTGGAATGTGGTCAACTCCCCACCTGCCCACTTGGTGCAATGTTATAAAATTTAGTTGGGAGTTGTCCATCATT
>JAAFHY010000094.1 GCA_013298505.1 Cytophagales bacterium
TCAAGGCTTGACCAAGAAATGCCATTGTATCAATGTACATCCAGTTATTTTTCAATGCCTCGGGCTTGCTCTCGTATAGCTGAATTGCTTTTTCGTATCCAGCAATGGCCTCGTCAATGTCACCACCCCACATTTCAGGTGTAAAAAACTTTGAGTTGGCGTGTACCTTCCATGCAAGAGCAGAGTTGGGGTCAAGCCGCTTTGCCTTTTCAACAAGGTTGCCGCTCTTACTACCCAGAAACATACCTTGCATAGGACTATAACCCATTTTCACTCCGTATGCGGCCGACTGAAGGGCATAAGGCTCGGCCCAAGTCTTGTCTGATTCGACAATTTTTTTGAGGTTGTCCAAAAGCGGCTCGTAGTATTCGTCAAATAAGTCTTCATCGCGATTGCGCATGGTAGATGAGACCAATGCAAATTGGGCTAGTGCCAACTGGTAGCGTGCTTTATGGTCCTTAGGATTTGTATTCACTTGTTCTTCTTGTATTTTGATGGCTTCTTTCCAAGGTGCGACCTCGTATTTCTGGCTGAGATAGGCTTGGTAAATGATTTCATTTGCATCTTGACTGAGAGACGCCAAGTTGCTTACGATTGCGATGGCTAAGATGATGAGCTGCTTCATAGGATTATTTTTGATTTTATGGTTGAAAAAAGGTTTGCGGATTTGTATATACATAAACTAGTTTATAAAATAAACTAAACACGTAAAAAAATTATGGTTTGATGTAGCTCTTTAATGAATGAACATAGTCTTCAAAAGCTTTGATTCCTTTCTTTGTAATCTTGCAGGTGGTGAGCGGCTTCTTTCCTTTAAAAGACTTTTCAACATTGATATAACCCGCCTCTGATAGTTTATCCAACTGCACACTAAGGTTACCGGCAGTTGAATCTGTTTTCTCTTTTAGAAATGTAAAGTCTGCCGAATCTAAACTAAGAAGCAGCGACATGATAGCCAGTCGAAGTTGGGAGTGGAGTAGGGGATCTAGTTCCTTAAACATACTCGGTTACTTCTGCGACTTCAACAAATAACCTGGCACTAAGTAGCCGAGAGCAATCGTTACAGCTGCGATAAGCGACTGCTGGTCACTTGAAAAGAAAAAGCTGATCAGCCCAGACACAAAGAACAGCACGCCACCGATCATCAAAGGTTTAAACTTTAAAATGACTCCCGATGCCATCGTGGCCATACTACCCACTAGCAGTATCATGGGGTTTATTTGGTAATTGATGAAATTCCCAAAAAAGGGTAGAACGACCGCAAGCACACCAAAGCTGATCCAGAGCGTGATGTTTATTTTTTCAAGATGTGTGGTTGCTCGTTGCTGTTTCTTTTTTTGTTGCGATCCATAGACAAACGAAATAATCCACGCTGGGATAACAATTAGCCAAATGGCAAATGGATACTTGAACTCAAATTTGTTTAATATAAAACTACCAAGGTGGGCAACAATAAGAACCCAACCCCAAAACAAATAATAAAACGAGTTGTCTCGCACATTGCCCTTTGCCTGGTCGATCATACTAGTAATCAGATCCAAACTCTGCTGTGGGCTCAGCTTATCGGTTTCTTTGTTCATATTGCTATTAACGGAACAAATGTAAAGTAGTTTATAAAATAAACCAAAATTATTAATCTTTTTTTAAACCGTCAAAACAAGTTGTTTTTAAAGGTGTCCATCAGATTGTTATATTGCACAACAACCAACATACTAATCCATGAAAAGACTATTCTCACTGTTTTTGCTATTGCTTCCAATTTCAATATTGGCTCAGCTATCGCAGAGCAAAATCGATAAGTTAAAACTTGAAGTAGCGGCTGAGGTAGAAAAGAATGCCGTGCTCGGCCAACAAATCAACGACATGCTTTTCAGTTTTTCTGAGCTCGGTTTTCAAGAAGTAGAAACGTTTGCTTATCTAACCAACCTGCTGGAGAAAAATGGTTTTGTTATTGAAAAGGGCATTGCTGGTATACCGACAGCTTGGATTGCCAAATGGGGCACAGGTAAACCAATTATTGCGTTGGGCTCAGATGTAGATTGTATTCCAAAAGCATCTCAAAAGCCGGGTGTTGCTTATCATGATCCCATTGTGGAAGGTGCTCCTGGCCATGGCGAAGGCCACAACTCGGGGCAGGCACTAAATATTATTTCTGCGTTGGCATTAAAGAAAGTGATGGAGCGTGAAAAAATTTCTGGCACACTCATGTTATGGCCCGGCATTGCCGAAGAATTGGTGGGCACAAAGGCTTATTACATCCGCGCAGGATATTTTAAAGATGTTGATGCTTGCATTTTTACTCACGTAGGCGATAATCTAAAAATAGGATATGGCGACAATGGCTACAACGGTGTGGTGTCTGTGAAATTTAATTTTGAGGGCCAGGCTGCACACGCAGCAGGTGCCCCTTGGCGTGGAAGGAGCGCTTTGGATGCCGTTGAGTTGATGAACATCGGTTGGAATTTTAGAAGAGAGCATTTAGAACTTACTCATCGGTCACATTATGTAATATCAGATGGGGGCGATCAGCCAAACGTAGTTCCATCAAAAGCCACCGTGTGGTATTATTTTAGGGAACGCACATATCCTGCAATTAAAGCTCTTTTTGACAAAGGCATTAAGACTGCCGAGGGTGCAGCGCTAATGACCGATACCAAATTTACCTATGAGATCGTAGGCTCTGCGTGGCCAGCGCATTTTAATAAGCCAATGGCAGAAGCGATGTATCAAAATATTAAGAAGGTGGGTTTGCCAATATGGTCTGCCGAAGATCAATTATTGGCCAAGGCTACTCAGCTCGAAATGAAATCCACTAAAACGGACGGCCTAGCTGTAAAGCTTGACACCATGGGGTTGCCCAGTTCGGTAGGTATGGTAAACGTAATGGGTAGACAAATGATGACGATGGGAGGAGGATCGGATGACATAGCCGACATATCGTGGTCGCTGCCAACCATCAATTTGAATTATCCTTCAAACATTCCCAACCTACCTGGGCACCATTGGTCAAACGCAATTACAATGGCAACACCGATCGCTCACAAGGGCATTGTTACCGGTGCTAAAGCAGAAGCCATGACGTTGATCGATTTTTTTACCAAGCCCGAAGTGTTGAAAAAAGCGTGGGAGTATTACAAAACAGAACAAACAAAAGACATTCAATATATACCGCTTATTGGTGAGAAGGACAACCCAGCTATTACCCTCAACACGAAAATCATGCAAGAGTTTGCGCCCAAGTTGAAACCATTTTATTACGATCCCACTAAGTACAAAACGTATTTAGAACAATTGAAGATCACTTATCCCACACTTCGCCCCGATCAAATTGAGGCAGTAGGTAAGTTGAAAAAGTAACTACTATTTTAGATTTAAGATATTAAATGCAAGTTTGCTATTAAAACTAACTTGGAATCGTACATCCTAAATCGTACATCTTAATTTTTTTCATGTTTACAGGAATCATAGAATCAGTCGGATCGGTTGTTAAAATTGTAACAGAGGGAACCAATAAAAATTTTCTATTCGAAAGTAAAATTAGTGGTGAGTTAAGAGTAGATCAAAGTATTTCTCACAATGGTGTATGTCTCACAGTTACAAAAACTATTGGCCATCAGCATTGGGTAACAGCTATTAACGAAACGCTTTTGAAATCAAATGTAGGATTGTTGCAGGTAGGTGATTCGGTTAACCTAGAGCGCTGCATGATTGCCAACGGACGGTTTGATGGCCACATTGTGCAGGGGCATGTAGATCAAATTGCAAAATGCACATCGATTATCGAAGAGAATGGAAGTTGGCTGTTTGATTTTGAATACGATGACGGTTTTCAAAATATAACTGCCGAAAAAGGATCGATCACGGTAAACGGAGTTAGCCTTACTTGTTTTAATTCTGAAATCAATACATTCAGAGTCGCAATTATTCCTTATACTTTTGAAAATACTACGTTCAAGAACTTGAAAGTAGGTGATTCTGTTAATTTAGAATTCGATATTATCGGAAAGTACGTAAAGCGCCTGTTGAATTTGAAATCGTAACAAGATGGATATTACTTATTTTTGTTAATGACGTAAACAATAAATCTTTACCTTAGCATTTCAATAAATCAACTAATCCAAACCCAAAAAATATGTTAGACCAACTCATCAAACTTGTAGAGCAGAACGCGGGCAAGGCCATCGTAAACAATACGGCAATTCCGAATCAGCACAACAATGCGGCTATTCAAGAAGTGGCCAGTCAGATTTTTAGTGGATTGCAAACTCAAGCCAAGCAAGGCAATCTGACTCAACTCGCAGGTATGTTTCAAGGAGGGGGAAGTTCACTTACCAACAATCCCATTGTTACTTCACTCATTTCGTCTGTTGCCGGAAGTGTTGCTTCTAAGTTTGGCGTATCGCCACAGGTAGCGCAAAGCATGGCCACATCGCTATTGCCTACGGTAATGAGTCAACTTGTAAAAAAGACAAACGATCCGAAAGATTCTAGCTTTGATCTCACCAATATTATGAAGACGGTGAGCGGAAACAACTCACTCGATGTGGCAAGTATCATTGGCCAAGTAGCTGGTGGAGGTAAGAGCCCACTAGGAGGTTTAGGCGGAATGCTAGGTGGCCTTTTTGGTAAGAAATAATCTAAAGGCAATCAGTTTAAAAACTCCTTCAACCAATTGAAGGAGTTTTTTTATTTAGGAAGTGTTGAGAAAATCTAAAGCCTATCCAACCACATCCAATGCCAATCATAGCACCGACTAAAACATCGCCTGGATAGTGTACGCCTAAATAAATTCGAGTGTAGGTCATCAAAGCCGCCCATAAAAAAACGAGCCCAACAGCCTTGTGGCGATCGCGCAACAGGAGCCACACCACCGTAGCCGCAGCAAAAGTTGTTGCTGCATGGCCTGAAGCAAATCCATACAATCCACCTCTGTAGTTATTCACAATATGGATCAGCCCTTCGAGCGATGGCTCGTGCGAGGGACGCAACCGGGCAAAGAATGGCTTCATAAATGAGGAGGTAATTTGATCTGACAGCACGATTGCCAGCGTTAATCCAAGCAATGCCCAGCCACCTTGCCTTCTATATTTTTTAAAAAACAAAAAAATTATTAGCAGGTAGAGCGGTAGCCAAAAATAAATTTGGGTCATTAAAAACATTGGCTGATCTAACCACTGTGCGTTTGCGTTATTGAGCCAAAGCAGTAGCTCCTTGTCCCATTGTTTGAGTTGTTCCATTTGAGGTTATTCGTTCTTGTGCCAGCCAAAGTTCGGCTTCGTAGGATGATTTAAAAACACTTACTTTGATCCCATATTTCTCAAAAGTTTGCATGTTCTTCTCTCTAAATTGATGAGCCGATTCATTCAGCTCTTCTTCAGAAACTATTGCAAGTCTTTTTAAGCCGAGTTTAAATGTACTCGGCAATACATCGGTAAGCACCCATAGTTGATCTTCTGAACTGATCTCTCCACGCTTCGATAAGTCGAGCAACCAGTTGGGTGATTTGTGTTCTTTCATAAAATCAAGGGCACTATTTAGCACCGTTCGATATTCTTGCGTGTTTACTTGCCGGTGCCAACGAATGCCGGTTACGTTCATGGTAGCATCAAAAAAGACCTCACCGTATGGTTCGTTTAAAATAAATTGATGGTTTACATTTTTTGGTTTGGGTAGCGAAATAGTAAACTCCGTATATGCATCAACCTCACTGGCAGCAGAGATTTTACCACCCAGCGACTCTACTTGCATTTTCACTAAATACAGTCCAATTCCTTTGCCCTCGGTATGGAAATGGAAACGCTTGTATAGTTTGAATAGGTTCTCTCCCTGACTTTTTAGATCAAGGCCCAATCCATTGTCGCGTACGCGCAACATAATCCACTCCTGATTTTCTTCTGTTGAGATTTTTAAGAATGGCTTGCGAACAGGCGACATGTATTTAATTCCGTTGCTTACCAAGTTATAGAGTATGCTAGCTAGCATGGGCTTTACTGTGTAAATTGTGCTGGCTTTAAAATCAGTTTGTAATTCAATTCCTTTTTCCAAAATATCTTTTTGCATAGACTCTGTAACCTCTTGCGACAGCGATTCAAATTCAATTTTCTGCCTGATTTTATAAATCAAGTTTCGGATGTCTACAATGCGGCCGAGATCTTTTATGGTTGCATCTAACGATTTAGAGGCGGTGGCAATATGGTTAAAGATCGGATTGGCCATCAGGTCGGGGTCTGAACTTTTGGCCACACTAACCAAGCCCAATAAGCTCGCAACAGGTCCTCTTAAATTGTGTGAAACGGTGTACGAAAACTGCTGGAGCTCGTTATTATGTTTAATTAACTCTGTGTTTGAATCGAGCAGTTCTACCGTAGCCATTTTGATGCGATCGTTCAGTAGCTCGTTGGCTTTTTTAGCCTCCGACTTTTGTTCATCCAACTGACTGTTTAAGAAATTAAGTTCTGCAATAAGTTGGCTGTTCTTTACTTGAACTTCATCAGATGTTTTTCGTGTTATCAGTAGCCCAAGCGTTAGCGTACAAAAAGCAATAACAGCTACCCAACGAGAAACGGTATATGAAATGGTGTGCTGAAAGACAGGGCTCGTTTGAAAATAGCCAACGCCAAGCCAATTGTGTATATCGTCAAAAAACACAAACGATAAAAAGTAAAATGAGAGAGAAAGAAACAAGAGCTTCCTCCTCGAAAAATCAAACAACATCGGTGGTACAAGTGAAGCAGCCAACAGTACATAGCGGTAATCGAAGTACTCGGTTTCGGTAATCAACTCATTGGGAATAATTTTTGATACCACCGACATTCCGATAATTAGAATTGGTAAACTCAAACACAAAGCCAAGCGCGATAGTTGATGGTATCCCTTGCTCATTAAAATGGGGAAACCTGAAAAGAGAAAAGCTAGTAGTAAAACGAAGTATGATTCTGCATTCCATTGATTGAGCCCCAACAGAAAACTTAAACTAAACAGCAAAAAAATAGCAACCGCACTAATTCGGTTAGTAAGTATCAACGGCTGCAACTCCATCGGGTCTTTAACCGAATCAATGCCGAGGTGCGATATTTTTAGCCAAATCTTTTTCAAAACAACGAAGACTGCACAAAACTAGCTTTTAAGATTGCCAATTCAAATACAAGGAATTAAGCACCATCACCTTTAAAATTCAGGTTGAATTTACTATCCCGCATCGCTATCTTGCCAGCAATTGGTTTTAATTATTTATGGAAAAATTTGATCTGGTTGTAATTGGTGCTGGCCCATCGGGCTATGCAGCGGCTATGCGGGCTCTTGATTTTAAGAAGAAAGTGTTGCTGATAGAAAAGAACCGAGTAGGGGGGGCTGGGGTATCAAACGGAGCACTGTCTTCAAAAACATGGTGGGAACTATCGCGCGAAGCAGCCGCCTTTCGAAAAAGTTTAAAACGGTATAATATAAAAGAACCGTCCATCAGCTATACAGAAATCCAGGCAGAAGTTAGAAAAGCAGTGAACGAACGCAAATCAATGCTCGAAGAACACATGGACCAGCTTCGTAATTCGCCCTATTCAAATTTATTGCAATTTAAAATTGGCGAAGCTCGACTACTCACGCAGCACGAAATTGAAATTGTAGTAGGCGCACAGAAAGAAACGGTCTATGCCGAAAATATTATCCTGGCAACCGGCAGCCGCCCGCGCTACTTGCCCGAGTTGCCCATCGATGAAAAGCTAGTAATGACTAGCGAAGGCATCGAAAACATGACCGACTTTCCAGAAAGCATGGTAATAGTTGGTGCGGGGGTAATTGGTTGCGAATACGCCACTATTTTTAGCGGCTTCGGTAGAACCAAAGTAAACCTGATCGACAAAGGCGATCGTATCCTTCCGTTTGAAGACAAAGATGTAGTTGACATTATTGAGCGAAACATGGAGAACAACGGTGTATTGATTCACCGAAGCTCACGGCTCGTAAACATGCGCATTATCAACGGCAGGGTAGAGTATGAACTTGAGTATACCGATGGTAGCCGCGAAACTTTTAATGTAGAGAAGGCATTGGTATCGGTAGGTCGAGTGGCAAACATTGAAGAACTGTGGGAAGACAAAGTAGGGATCAGTGTTACCAAAAGAGGCATTCATAATGATGATACCCAAACCAATGTTTCTACCATTTATGCAGTTGGCGATTTAACAGCCGATATTTCGCTGGTGAACGTAGGCGAGCTAGAAGGCCGCTATGCTGTAGAGCGGATTTTTGGCAAGCCCGATAGAAAGTTGGTGTACGAAAACATAAGTACCATTATGTTTTTAAGTCCCGAAGTCGCAGGCGTTGGCTTAAACGAAACACACGCTAAAGAGAAGGGCATAAATTACAAAGTGGTAACGCTAGAGTATAGCACTATACCGCGTGCCATTGCGAAGCGAAACACACAAGGCTTTATTAAGCTACTCGTTACCGATGACGACCACATGAAAATACTGGGAATGAAAGTAGTTGGCAACCACGCAAGCAGCGCCATCCAGGCAGTTGCTGTTTTAATTTCGATGGACAAGGGCATTGAAGAATTGGCAGAGTGCGTGCACCCACATCCAAGCATTACGGAGGGAATTCAAGAATGCGTGCGAATGCTGATGGGCAAATCTTTGTTTAAACCTGCCGCTTTGCGCGGAAGGATTTCGTGCAGACGATTTAGCGAAGGCGTTTATTACGATATTCAGTTTTGATATCTTCGGTCTTAGCGTTGTCTCCTAAGTGATCATAGTACAAATGAGTTGGTTGAATGATACACAGTCTCGAATCGGAGATTGGCTAGAACAAAAAATAAAAATGGCAAACGTTCAATTTAAAGTAGGCAGTGCATTAAAATCAACGGCTCTAACTGTTGCATATACTATGCTTTATGTGATACCCAGAGGCTTAATTAAAGGAGCGTTTGAAATGGAAGCAGATAATCATAGGTATACCGAATTACAAGTGTTAATAGTAAAGACATTCTTTGTAATTGGTTGTGCTGCTAATTTGATGTCAATGACTTATTCATTCATTATGAGGACTAACTATACGGCAAATTTTAAAGTTGTTCTATCTGCTGTAGTGATATTGATATTATTGTTTGAACTATTTTTTATTTAATCGCTCAGCTATCTGTAGTATGTTCTTAACTTAAAATAATGGGCTATCTACAGTTTGCAAATTCTGCACAGCGATGATTTAGTTACTTCTTTGAAGTAGTATATATTTCTTTTACATTTGAATAAGATGAAATTGGAAGATCAAGTGAAACAACTTACAGAACTCATGGCTGATTTGGTTCCTACTGTGGATAGATTAGCGCAGGGACAAGAATTGAACACGAAAGCAATTGGCGAGTTGATGGATAGCACAAACGTAATGCGACTGGAACTATCTGAAACCCGATTATCCAATATTAGGTTAGCCGAAGCAATTGAAAAACTAGTTATCAAAATTGATAAAATAGATCAGTTTGAACAGCGACTTTCTAAACTTGAGAAGTCGGTATATAAGTAATATCCTCTGCTATGTGATAGTGCTGCGATAGTTCCGCTTACTAGTTACTTACAGTTGTTAGCAGCCTCGCATTTAGTTGTTTTTAATTCACCTAAAAGGCCTACCTTTACCTGATTAAAAGTTGCGCGATTTGAATCAGACTCAAGCCATTACTCTCTACCAACCTTTGCTGCATAGCATTGCCTATAATTTGCTTCGATGCAAAGCCGATGCAGAAGATATTGTGCAAGACACTTTCGTGAAATGGTTAAGTGTCGATCAAACAAAAATCCAAAACACAAAAGCGTATTTGATCAAATCGGTGACTAACAACTGTCTCAATCACCTCAACGCATTAAAGCGAAAAAAGGAAGAGTATTGGGATTCGATTATGCTTTCGCAGTTGGTGGTAAAATTCAAAGAATCTGACTTTGCCCATATTGATTTTGAGAAGGAGTTAGCTGCTGCCTTCAAGGTAATTCAAAGTAAGCTAGAGCCTTTAGAGCGTGCCACATACCTATTGAAGGAAGTCTTTGATTTTGACTACGAATCCATCCAAAAAGTAATTGATAAAAAGGCCGACCATTGCCGTCAGTTGTTTAGCCGTGCAAAAAAGAAGCTGAACGAAGCCAGCCCCAAAATCAAAGCCGAATTCAATGATGCTTCTGTACTGTTCGACAGCTTTAAAAATGCTTGCACAATAGACAATGCGACTGAGCTAATCGGCCACCTAAAGAAGGACATAGCAGAAGCTCTCGCTAAGAAGTAATAATTATTCTGATTTCTGTCACAAACATTAGCTGAACTTGTCTTACAGTTAAATTAGCCTAATTAGGCTGTTTTTAACCGAAAAACTGTTTAACTTAACCTGACGAAATGAAGGCAATCTTAATCTTTTTTGTAGCACATTGGTACTTGTCGCTATTCTTCCAGACCTTTTTCTTGCACCGTTACGCTTCGCACAAAGCATTTACGATGAATAAATTTACCGAAAAGGTATTTTTTGTTCTCACTTGGATATTTCAAGGCTCAAATTATTTAAGCCCTTTTGGCTATGGCACGATGCACCGAATGCACCATGCATATGCCGATACAGAGAACGATCCACATTCACCCAAATACGATGAAACAATTTGGAATATGATGTGGAAAACAAAAACGATTTATTCCGATATCGCGAGCGGAAGGGTAGTTCCTGAAGCACGGTTTACCGATGGAGTTCCTCGTTGGGATTCGTTCGATAAATTTGCACGCTCTTGGCCATCCAGATTATTTTGGGGAACTCTCTATTTTCTGTTCTATGTAAAATTTGCCACCGTTTGGTATTTGTGGCTTTTGTTGCCACTGCAATTTTTGATGAGCCCCATTCATGGAGCTATAATCAATTGGTTTGCCCACGTGTATGGCTATCGCAATTTTGAAGTAGGAGATACCTCAAAGAATTTTTTACCAGTTGATTTTTTGATGATGGGCGAAAGCTATCACAACAATCATCACAAGTACGGTTCGAGGGCAAATTTTGGCGGCATCCGTTGGCACGAGATCGACCCAACTTATCAGGTAATAAAATTATTAGATAAGTTGAAAGTGATTAAGCTCGTTCAACATAAGTCAGTAAGTCTGGAGCGAGTGCGAAAGGCAGCGTAATAATAAGATCAATCAATAACAGAAAGCCGGGGTCGATGCCTCGGCTTTTTTTGTTTCAGTAAAAAGGAGATTTTTACTAGACATTGGTCGATTTTTTTACCTTTGATTATATG
>JAAFHY010000095.1 GCA_013298505.1 Cytophagales bacterium
GCCTCCACCAATTATTTCGGCATAGATTTTAGCCCCTCTTCTTTTGGCGTGCTCGTATTCTTCGAGGATGAGGGCACCTGCACCTTCGCCCAATACAAAGCCATCGCGATCTTTATCGTAAGGCCTAGAGGCTGTTTCGGGAGAATCATTTCTTTCTGAAAGTGCCTTTAGTGCATTGAATCCTGCAACACCGGCTATACATACTGCCGCTTCCGATCCGCCCGATACAATCACGTCTGCTTTGCCTAATTTCAAATAGGTATAAGCATCATAGATAGCATTGGTTGACGAAGCACACGCAGAAACAGTAACAAAGTTGGGGCCTCTAAACCCGTATTTAATTGAAATGTGACCGGCACTTAAATCCGGAATCATTTTGGGTATAAAAAAAGGATTGAAGCGCGGTGTGCCGTCTCCCTTTCCAAAGGCAAGAACCTCTTCTTGAAAAGTGTAAAGGCCACCGATGCCAGAACCCCAAATAACACCCACACGGTCGTTATTTATTTCACCTAATGGCAGATTAGAATCTTTGATAGCCTCATCGGCTGCTACCATAGCATACTGCGAGAATGGATCCAACTTTCTGGCCTCTTTGCGATCCATAAAATTGGCGGCATCAAAGCCTTTTACCTCACAGGCAAATTTGGTTTTGAACAGCGTAGTATCAAACTTAGTAATAGGGGCGGCTCCACTTTTTCCCTGAGATAATCCATCCCAAAATTCGCGAAGTGTATTTCCGATAGGGGTAAGCGCACCCGCCCCAGTTATAACAACTCGTTTAAAAGTCATAAGTTAAGATAGCTGTAAAACCAACTGCTAAAACTTACTTTTTAGCGTTTTCTTCCAAGTATGAAATAGCCTGACCTACGGTAGCGATATTTTCGGCTTGGTCATCAGGTATTGAAAGGTTGAATTCTTTTTCAAATTCCATGATCAATTCAACGGTATCCAAAGAATCAGCTCCCAAATCGTTGGTAAAGCTTGCCTCTGGTGTTACTTCAGACTCTTCAACACCCAACTTGTCGATGATGATTTGTTTTACTTTTTGTGCGATTTCAGACATGGTTATAAGGTTTAAGGATTCAAAAATCAGGTGCAAATAAAGAGATTTACCGCAATATTGGCAAACTTTTAAAAGCGATCGTGCCCGTATGTACCTTTGGCTACAATTTAGAAATGAAGAAAAAGCGACTCGATATTGATTATTCGTACGATTTTGAGCTAATCGGCATTATATCACCATTAAAAGGCTATAAGCTGGCTTGGGAGATCAATAACAGTCTGGCTATTAAACTTATGAAGGAGAAAGACTTGGTGATAACTTTTAAAAACGGTCAAGAGGTAGGCTTTTCTTATTTCGGATATCAAGGAGAAGTGTCAGTGCTTAAATTATTCAAAAATAAACCGATGGATGCCGATCAGCCAAAAAGTGTTTTGGTACCTGAGTTTCCGCATTATGATTTCATTTTATTCTCGCAAAGCGATGATCTAAGCAAGAGCAATCGGTTGCAGGAAGTCTTACGAAACATCCCTTCCGTTGAATTGGTAGCTTTTATACCTTTGGCATCTTTAAAATCAAAAGATTACTTTATTTTCTGACCTAATGAGTCATCAAAACGCTTATGCTTTGCTCGTAAATCTAAAATCTTAAATTCTCTAATGGAACGCATCTCGTACAACAAGACAAAAATTGTAGCCACTGTAGGCCCCGCATCAAACAACAAAGAAATGCTGCACGCCCTTATCAAAGAAGGTGTAGATGTTTTTAGGTTGAACTTCTCGCACGGCAAACACGAAGATCATTTGAAGGTGATCAACTATGTGCGCGAGCTAAATAAAGAAATGGGCACCAACGTGGCGCTGCTCCAAGATTTGCAAGGCCCTAAAATCCGTGTAAACGAAATGCAGCCTGGTATTGAACTAGTTGCTGGTCAGGAATTAATAATTACCACGCGCGAAGTAGTTGGTAACAATGAATTGGTGAGCACCTCTTACGAGGGATTGCCACGCGATGTGAAAAGGGGCGACATGATTTTGATTGACGATGGCAAGATTGAATTGAAGGTGGTTGAAGTTCGTGATATTGATGTGGTATGCAAAGTGATTTATGGTGGCCCTCTCAAGCCACGCAAAGGAATCAACCTGCCGTTTTCAAAAGTAAGCGCACCATCACTCACCGAAAAAGATTACGAAGATTTAGAGTTTGGATTGAAAAATAAGGTCGATTGGGTGGCCTTATCTTTTGTGCGGAAAGCTACTGATATAGAAATTCTACGCGAAGTTATTAACAGGCATAAATCATCAACACGTATTGTTGCCAAAATCGAAAAACCCGAAGCACTCGAAAACATTGATGCGATTATTGCCGCTACCGATGCGGTAATGGTGGCTCGTGGCGATTTGGGTGTTGAAATATGGATGGAAGAAGTGCCCATGGTGCAGAAGATGTTGGTAGAGAAGTGCAACCGCGCGGCAAAGCCTGTGATTGTGGCTACGCAAATGATGGAGAGTATGATCGAGAACCCTCGGCCCACGCGCGCAGAAACAAATGATGTGGCCAATGCTGTAATGGACGGAGCAGATGCGTTGATGCTTTCTGCAGAAACCGCTGCTGGGAAATATCCCATTGAAGTAATTAGAAGCATGGTGCGCACCATCGGCTCGGTAGAAAAGCAAGGAAAGATATTTTATAAATTCAGAGAGCCCGATCCGCAAGCACCAACTTATTTTGCAGACAGTTTAATCTTAACCGCTTGTAAACTAGCAAAAGATGTAAACGCAAAAGCCATTGTTGGGATGACCCAATTGGGATATAGCGCTTACAAGGCATCTTCTCACCGGCCAGATGCAAATATTTTTGCATTCACCAGCAATGAGGCAATCATCAACACGATGAACCTTGTTTGGGCTACACGTGCCTATCATTACGACAAGGCCGCTTCGACAGATGCAACCATTGCCGATGTAGAAGAAATTTTGAAGCGCGATGGGCACGTGAAGAAGGGAGATATATTTATTATCCTTGCCAGTATGCCTATACAAGAGCGCGGCCGCTCGAATATGATTAAGGTTCACGAGGTGCAATAAATGGATGCTTGTTTCTAGTTGCTAGTTTTTGGGGTTAAATCGACCAGAAACGAGTAACTAGAAACAAGAAGCCATCTCAAAAATAATGCAGTATCGTCTTTGCGAAGGAAGAACGACCGAAGGAATCTCTTCTTGGGCTTGAATTTGAGATTACTTCACTTGGTTGGCAAAGATGTAGCATTTTTGAGATGGCTTCTATTTTTTTTAGCCTTTGTGTAAGTTGATAATGCGGAAAAGGAAGTCATCGTAGTACTGTGAAGTGCACGTATTTATAAACGAGTCATCAACTAGTTTAGATTTTTTCTTTGCATCTGGTTTGAATCGCTAATTTTGAATTAAGATGCATTTTAAAATCACCAGCACTCAAAATCCAAAAGTAAAAAGCCTGCTAGCTCTTGAGAAACCACGCGAGCGAAGAAAACAACAGCTCTTTGTCATTGAAGGAAAAAGAGAAATAGGGTTGGCCATTGAAGCGGGTTATAAAATCGGTAATCTTTTTTTCTGTGATGAGATCGTCACCGAAAAAGAATTGGCAGAGCTTCCTTTAGCAGATAGGCTACTGATCCCTGTATCAAAAGATGTGTTTGATAAAATTGCTGTGCGCGAAAGTACAGGAGGAATTTTGGCGGTGGCCGAACAGAAGACTCATCGGCTAGCTGAAATTAAGTTGCGAAAGAATCCGTTGATTTTGATTTTAGAGGGCGTTGAAAAACCCGGCAATTTGGGTGCGGTTTTACGAACAGCAGATGCCGCAGCGGTTGATGCCGTGATCATTTGCGACCCACAAACTGATTTTTACAATCCGAATGTAATCCGATCCAGTGTTGGCTGCGTGTTTACTAATCAAGTGGCAGCTGCAACATCAGAAGAAACGATCGATTGGCTGCACAACAATCACGTTTCAATTTTCTGCACGTACCTCAAATCATCCAAGGCCTATCACCAAACTGATTTCACCCAATCATCTGCCATTGTTATGGGCACGGAAGCCACTGGTCTATCCGACATCTGGGTGAAAAATGCAACATCAAATATCATTATCCCTATGCGTGGAAAAATTGATAGCATGAATGTATCAAACGCAGCAGCTGTAGTGGTGTTTGAGGCAATGAGGCAGAGAGAATTTAATGCAAGTTGAAGCCTAAACGTTGAAACAGGAACTTACTTAAAAACTGATGTTACACACTTCGCGATTTCTCAGTATCTTAAATACTTTGTGGCAAGAAATAAAAGCAAAATGAGGTCACGAAGACACAAAAATTTCCACAAAGAAAAGTCACGACATTCTTTTCTTGGATAACATCTGTTAGCAATTTAACCCCTTCTCATTGAACTTTGAATAACTGAATCGTATAATCCAATAATTTTTTATCTCCAGGCTCGCCATGGCCTGGCACTACAAATTTTAGATTTGGATAGGTTGATTTAATCTTTTCAACGGTGCCCGACCAAGCGGCCACATTCGCATCGCCCAAATAACCTCTGCTGGCGTCCAACTCTTTAATCAAACAACCACCAAACAATATATTCTCGCTTGGAAAATAACCAACTACATTGTCTTTAGTATGTCCTTCACCAAAAAACGTTGCAATCGCCTTTTCATTACCCACTTTCAAAACAACCGAATCGCTAAAACCATTTTGGGGAACAGTCATCTTATTTTCTCTCGCCAGTTCAATCGTTTTGAGTTTGGCATACGAAGGAATATTGTTTTCATGAAATGCTTTAAGCCCACCCAAACAATCATCGTGAAAGTGCGTGGGTACAACAGCATTTACTTTACAGCGTAGTGTTTCGCTTATCCATTTGATAAGTTCCTCAGCGCTTTTGTCAGTAGTGGGTGTATCAAAAACAACTGCCTCACTTCCACTTCGCACAATGAGGCCATTGCAAGGCACGTTGCCAAAATCGTTGGTTTGTTTGAACGAGGTATGTTGAAAGGAATTTTCGGTGATTTGCGTTACGATCAAATCAGCCGATTTGTAAACTTCTTTGGGTTTGAAGGTTTCTTGTTTTTGAGGAGTGCAATTCAGAATTGTTAAGGAGATTGTGAGCACTAGTAGAGTTTTTACGACAAACTTCATTTTTTTGTTCTTAGGAAATCAGAGTTTGATACTTCTGGCTGATTTGATTTTAGTTACGCTTCTCTTTGAATGCAGTATTTTCAGCACTTGAACCTCGAACTTTGTTATTCTGTAAATAATCAGGTGGGCATCGAGAATAATCCAACGGTACATTTTTGATTTGGTTGGAAGATGGCGACATTCTGGAAAGAGACGGTAACTATTTGGCAGCCTTTCTATCAAATCCCAAATTTCACTTTCATACTTCTCCGCTTGCCTTAACCCAAACGTTTCGACTCCGTAGTTGAATATATCTTCTAAGTCTAAAGTAAAAACTAAAGATACTTTTACTGGGAGTCTTTTTTCTTCCGCCATGTGGCCAATAGCTTTTTAGCTTGCTCAGGAGTATAAAAAGGGCCCTTCTCGGCTTTTGCAATATCCTTCTTAAACTCATCAATCGAAATCGGGCTACCTTCTAATGCCCAGCTTTTTGATTTTTTAACTTCCGTTTTCATGAAAGCAATTTAGGGATTTATTCAGAATAGACATATAAGTATTTTCTCCGTCATTATCCGTCAGAGGCCACGAGGCGGGAGACTCTGTGGAGAAAAAGTAGCGAATCTTAGACGAAAATCAGAGAATTTCCAAGGCAATCGTATGTAGCGTGAAAATCCTTATCTTTCATTGAATAAAAGTAAAACTCCGCTTGCCAACCAAAAATACACTCACATCTAAATGCTTGTAATCATCATCATTCTACTAATTCCGATAGTTGTCTTCTCAACATGGAATTTCATAAATGGATACAATAAGTCAAAGAAAAAAAATATCTATCCACCTGAAATTAACGATCCAAAATATTATGAATTGAAGTATAAACTCCAGTTTCAAACGGCAATGTTCGCAGTATTAGCTGCAATATTTGGTTTTTACGGTTACAATACTTTTGAAAGTATAGAAAAAAAACTGACAGATGATCTGAATACCAAAATTAAGGTTCTTGATTCTAAAATTGAAGAAACTGATAAGGCGATAAAAACCAAAGAAGAAGCCACAAAAAAACTCGATAAAGAAATTTCCGATATGGCTGCATATACTCCTCAAATAAAAGGCTCAATAAATCAAATGAAGTTTCTAGAACAAAGGATTAAAGAAATCAATGCGAAAAATATTTTGAAACAGAATTACTATATAATAAACTCAGTTGAAAGACCAAGACTTGATAAACCTCAAACTATTTATCTGGATTCTTTAGTAACTTCTACTGGTGATAGACTTCCGAAGTTCACTAATTCACCCATAATTATTCCTGTCACTGATTCTAATTTTGATATAGCTGTGCATAATATAACCCAAAAATCATTTCTTCTCTATTGGGTTGGGGGCATAGATGATGAAGCTCAGAAACAAAGAACCTTCAGGTGTAGTCTCTTGATAATGGAACGCTAAAGCACTAAATTATTTTCCCGTTTTTACAGCGGTGCCCAAGCTTCCCAACAAAACCAAAGTCGTCTGACCGCTTGTTGCGAGAATTCATAGCGGTCTGACGACTGGGGACAAGTCCTCTTCGCTACCATCTTCGCTAAAGCTACAATGGCTAAAAAGCTCCGTAGGACAGGCTACCACCCGTTAGCTAAATAAATGCCTTATCTGTATTTTTGAAGTCTAAATTGTGATTCATGGCTGCTGCTACTTCCGAGAAAAAAGAAAAATCCGTTTCGCTGGCTGGGCATACCGCGACCGAGCCGTACAAACCAAAAAACAAAGTGCGCATTGTTACCGCGGCCAGCTTGTTTGATGGGCACGATGCGGCCATCAACATCATGCGCAGGATCATTCAGGCCACAGGTGTGGAGGTGATTCACCTCGGCCACGACCGCAGTGTGGAAGAAGTGGTAAACACCGCCATACAAGAAGATGCACAGGCCATCGCGATGACGAGCTACCAGGGCGGCCACACCGAATATTTTAAATACATGTATGATTTGCTGCAAGAGAAAGGCGCAGGGCACATCAAAATTTTTGGCGGTGGCGGAGGCGTGATCCTGCCCGATGAAATCAAAGAGTTGATGGACTACGGCATCACTAAAATTTATTCTCCCGATGATGGGCGGGCCATGGGCTTGCAGGGAATGATCAATGACTTGGTGGAGCGGAGTGATTATGCAACAGGGGAAAAAGTTACTAGTGAGAAGTTATCAGTGAATAGTCATGTACAGATTGCACAATTGATTTCTGGTGCGGAAAATTATTTTGCGGATCATAAAAAAGAATTTGAAGATATCAACAAGAAAGCGGCTTTGTCGAAGGCACCTGTGTTGGGAATCACTGGCACGGGCGGCTCGGGCAAATCTTCGATGGTGGATGAAATTGTAAGACGATTTTTAATTGACTTTAAGGATAAAACCATTGGATTGATTTCGGTCGATCCATCGAAACGCAAAACAGGTGGTGCGCTGCTAGGCGATCGAATTAGAATGAATGCCATCAACAACTCTCGCGTGTACATGCGCTCGCTGGCTACGCGCCAAAGCAACTTGGCACTGTCAGCGTATGTGAAAGAAGCGGTGCAAGTGTTGAAGGCTGCTGGTTTTGATATTATCATTCTAGAGACATCGGGTATTGGGCAGAGCGATACAGAAATTTTAGATCACAGCGATGTGTCGCTCTACGTGATGACGCCTGAATATGGAGCGGCTACGCAACTGGAGAAAATCGACATGCTCGATTTTGCCGAAGTGATTGCGCTGAACAAATTTGACAAACGTGGTGCATTGGATGCCTTGCGCGATGTAAAAAAACAGTATCAACGAAATCATAATCTCTGGGACAAAAAGCCGGAAGACATGCCTGTGTATGGCACGATTGCTTCGCAGTTTAACGACCCCGGTACAAACCAACTCTACAAACACGTGATGGATACGTTGGTGACCAAGACAGGTGCCAACTTGAAATCTTCGTTTGAGATCACCCGCGAAATGAGTGAGAAGATTTTCGTGATCCCTCCACACCGCACACGTTACCTCAGCGAGATATCGGAGACGAATCGCAAGTATGACCATTGGGTGAATAAGCAAGCGGAGGTCGCTCAAAATTTATACGCACTTAATAAAGTTACCGCTCTATTAAAATCTAACTCCTCCCCCTCTCCTGTGGAGAGGGGGACGGGGGGTGAGGTCTTGGAGAAGGGCTTGGGGGATGAGGTCAATAAACTGCAACTTGACCTGAACCCCAAGAACTGGAAACTAATCGAAGAATGGCCAGCCAAAGTGCAACAATACAAAGCGCCATTATTCAAATTTAAAGTGCGTGATAAAGAACTCGCTATTCAAACACACACCGAATCGCTGTCGCACTCACAAATACCAAAAGTAGTTTTGCCTTCTTACAAAGCGTGGGGCGATTTGTTGAAATGGATGTTGCAGGAAAATGTGCCGGGAGAATTTCCGTACACAGCCGGCATATATCCATTCAAGCGCGAAGGTGAAGACCCTACACGTATGTTCGCTGGCGAAGGTGGCCCCGAGCGCACCAATAGACGCTTTCATTACGTGAGCAAGTCGATGCCCGCGAAGAGATTATCGACTGCCTTTGATTCGGTAACACTTTATGGAAATGATCCAGACTACCGTCCGGATATTTATGGAAAGATTGGCAACTCGGGTGTTTCGATTTGCTGTTTAGATGACGCCAAGAAATTGTATAGCGGCTTTGATTTGTCTGATCCGAAGACTTCGGTATCGATGACCATCAACGGCCCCGCACCGATGCTCCTCGCCTACTTCATGAATGCAGCCATCGACCAGCAGTGCGAAATCTACATCAAGAAGAATGGGTTGGCAGAGGAAGTACAAAAGAAGATCAAGGCCATGTATTCCTCCCTCTCCTCTGGAGAGGGCCGGGGTGAGGTCCCCTCTTATCAAGGCGAACTGCCAGAAGGAAATAATGGATTGGGATTAATGCTACTTGGCACAACGGGAGATCAGGTGTTGCCGAAAGATGTTTACGAAAAAATTAAAGCCGACACGCTCACGCAAGTGCGTGGCACGGTGCAAGCCGATATTTTAAAAGAAGACCAGGCACAGAACACGTGTATCTTCTCCACGGAGTTTGCCTTGCGCCTGATGGGCGATGTGCAACAGTATTTTATTGACAAGAGTGTTCGGAATTTTTATTCGGTCTCGATCTCCGGCTACCACATTGCCGAGGCAGGTGCTAATCCAATCACACAATTGGCGTTTACCCTTTCAAATGGTTTTACCTACGTGGAGTATTATTTGAGTCGTGGGATGGACATCAACGAGTTTGCCCCTAACCTATCGTTCTTTTTCTCGAATGGCATCGATCCTGAATATGCTGTGATTGGAAGAGTAGCCCGCAGAATCTGGGCGAAGGCCATGCGCGAAAAATATGGCGCAAATGCACGCAGCCAGATGATGAAATATCATATTCAAACTTCGGGTCGCTCGTTGCATGCACAAGAAATTGACTTCAACGATATACGTACTACGTTACAAGCACTGTATGCGATTTATGATAATTGTAATTCGCTGCACACCAATGCCTACGATGAGGCGATCACTACTCCTACCGAAGGTTCGGTGCGCAGAGCAATGGCCATTCAGTTGATCATCAATAAAGAGTTGGGTCTGGCCAAAAATGAAAATCCGTTGCAGGGCTCTTTCATTATTGAAGAACTCACCGACTTAGTAGAGGAAGCAGTATTGTTAGAATTTGATAGAATAACCGAACGCGGTGGTGTGTTGGGTGCCATGGAGACCATGTACCAGCGCGGAAAAATTCAGGAAGAGAGTTTGTATTACGAGACCTTGAAGCACACAGGCGAATATCCGATTATCGGAGTGAATACTTTCTTGAGTTCACAGGGCTCTCCTACCATTATTCCGGGTGAAGTTATTCGTGCCACTACGGAAGAAAAAGAATACCAGATTAAGATGTTGCGAAATCTTCACACTTTCCAAGGAAACAAAATAGATATCTCCATCAATAAAGTGCAAGATGCCGCTGTTCAGAATAAAAACATCTTTATTGAGTTAATGGAATCTGCCAAGGTTTGTTCGCTGGGACAGATAACGAAAGCGTTGTTTGAGGTGGGTGGACAGTATAGGAGGAATATGTAGAGAAAAAAATTTAGGAGTTAGGAGATAGAAATTAGAATCTTTCGATATTTGAGTTATGCGCACTCATGCTGAAATACTAGATGATTTAAAACAGAGTCCAGATTTGGCATTGTTGATCAAAGAGGCATACGCTATTTTAAACGAGAATACTGTCAAAAGAGCTAGTTTTATAATCTTGTTAAAGAATCTGATAAAGCAGAATATATCAACGGAGAAGCTATTTTTCATTCACCCGTGAAATTGAAGCACTTACGTATTTCTTCAAATCTTTCCCACCTTCTTTTGGATCACTTGAAAAGTAAAAAAATAGGTGGTCATGTTGGCATCAAAAAAAGTGATTATCGAGCTCACCCGAAATAGCTACGAGCCTAACATTTGCTATTTTAGAAAAGAGTTGGCTGATACTTTTACGGACAATCAAATGCTCTTCCCAGCACCCGATTTTATTGTAGAAATCCTGTCACCCTCCACAGAAAAAATAGACCGAGAAATAAAATTCAGGGACTATGCTCAACACGGAGTAAGAGAATATCGGATCATAGACCCCGATAAAGAAACTGTCGAGCAGTACGGATAAAAGGACAAGCAATTTGAGTTACTGGTAAAAGTGAAATCGGGTTTGGTCGCCTCAAAAGCCATAGACGAGTTTTCTGTTGAAACAAAAGACATTTTTAAGTAATTGAAAAAGCCCCGCAATGGAGAGTGTAAACTGAACTGTGTCAAAGAAGGACAAACCTTAACTTTGATACATAATGAAAGAGCAAGAACAATTCAATTTAGAACAGATCAAGAAGAAAGCCCTTGAGCAGTTTCGCTCGGGTAAAT
>JAAFHY010000096.1 GCA_013298505.1 Cytophagales bacterium
GGAGAATGTTATTTTCTAGCAGCATTCGGCAAACTTCGCTGATGCGTGTGTAGGTTTCATCTAAATCAATTCCTGTGTTAAGATTTCCTAAATCGGCAATGCGATAATTGCCCGTGCCTTTTTTCAGGTGATAGAGTTTCTTCCTTACTTCATCGGCTCCCTTTGAAGCACCTTGGTTAGTATGCGTGCCCCTGGTTTCGTTGACACCAAAGATTGCCAATTGCATGCCTTTAAAGTCGGGCATCTTTTCGGTATATGCTTTTATATTCTTAAAGAACGAATTGTTGGGATAAGGTTGTGAATAAATGGATTCGGCAATGGGCGAAAAAAGAATGGTTAAGTCCATAACTAATGATTAATCTCTTCAATAGCCTTTTAAATATTAGGCTTCAATTACTTCTGTCTTCACTACCAAAAAGTGCCTGCCCTTGTCACCTCATGTTTTGTAAACAAGTGCCTGTCTTTCGTAAAAATAGGCAAAACAAATTTCCTAAGGTAGAAAACAAATGAAAGTTCATTTAAGGTCTAATCGCACTACATTTTCTACATGCACGGTATGCGGAAACATGTCAACCGGCTGCACGGCTGTGATGGAATATTTTTCAGAAAGAATTTTTAGATCGCGTGCTTGTGTTGCGGGGTTGCAGCTAACGTACACTATTCTTTTTGGCAATGCGCTGAGCAGCATCGTGCACACGTCCTCATGCATGCCAGCACGGGGTGGATCGGTGATGACTACATCGGGGCGGCCGTGTTGCGATAGAAATTTTTCAGTTAGTAAATCTTTCATATCGCCAGCAAAAAATTCGGTATTGGTTACCCCGTTTAGTTGCGTGTTTATTTTCGCGTCTTCAATGGCAGCGGCTACGTATTCTAGTCCAATTACTTTTTTTGCCGAGCCTGCCACAAAATTGGCGATGGTGCCTGTGCCGGTGTAAAGATCGTACACTAATTCATTTCCTCTTAAATCGGCTTGCTTCCAAGCGATTTTATAAAGTTCGTGCGCCTGCTCGGAGTTGGTTTGGTAAAATGATTTAGGCCCCACTCGGAATTGAAGAATTTTTGATCCCTCTGGTGATGGCATCTTTTCAGTGATATATGGGTTTCCTTTCCAGCAAATCACCTCTAGATCGGCAAACGTATCGTTACGCTTTTGGTTGATAATGTAATTAAGCGAGGTAGCTTGCGGGAATTTTTCTGCTATAGCAGATAGAATTTTCTCTGTCCATTCTATATTGTCTTGTGCCACTTGTAAAATCACCATTACCTCGCCTGTGGTGCTTGTGCGTATGGTGAGTGTGCGTACAAAACCGATTTGTTTACGCAAATCAAAAAATGGGATACTTTCTTTTTCAGTGAGCGCTTTCACTAAAAGTCGAATGGAGTTAGAAGGCTCGGGTTGCAAATAGCAGGTAGCTACATCAAATACCCGGTCGTACATTTTAGGGATGTGATACCCAAGGCCCGTTTCAAACCGTTTTTCTTCAATGGCTTTATCTAATTCTTCTTTGGTGAGCCATCGGTTGGCGGTAAAAGTAAAATCTAGTTTGTTGCGATAGTGTTGCGTTTTAGCCGAGCCAAGAATGGGCTTTACGGCTGGCAACTCTAGGCCGCCAATGCGTTCTAAATTGTCGATTACCTGTTGGTGCTTATAGTTTAGCTGTTGATTGTAATTAATATGCTGCCACGTGCAACCGCCACATGTGCCGAAATGCGAACAGAATGGGATTGCTCTTTGTGGTGATAATTGTTGGATGTTGGTTACCCTCCCTTCGAGAAAGCTGCTTTTTATTTTGGTGAGCTCGGCAGTTACTGTATCGCCAGGAGCGCAGCCTTGAAGAAAGATGACAAGCCCGTTTACGCGAGCCACGCATTTGCCTTCTGTTGCCATTGCTTCTACCAGAATATTTTCAATCTTATCGCCTTTCTTCATGGTGGCCAAATTACGGAATTAAGAGGGTTTTAGTAGTCACCGTTATTTGGTATCTTTCACATCCGTTTGTGGATATGAAAAAAGTATTGTTAACAGGTTTGCTGCTGATCGCTTTTCCAGTAATGGCCTCGCATATTGTGGGAGGGGAGTTTGAGTTGTTGCACATCAGTGGAAGTAGGTATCAATTAAACCTCGTTTATTATTTTGACGTGATCAATGGGTTTCGTAACCCCAACGGATCTCAAAATCAACCTGAACTTGTTGACCCAACTTTAACAGCCAATATTTTTCAGAAATCTAATAACCAATTTGTTCGATCGGTTGTATTACGGTTTGTTTCTAAAACACGGGTCTCGTACATGCAACCTACTTGTTCAAAAGGAGAGATTGTTACTGATAAGTTAATCTATACAACTGAGATCGAATTAGAGCCATCTGTATTCAATCACCCCGGAGGCTACTACGTATCGTGGCAGCGATGCTGTCGTAATTATTCTATTGATAATATTTTGAGTCCACGACAGCCAGTACCTGCTGTACTAACTACGGACCCATCTAAATATGCTGGCCAAACTTTTTATTTAGAGTTTCCTGCTGTTGTAAAAAATGGTTTGCCTTTCATAGATTCTTCCCCAAAATTATTTCCACCTCTAAACGATTTCGCTTGCCCAGGCAAACCTTATTATGCCGATTTTGCCGGGCAGGATGATGATGGGGATTCACTCGTCTATTCGTTGGTAACGCCACTTAACACAACCAACAATAGAAGTTATCCAGGTACTGCCCCCGGCCCTTATCCACAAGTGGTATGGAAGGCGGGCAACATCGTACCGTATTCCTTACAAAATATAATGAACGGGCAACCAGACTTACGGATAAGTACCGATGGCCTTCTTACCTGCACACCAAGCCAAGAAGAAGGGCTCTACGTATTTGCCGTGAAGGTGGAGGAGTTTAGAGATAAAATAAAAATAGGTGAGAGTAGGCGCGATTTTCAAATGCTAGTGGTTGATAAATGCCCTGTTGCGGTGCCACCAGTTATAGTTGGAAAGACGAAAGAACAAGCTAATTTTCCAAAGCCCACTTCCAACACACTTTATGTTTCTTTTTCTAATCAATTGCCAGATATCGAACGGTATATTGATGCGAAGGTCTCGGATAAAGATTCCTTTAAACAATTTGATCCTGATTTTTACAAAGAGAACGTTAAGATTAAGGTCGTGCCATTAAATTTTAAGCGAAAGCCAACCGATAAATGGTTTGCTGAACAAACAGCCGTATTGACAAACTCAGCAGATAGCATTAAAGTATTTAGGATATTCTTTCCGCAATGTCCTTATTTCAATGGCGAGTATAAGATTGGAATCATTGCTTATGACGATGCGTGCAGCCTACCGCTATCAGACACCTTGCGAGTAACTGTAAACACCGAACTTCCGCCCAATCAACAGCCACAAGTAACACCAGCAACTTCCATCATTCAACTCAGTGAAGGAGATCCTCTTAAAGAAATGAAGTTCATTGCTACCGATGGCGATGCCGACCCACTCGAAGTAATTCCAATAGCTTTTGGATATGCTCCTACCGAATTCGGAATCACCACCGATGTAAATTATGGCATTCAACAAAATGGTTTTAGAGAAGGGCTTTTGAAATGGGACCCAAGTTGTGATAAGTATGATTTTACTAAACGCACCAACTTTATCGTAAAAGTTCAAGTAAACGACAAGGATTTGTGTAATTTAAATGCCCCCACATTCGCTACGTTTAATCTAAATATTTTATTGCACGCACCCACTATCGATACCGACCTAACAACTGATACCGATGAACGCAAAGTAAAATTGGAACGCAAAGTTTTTGAAAATGTAAATTTCAATATTACAGGCAAAGACTTTCTCTCTACTGATTTATTGCAACTTACTAATAAGGGAATTGGCTTTAACACAAGCGATCTATCAATTTCTATGCCGCCAGTAGTGGGCAACCAATCAGTTACTTCTAACTTTAATTGGACGATTAGCTGCGATAAAATTGATTTAAAGAAAAAGGACACCTATACATTTCAATTCATCACCATTGGCAATACTAATAAATGCCGAAGTGATACAGTAGATGTTCAGGTAAAAATTTTTCCACCCGATAACGAAAAGCCCCAACTCTTTGCAACAGATCCTTCTAATGTAAATGTGGCTACAAACGATTTGACCTATTTGCTCGGCCAGCCTATCGACTTTACTATTAAAGGTATTGATACCGATGTGCTAGCTCGGCAAGATCAACTTTCACTTTCGTTGATTAAAGCAGATGGAAACCTTCCGCCAACCGGTTTTACTTTTACGAACGTTCAAGGCGGGTCTCCTATTAGCTCTGCATTCAAGTGGAATCCGGATTGCTCTATCTTTAAAAATGGTCTGTACGAAAATGACTATACTTTTCAATTCAGGTTGGCGGACGATCGGTGCTTCAACGCTAAAGAAGATACAATTCAAGTAAAGATTACCGTAAAAGACTTAGAAGGCACTGCCAAAAAATTTGATTTGCCCAACGTATTTACGCCCGATTCGGATGACACAGTAAATGATTACTTTTTATTGGAGGGGATTGACTCATCGGGTAATATTATTGATCTACTTCCAAAAGATAATTGTGTAGATACGTTCAAGCTCGTTCAAATAATCAACCGCTGGGGCAATATTGTTTTTGAAAGCAGAGACCGGAATTTTAGGTGGTATGCTACCGACACCCCAGCAGGTGTTTACTATTACCGACTTTTATATTCAACTAAAGAATACAAAAGTTCGCTATCTGTGTATTATTGAATGTAAGTTTAGCTTAAGCTTACAGCGATGGACTGATGGTATGACTTTGTTTGATAAAGACATACTTCTCTCGCCATTTCACTTTCATCCATACATCTTCAGCTCCTGTTAGCACAAAACGATGACCTCTTTCTAGAATTGCTACGACCGAGGCACCCCCCGAAGGGCCACTCATTAGATACGTAGTTGGTTGTGATGTTATTATATAGGTTGGTGCTGCACCCCAGTTGGTTTGCCATGCCAGCACTATTGATAAAGCAACGAGTACCAAAATGGGTGGCAAATAATTGAAGTCTTTTCTTCGGGCATAAACCAACCATCCGAAAGCCAACAAAACGGCAGAAGCAAGAATTAGCGTAATCTGAAACTCATTTTTTTTTATCCACATCTGTACAGGTGCAATACTTGACGATTTATATCCTTCTAGCCGATGCTTATCGGCAAGTTCTTCCATTTTTGCAGCCACTTGATCATCGTCACTTGCTTGCTGATAGAGGTTTAAATAATATAACGACAATCCAGGTTGGCCTAGCCCTTCTTTTATAAAAGCCATTTTTAGCAACATGGCGGCTGAATATTTTTTTTCCTTTAAGAGAGAATCGTAAAGACGAAACGATTGGGTGTATTGCTTGGCTGTAAACAGCGAATCGGCCTTTTTCAGAGTTGTTAAAACCTCTTGCCCTTGGCAGGTAGTAGCGGCTATAATTAGTACAAGAATTTTTAAATAGGGTGTTTGCATTATTTTCTTATTCGATTACCTTTGCGTCCTCAATTAAGGAAATGCCTTTTAAATGGGCAAATTCTTAGTTCGAAAAACAGAACCACCCTTGCTAAAGCTACGGTGGCTTAAGATCTCGTAGCTCAGCTGGTAGAGCATTACACTTTTAATGTAAGGGTCCTGGGTTCGAATCCCAGCGGGGTCACAAGGCAAGAAACAAAAACTACTAAAACCTCCTAAACGATATGTTTGGGAGGTTTTTTTGTTTTAATACCCTCCAAAACATTCATCCAAAACCAACGGATTGGTGGGAGATTCGGTGCGTCAATTGGAAGTAAAAAAATGACGCACCGAATTGCTTGCAACACCCTGTATAACAGGTAGTTCAGCAAGTGAACATCTTGATAGCGATTAGCGGCAGACTTACATTTATCCACCTTTTAGTCGCGCTACTAAATGAAAAAATTATTCAATCAAATTTTCTTCCTGAAGAAGTCTAAAGGCAAAGTCGAAAACCTAGCAACTGTTTACCTCCGCATTACGATAAACGGAGTACGCACTGAAATCTCCACGCAGCGTAACTGCAATCTTGACAAGTGGAACCCGCAAGCTGGCCGTCAATTTGGAAAGACAGAAGAAGCCAGGGCCTTCAATGATTATTTAGAGGCCGTGGAATTTCGCATCTATGAAATCTACAAAGACCTCATAGCTTCGGGTTCAATGCTTACTGGTGAAATCATAAAAGCAAAATATTTGGGCATCGTAGAGCGGCCGAGGATGCTAGTAGAAATCTACGAACAGCACAACCAACAATTTGCAGAGCTCGTGGGCAAAGAATTTTCAGAAGGCACGCTCAAAAGGTTCAAGACCTGTAAAGCATCCATCCAAGGGTTTCTGGAATGGAAATATAAAGCGAGCGACCTCGATATTAAAAAATTGGGGTTTGAGTTTGTGAACGACTACGAATTTTACCTCAAATCAATAAAGAACTGCTCACACAATACCTCAATGGGTTATGTTAAGAAACTCAAAAAAATAGTTCGTCAGTGCGTAGCCAAAGATTGGTTAGACAAAGACCCATTCATGTCTTATAAAGTCAGAATACGCGAAACTCACCGAGCTTATCTTTCAGAGGAGGAATTGGAAACGCTTGCCAGTAAAGAATTTTCTATGACACGGCTCGACCAAGTAAAGGATATTTTCCTCTTTAGTTGTTTTACGGGCTTGGCATACTCAGATGTAATGAAACTTTCGCCATCAGATATTACAATTGGTATTGATGGGCAAAAGTGGGTGTACACAACCCGCACAAAAACAGACACCGCTTCAAGAGTACCATTGTTGCCAAAGGCACAAGAGATTATAAATAAGTATTCAAGGCATCCCAAAGCGATGTCCTCAAATAAGTTGCTTCCAAACCTTAGCAACCAGCGTTTGAATTCTTATCTCAAGGAAATTTCTGATGTGTGTGGATTCAATAAAGAGCTTACCTTCCATTGTGCAAGGCATACCTTTGCCACTACAGTTACACTAACCAATGGAGTGCCAATCGAAAGCGTAAGCAAAATGCTAGGGCATAAAAGTTTGCGCACTACGCAGCACTATGCTAAGATTTTGGATAAAAAGGTGAGCAATGACATGATGCCACTTAGAGTAAAGTTTTCCACTTGAATAAATGATTACTCTACTTGAACAGGTTCCCTGTTCTTTGCTAACTCAAAGTTGTGCTGGCTCTCCGTCAATATTATAGAGGTAGAGGTCTCGCCATTTTCCTGAAGAAAATCAATTAATGCCTCCAGTTCTTTAGTGGACTGAACAGCCACCTTGAGCAGCATACAGCTATCACCAGTAATTACATACCACTCAATGATTTCTTTGCGTGAATTAGCGACTTTAATAGCTTCCTCTTTTCGCTTTGCGTTTGACCGAAATGTTATAAACACTTGGACTGGCAGGCCAAGGATATCATAATCCAGTATTGTTTTATAACCCTTAATCAAGCCCTCCTCTTCCATCCTAATAATCCGTTCCGAAACGGCTGGAGCAGATAGACCTACCCGCCTTCCAATCTCAGCATTAGACACCCTAGAGTTTTGTTGAAGTTCATTTAATATCCTCCTATTAAGGTTGTCAATTTCGAAAGTAAGTTTTTTGCCCATATAAATTGTAGAATATAAAGTTAAAGGTTGCTTTTACAAGCTAATCAAAAGTATCTCTTAATCAATTCAATCTAAATTTACCAAATAAACGGTTTAGTTACAGAATCAATACGTAAAGCTTAAAACAAAGTTCATCATGAAAAAGTTATCACTCGGAATTTTCTTCTTCTTTCTTTTATCGCATGGCGCAATTGCTCAAAGTTCAATTGTAAAATTCGTAAACCCAAAAGCAGCTCCACCTATTGGCGGGTTCACCAATACGGTTGAGGTTGATTTAGGTAACGCCACAATGATTTTTATTGCAGGACAAACAGCTTTTGATAAACAAGGTAAGATAGTAGGTAGTGGAGATTTTGAAGCCCAGGCTGAATTGATTTTTCAAAACCTTAAAGCCTATATAGAAGAGGCTGGCGGTACGATGGCAGATATTGTTAAGCTAACCAACTACCTAACCAATATGGACGACTTGCAAGCCTTTATAAGAATCAGGAACAAGTATGTAAACACAAAGCAACCGCCCGCAGCTACCACAATTCAAGTGAGCAAATTATTTGTAGACGGATTAGTACTTGAGGTTGAAGCTGTGGTGGTTATCCCCAAGAAAAAATAGAATTTCCTATTCAGAAAAATCTATTCAGAAAAAAGCAAAGCCATTCTTTAAAATAGAATCGAAACTAAAGCAGTCATCTAATACTTCCGTTGAAACCAAAGAGTTAATCATTTCTGCCGCTCATAACTTTCGTTCTTAATTTTTGCTCCGCATTTTAAGAATCGAAATATGAAAAATGAGAATAAAAATTTCAGAAGTAGAATTCTTAAAGTAATCTACGTCACGGTCATAAGTGTCTTATCCACCTCAATTGGATTCGCCCAGAATATTTCTTTAACTGGCAGGCTAACGGATGCTTCAAATAATCCGTTAGATGGGCAACTGTATATTTTCGCTCCAAACGATGTCATTAAGGTTGTCAAGGCTACCGTTATCGTTAACGGAGATATTAAGGTCAAGGATATTCCCATTAGAGATTTTGATGCCCGCATCCTATCACTTGGTTTTCCAGATAGCATAATCCATATAAATGTAGCCGCTACCGTTTTATCACACGACCTTGGAACAATAGCCTTAAAAGAAAAGGCTACAGAGCTAGAAGGTGTGACCGTCACCGCCAAAATACCCTTACTTGAAAAAACAGAAGAGGGAAGTATTCTCAATGTTTCGAATACTATCCTTAGTTCGAGTGTAAATACTAGCGAATTGTTATCTCGTGCACCCGGATTAATTGTAACAGGGTCAACTGTTTCAGTTTTCGGAAAAGGTGAAGCAATAATTTACTTAAACGGGAAGCAGATTGCACCCGAGCGTTTAGCTTCGATTCCAGTAAACCTAATTACAAAGGTTGAGATAATCACCAACCCATCTTCTAAGTATGACGCCAGAGGTCGTGCCGTGGTCAATATATTAATGAAGAAGAGTGATACCGAAGGCATGCAAGGTGTGCTCACGCAAAACTCAACACTGGCCGTACATTACTTAAATACCACTGCACTCAATTTGAATTATCGAAAAAAGAATGTAGTTCTCTCAGGTGATTACGGTATTCTATCGGGTACAGATTGGTTTAACAATACATTGAGCTCTCAAGCAAATTACAGTGGCGATGTTTATACCAACTACAATTATTATGAGGCCAACACCAAGCAACCTCATATCTCCAACTATAAATTTGGAATGGGTTATGAAATCAACAGTCGTTCAGACTTGTCAATTCAGTACGATGGATTAGATGGATTATCACAGCCCGGTATGGCCACGACAGCACGTATTGTGATTCCCAAGAAAGAAGAATCATTTATTAAAACATTTAATAATGGTTCTACCACCAACAAGAATAACTCCATTAATCTCAATTACAACTACAAATTAGATTCGCTTGGTAGCACCTTATTTATAGGTGGCCAGTATAGCAAATTTGATAAAGTAACATACGACCAAATTGCTGAAGAAATCACCAACGGAAATAACCCGATGCGCAAAGCCGACAGGGTGAATGACGGTAAAAACGAAATTCAACTAGTAACTGCACAATTTGATGTAGTCAAGGTTTTGAAAAATGGAAAGAAATTTGAAACGGGTGCTAAGTTTTCATACTCGAGCAATGATGGAAAGGTAGACTTTAGGTCACGTGCGGAAGGTAACAATGAATACACAGCCTTTCCCCAGCTATCCAATAATTTTTTATACACAGAGCGTGTGCCAGCCTATTATGTGCAATATGCTGGTAATGTAAATTCTAAACTAAATTTTTCAGTAGGTGCTCGTGCCGAGCTATCATCTATTGTTGGGCTTTCACGCAAGCTGGGGAAAGCGGTACTCGACACCACTTATCTGAATATTTTTCCAACGGCAAAACTTACCTACCAATTTTCTCCGAATTGGACTGCTTCTATAAATTATTCAAAGCGTATCAACCGCCCTCAATACCAAAGTATTGACCCTTTTGTTTGGTACCAAGATTCACTCACTTCCTTCCAAGGTAATCCACGATTGACTCCTGAATTGGTAAATTCCTACGAGGCAACAGTAGGCTTCAAAGGCTTTAATCTAAAAATAGGATATGCGCATTCCGAAAATGTGCTACGTGCAGTACTAGTCACAGGAAATACTGGACCCAATAGTTTCATCTTCACCATGGATAACCTTCAAAAATTCAGGCAATACAGTGCCACACTTGAATTGCCATTTGAAACCAAGTATTGGAGCTCCTATAATTCCATCAATTACAATCTAAATCAGTTTTTTGACAACAGGGCGCAATATCAAATGAGCATGCCAACAATACCCATGTGGTATTTTTATTTGTATCAACAGTTCAAAATTCCAAAGTGGTTTAATATTGATATAACAGGCGAATACACGTCTGCCCAAAGTGATGCCATTACCTCTCGCCAGCCGTTGTACCAAGTGGCAGCAGGTATTTCTCGTTCATTTTTTAATGGTAAGCTAAGTCTTCGACTAATTTCCAACGATATTTTCAAAACACAACGCTGGGCAGGCGAACGCGCTTTTGGCAACATCTACGCTACATACAACCAACGCTTCAATACGCACTACACTCGCCTCAGTATTACTTATCGCTTCGGTGGTCTAAAGAAGAGTGGTTATAGAAACAAATCTGTTAATGATGATTTGATGAATAGAATTAGGCGATGAGGTAAGAAGTAACCTATTCCATTTCTGAATAATCAAGCTATTCATAATTGATTTCTTTAAATCTAAATAATTAGAATGCGAAAAACTATTCGACTTTCCTTTATCCAATTTCTGAATCAAAGAGAGAACCGAATAGAGATATCTATCGCTCTCCTATTCTACGTAACTTCTTATATTTTATTTGTTACCCTGTACCCTTTACCTTTTACCATAGCAGATTCAGCAAATTATGTTCATTGTGCCAAGG
>JAAFHY010000097.1 GCA_013298505.1 Cytophagales bacterium
TCCACAGAAAGTATCCTTTCATTTCAGAAACGATTTTTATCCAAGTTACTAAAAGATGTTACAGTAAATGCAATTTGAATAAAGCCTTCTTTGAGAAACTTCGTGTCTTAGTGACTTTGTGGCCTAAACTTACTACGCCTTACTTTGCCACTAAAGAAGAAAAACTCAAAGAAACCATTAAGTGTGTAATACCTATCGCTAAAATTATACCGCTTAAAATACCTTAAAAACCAAATTCGGTATTAGCCAATAAAATCTTAATTTTATGGCAATAAGTAAAATTATGCTTACAAGAAAAAACCTTGTCTTGGTATTGCTTACAGTGTCGTTTAGCACTTCGGCAAGCACGCTTGATAGCTTAGAAAATGCTCTGAAGACAGCAAAAGGGGATTTGAAAGTGAAAACGCTGAATGAGCTTTTTAGATTTTATATGAATGCTGATCCTGTAAAGGCAATTGGCTACACCCGCGAGGCCTTAACACTTGCCACCGAGATTGACGATAAAAAAGGAATGGCTGCCTCGTACAATAATCTGGGGGTTGCCTATAAAAGTCAAGGTGCATTAGAGAAATCGCTAGAATATTATATCATCTCGCTCCGGATTTACGATCACTTAAAGAACAAAGATGGCATCGCCACTACCAAAAGTAATATTGGCACTATCTATTCGATGCGGAAAGATTACGGACAGGCCATGAAGTACTTTGAAGAATCGTATAAAGAATTTTCGGAGTTAAAGGAAAATCAAAAGTTGATTGTAGCCATGAACAACTTAGGCAACCTGCATAGCGAACTTCAGTTGTACGAGAAAGCCCTCAAGTATTTTAACCAGGCTGCTCAACTGAGCGAAAAGGCTGGAAAGTTGTATGCCGACCCAATCAATAACATTGGTAATTTGTATTACAAGCAAGGCAACTATGCACAGGCAATTGATTTTTACAAAAAAGCAATCCAGTTAGCAAAGCGCGAAAACAACCAGTTAACTGTTTTAAATATTCTGATCAACCTAGGCGAAGTATATGCTCGTAATGGCCAATCTGCAAAAGCAGAGGTCTACTTGGATAGTGCATCGCAGCTGAGCAAGCAACTGCAAGCCTTTGTGTATGAGCCTCCGATCTTAAAAAGCCAAGCCTATAATTTTGCCCGCCAAAATAAAATGAAGCAAGCCTACGAGGCCATGGTTCTGTACGACAATGCAAAAGAAAAATTAAGTTCAGAAGAGAGCAACCGCAAAATAGCTCAAATGGAAATCGCTATCAATCTGCACGCCAAAGAAAAAGAGATTGAAGCGCTTAAAGATCAAGATCAGATAAAGAGTCTTGAGTTAAAAAATTCTCGCATGATTATTTCGTTGAGCATTCTGGCTATCATAGTTACGCTGGCCTTCATCAATCTTTACATTTCAAAAAGAAAGGTAAGCCGATAATGACCCGAGAAGAATCTCGCCAAATCTTACTTTCAATGACAAAAAGCGCAAGTCTATTGCGCCACATGCGAACCATTGAATTAGTAATGGAGGCGTATGCCGAAAAACTAGGCGAAGATCGAGACGAATGGGCCATTACTGGCTTACTTCACGATGCCGATTACGAAGCCTTTCCCGATCAGCACCCCAACATTATTGTGGCAAAACTCCGCGAGTTGGGCGACAATCGGATTGCTCATGCTATATCGGCTCACTATACAAAATGGAATGTGCCCTATGAAACTACCATAGATAAAGCACTTCTGGCGTGCGATGAACTTACAGGTTTTATTGTAGCCTGCTGCCAGGTGCGCCCCGATGGAATCACTTCACTGGAAACGAAATCGGTGATAAAAAAATTAAAAGACAAAAATTTTGCAGCGAAAGTCGAGCGTGACGAAGTCTACAAGGGTGTAGAGCTATTTGGAGTTAGCCTAGACGATCACATCGGCTTTATCATCGAGGTTTTAAAGAAAAACAGAGCCGAATTGGGGATTTAGTACTAACTTTTATATCCAAATTCAGTTTCCTGTTTTCGCCTTTCCCGCTATATTTGAGGACTTAAAAAAAAATAGATTATGTTTAATCAAAACGTAGCAGACGGTGCCAACCTTTTCGTAATCATTTTAGCAGTTATCATTGGATTTGCTTCGGCAATGGGTTATGTTGATTATCTTAAAGAAAAGAAAGCGGAGAAAAAAGATTAATCTCTTATTTACTCATTCTGTTCTTGCTGTTTTCTGCATAGTGTACATGAATTGAAGAATGAATAGATCAAGGCGGTGTTTAACGTCTATTCCTCGAAGGACAACACGCACGTAACTTCATCTATTTTGTCTCAAATCAGAGTAAATCTTAACATCCAATCCAAATGAAAGAAGTTTATATCGTCTCTGCTGTTCGCACACCCATCGGAAGTTTTGGCGGAAGCCTTGCAGGTCAAACGGCTGTGCAACTGGGGGCTACTGCTGTGAAAGGCGCACTCAAGAAAATTAATTTAGAGGCAAAACACATCCAAGAAGTTTATTTTGGAAATGTAATTTCTGCAGGGTTGCAACAAGCACCCGCAACACAAGTCGCAGTAGCTGCAGGATTAGGTTATAACGTTCCTTGTACGCTGGTAAATAAAGTTTGTGCGAGTGGCATGAAGGCCATTATGCTGGGCGCGCAATCCATTATGCTTGGGCAAACTGATGTAGTACTGGCGGGCGGCATGGAGAGCATGAGCAACATACCCTACTATTTGTTGAAAGCACGGTATGGATTTAAGTATGGTAATGGCGAATTGTTAGATGGACTTACCTACGATGGACTTACCGATGTTTACAATCGGTGCGCGATGGGCGTGTGTGCCGATAACACCGCTAAGGAAATGAATATCAGCCGACAAGATCAAGATGCATATGCAATCAACTCCTATAAACTCTCTGCTGCAGCTTGGGCTGCCGGAAAATTTAACGATGAAGTTGTACCCGTAGAGTTGATAGGAAAGAAAGGTGAAGTAACGTTGTTTGCTCAAGACGAAGAATACAAAAATGTAAATTTTGAAAAGATTCCAGGTCTAAAGCCTGTATTTACTAAAGAAGGAACGGTAACAGCTGCCAACGCATCCACCATCAACGATGGCGCAGCTGCAGTAATCTTGATGTCTAAAGAGAAAGCAAAAGAACTAGGGATCTCTCCAATTGCAAAAATCAGAGGCTTTGCCGATGCGGCACACGACCCGATGTGGTTTACTACTGCCCCATCACTAGCTATTCCGAAAGCTATGAAAATGGCAGGAGTAGAAAGAGGAGATGTAGACTATTACGAAATCAACGAGGCGTTTTCGGCAGTAGCTATTGCAAATAATAAATTATTAGAAATAGACCCCTCAATGGTAAATGTGAATGGAGGTGCCGTTGCTTTAGGCCACCCGCTCGGTGCCTCTGGGGCACGTATAACTATTACATTAGCCAGTGTGCTGAAACAAAACAATGCTACCATTGGCGTAGCTGGAATTTGCAATGGTGGCGGTGGTGCTTCAGCATTGGTGATTGAACGCTTGTAGTATCTTCGCTTTTATCAAAAAAAGAATCGCCCCATTCCATTCAAATCGACAGATGTCGTAAAAAAGGTGATGTAGGCCCTACGCGCTATCTCGATCGCATCTTCAAATGCTGCTATTAAGTGCGTCAGCGAAAACGCCTATAAAATAAACCACGGAAGAACGGCAAGAATAATCGACACAATGAGCCAAAAGTAAAACCGTTTGCTGCGTTTGTGCTCATCTTTCATAAGTATTTTTTTTTGAGAAACGAGGCTGCCGATTTCTTGTTTCGAGCTTAACAAATCATTAACAGCCTAAAGGAATTGCCACATCAATTCATTAAAATTGCACGATCAATTTTATGATAATGACAAAATTTACCTTCACAGAAAAGAAAGACACTCGCTCTGGATTTGGAGCAGGTCTGCACGAACTTGGCAAGGAAAACGCTAACGTGGTGGCTCTTTGTGCCGACTTAACTGGTTCGCTTAAAATGGATGCTTTCAAGAAGGATTTCCCAGATCGTTTCTTTCAAGTGGGGATTGCCGAAGCCAACATGATGGGGCTCGCGGCTGGCATGACCATCGGTGGAAAGATTCCGTTTACGGGAACGTTTGCCAACTTTTCTACAGGGAGAGTTTACGATCAAATAAGGCAGTCCATCGCCTACTCAAACAAAAATGTTAAGATCTGCGCTTCGCATGCTGGCCTTACCCTAGGCGAAGACGGAGCTACTCATCAAATTTTAGAAGACATTGGGATGATGAAAATGCTTCCGGGCATGACGGTAATCGTTCCTTGCGATTATAACCAAACAAAGGCCGCAACCTTAGCATTGGGCAAACATATTGGCCCAGCGTATTTGCGTTTTGGCAGGCCAACATGGCCCGTTTTTATGGCTCCTGACCGACCGTTTACAATTGGCAAGGCTGATCGCTTGATAGAAGGAAATGATGTAACCATTATAGCCACTGGCCATATGGTTTGGCTTGCCGTAGAAGCTGAGGCAGAATTGGCCAAAAAAGGAATTAATGCCGAGGTGATTAATATGCACACGATTAAACCATTAGATGTTGAAGCAATCCTCGCATCTGTTCAAAAAACAAAATGTGTGGTAACCTGCGAAGAACATCAAATCAATGGTGGACTTGGTGATAGTGTTGCCCAAGTGCTATCACGGTTCTTCCCAGCACCTCAAGAGTTTGTAGCGGTAAACGATAGCTTCGGGGAAAGTGGTACGCCAACTCAGTTGCTAACTAAATATGGACTTAGTGCCGAGGCGATCGCAAAAGCTGCTGAAAAAGTAATCAAAAGAAAATAGCACTTATCTATTTTGATGGCTCAATAATTGGTTGGTGACTTGCTAAAAATTGGTTTTGAAAAAGTTTATCAAATGGCTTGGCTTCATCGTAATTGGCGTACTGCTAATTGCAGCTAGCCTAATCGCCCCGATCGACTATAATCCTCTAAACGAGCAACCGTTTTATCAAACCATGATGAAACGGTTAGATACTATTACCATTACTAAGTCTTCGCCTTCGGCCATTAAAATTGGATGGAGTAAAATAAATCTCCTTCCTAGCTACCCGATGCCAATGGCTGGCTATACTCCAAAGGATCGGTACGAGTCAATTCACGATTCGGTTTCGTGCCGCATCTTATCTATTCAGCAAGAAGGAAAAACTTATTTTATCATCAGTGCCGATTTACTTCTCTTTCCGCCAACGATTAAAGAGCGCTTGCAACAGCGATTGACAGAGCAAGGCAAAGCCTATTTCCTTTACTTTTCAGCAACACACACGCACAGTAGCTTAGGTGGCTGGGATCAAAGTATCGTAGGCAGAATAACCCTAGGCGAATATCATGAAGAGTGGATCAATAATATTGTTGAACAGTTGATGGATCAAATGGAAGTTGCACGTGCTACCTCACTTAAGGCGCACCTCTCCTATTACGAAGTCGATGCGAATGAATATGTTGAGAATAGATTAATTGCTAGCGCAAGTGTAGATAGTAAAATCCGAGGGCTAAAAATAATTCGATCAGATAGTAGCCAAGCACTGCTTGCCACCTTTAGTGCACACGCCACCAATGTTGAATTGTTGAGCAAAATCATATCTGGCGATTACCCTAGTGCGCTTACTAAAAAATTAGAACAGAAAGTAGACTTTGCCATTTTCCTTGCGGGAATGGTGGGTAGCCATCGGCTTACTGGAGTGAACGGAGATAATGGATTTGAAATAATTGATACTGCAAGCAAGCTGCTCGCAGCTAAAATAGAAAAGGCTTCTATGGTAAAGATGGATACTGTAATTTCTATTTCCGCAAAACACATTCCGATTGAGTTTGGCGCATCACAACTTAGGATAGAGAAAAATTGGAAAGTTCGGAACTGGGCTTTTAACTTATTACTTACTCCGTTAGCGGGAGAATTTACTTTTCTTCAATTGGGCAATGTAATTTTATTGGGTACACCCTGCGATTTTTCGGGCGAAATTTATACCGATGAACGAATAGGTCAACTGGCTGCCAAATATGGAAAGCGTTTAATCATCACTAGCTTCAATGGAACGTATACAGGCTACACCACTGCTGATGGTCACTATCCATTGGCAGACGAAGAAGAAGTAATGGCGTTAAATTGGGTAGGTCCTTATTTTGGGCAATACTATTCGACTATGATTATAAAGCTGGTGGAGAAAACTGGAAACCACAATTAAGGTTCTCTTAAAACTCAAATAGCGTCTTTGCGAGGGAGGAACGACCGAAGTAATCTCTAGCTTATGCTCCCAAATTGAAGATTGATTCTTCCCGATAAACCATCGGGGCGAAGCAAAGACGGATAGGTTTTTAAAATGCTCTTAATCTACTTACTTCCCGAACTTCTTGGCCCTCTTTTAAACCCACGATTTTTGTTAAACGGTTTCTTCGAAGAAGTTGGCTCGTAAGTTCGTTTCTCTGGCTCATAGGCAGGCCCAGCACCTAGCTCTTCTGGCATGGCCACTTTAGGGATCTCTTTGCCTATCAGGCTTTCAATTCTAAAAAATTTTCGTTGGTCAAGTGGGTTAATCAATGTGATAGCTGTGCCTGTTGTAGCCGCGCGCGCGGTTCGCCCGATTCGATGGATGTAATCTTCCGGATCAGGTGGCACATCAAAGTTGACTACTAAGTTAATCCCGTCTACGTCAATCCCTCTCGACAACACATCCGTTCCAATAAGAATTGAAAGTTGTTTATTCTTAAACTCGCGCAGTATATTTTCTCGTTCAACTTGTTCTAGATCAGAATGAATAGCCTTGGCAGTTAATCCAATTTTTTGAAGCGAACGGTCTAGTTTTTTTACATTCTCTTTTGTTGATGCAAAGATCAAAATGCTCGTGTATTCGTTGTTCTTTAAAAGGATATTTATCAATTTTTCTTTCTGTTCATTGTAAACCGAATAAGCTAATTGCAAAATGCCTTCTGCAGGCTTAGATATGGCAATGTTTATCTCTTGCGGGTCTTTTAATATACGACCTGCCAGAGCACGGATTTTAGGTGGCATGGTTGCCGAAAAAAGTAATGTTTGTCTATTTGTTGGCAAATATTTGATAATGCGTACAATGTCATCATAAAAACCCATGTCTAACATGCGATCGGCCTCATCTAAGACCAGGTGCTCTACATGATCTAGTTTTATAGTTCCAGAAGCTAATTGGGCAATCAACCGGCCCGGTGTGGCAATAATTATATCAACTCCTGCTTCGAGTGCTTTCTTTTGTTGCTCCCAAATAGCTCCATCGCCACCGCCATAAACGGGTATAGAGCTTACACCTAAAAAATAACCGAAGCCTTCTATCTGTTGATCGATCTGCTGTGCCAACTCGCGTGTTGGGGCAATAACAAGTGTATTTAAGTGACGCTTTTCTGAGTGAACGATATTGTTCAAAATGGGTAATAAGTAGGCCGCTGTTTTTCCAGTGCCTGTCTGGGCACAAGCAATCACATCTTGCTTATTCATTATTACCGGAATGGCCATTTGTTGAATAGGCGTAGGATGTATGTAACCCATGGAAGCCAACCCTTCGGTAAGCTTCTCGTCAAAATTAAAATCGCTGAATGTCAAAGGGTGAAGTGTTTATCATAAAAAAGCCCCGAGAAACGCGGGGCTTTTAGTTAAAAAGTGATAGGATATTAATTGGCTAAACGTACGTCAACCGCATTTAAACCTTTCTTACCTTCTTTTAGGTCGAATGTGATAGAATCGTTTTCACGAATCTTGTCTACTAATCCCGTTACGTGAACGAAATACTCTTGACCTGTTGATGTTTCCTTTACAAAACCAAAACCTTTGGCTTCGTTGAAGAATTTTACTGTTCCTTCTTTCATTTTTTTGTTGTTGTATTTTGATAAATAATCCACAAAGATAACATAAATTTCAAATTGAGGTTATTTTTTCTTTCCTCCCAACACATGAGCCATTCAACTTCCACCCTATTCGGCATTGAAATAATTGTAAAGCCCGATGATATAGATCAACTCAATCACGTAAACAATGTGGTATTTGTCCGTTGGGTGCAAGAAGTAGCTGTTGCCCATTGGATGGCTACCTCGAATGAAGCATTGCGTAGCCTTTATTCGTGGATGCTACTGAGGCATGAGATTGACTATTTGGGTCAGGCATTTTTGGGCGAACGGATTACGGGAACAACGTGGGTAGGCCAAGCCAAAGGGGCTACGTTTGAGCGATTTGTTGAACTTAAAAGAGACGGAAACGTGATTGCTAAATCTCGAACGGTCTGGGCACTGCTAGATAAGAAATCGTTAAAGCCAAGAAGGATAGATAAGGAGATGGAAGCGCTACTGGCAAATACGAAGCCTTAATTACCTCTAAAAACAAATACAAAGTCGCTGGCAATATTATCTTCGCCAAAGCTGCCAAACCTTGGTTCAGGTGTCAGTTTTTCTACGTAAGATTTGATCTCTGACAAGGTCAATATTCGATCTTCGCCTCCTCGCTCTTTCAGGGCTTGAAGTATTTTAACCGCAAAAGGCGAATGCTTTCCCACCACACCATCAGAAACGTAGGTCTTGCCGCCCGAAGTAATGTACTTACGGGTTTTGTACGAGAGCTTCCGAATCAAAAATTCACTTTGATTCGTTTCTGAATACGAATCGCCACCCCGTTCTTTAGCTATTACAGGATCAAAGGTACCACCAAAACATACATCCATAGCAAGGAATACATGCTCGTTGGGTATATTGTTGATAACCGTGCGGAGTCTACTATGAGAGATGTAGGAAGTTTTACTCCGATCATTTTCAAGTGAGTTTTTTGCAACTACAAATCCTTCTCCAAATGTGTCATCGAAATAACCATGCCCCGCAAAGAATACCAACAACTGATCTTGCGGCTTATATTTTTTTTGCGAATAGTCGGCCAACTTATTAAACACCTCTTCTTGGTTGGCATTTTCAACTACCTCCACTTCGAAGCCGTATTTTTCCTTTAGCTCATTTGCGATTGTATTAGCATCAAAAACAGGATTGACCAAATCAGTCCAATGGTCGTACTTGTCGGTGGCAAACAGAATAGCATAATCTTTTCGGTCAATAGAAATTGCATCGGCAATGGCATCTTTACCCACTAAGATGGTACGAGTGCTACTTACCTTCCCTCCTTTTGAGTTGACTGCAATAATTTTAATCTGATACTGACCATCTTGCAAGTGCAAAGGCTGTAAATAATTCTTCGCAAATATATTTTGTTCAACATCTACCTTTTTTTCACGAACATTTTTTTCACTATCAATTACTTGAAAGATAATCTCGGTAAGAGGGAGTTCACTTTTGGCTGTTACATCAATTACAAAATCACCTTTCTGGCTATTGGTAAATTCTAACGCAGGAGTTTGCCAGTTGATAACAGGAAGTACAGCGTTGATTGCCTCACCTTTAAAATCAAAATTGATACTATTAGTTTTGCTATTAAAACTTTGTGTGTACGCAACAATTGGTAACATAGAGAACGAAAAAAAGGCAACTGCTGCCTTCAGAGAAGCTAAAGGTAAATCTGTCCTTAGAATAACAAATCTCATTGTAATTTACTTTTTAATGATCCGTTGAGAATATATAAATCCATTGATTTCTAAGCGCACCACATAAAGGCCTGCCGCAACAGCTTGGTTGTTATGGTCGGTACCATTCCATTCCAAACTGTAAACACCCGCATTGTACTCACCACCAGCTAGCTGGTTTATCTTTTTTCCTAGTATATCAAAAATGGAAAGAGCTACTTTACTGACCTTTTCCCTTACAACAAAAGAGAGATTTGTCTCGCCCGAAAAAGGGTTTGGCCACGCTGCATTAAGCGCATTTAGACTTGGTGAAAGTTCGTTATCACTAGCGCCATAAAAAATATGTAACGCCTGATTCATCCTTGGTTCAAAACGATACTGATCTGATTTTTTCATATCAACTAATACTCCAGCATTTGGATCAAATAAAAACAACTGCGCTGAGTTTGTTCCTAAGTCATCTTTTGCCCAATTAAGTTCTACTAATCCGGTTAGGTTAGATTCAAAACTAAACTCCCACGTGTTACTATTTCTAGTTGCCACCACATCTCTTGCAAACCACGGATAAAAGAAATCACTACGAGTGGTATAGAGTTCCAAATAGTTAATGAAGCGAGGTGCAACAACCTCGTCAAAATAATCTTTTGAAAGGGTTGCCTCGCTATGCATACCAAACCCAGTAGCTTTATTGGTAATACCCGCTTGAGTAATTGTAAGTGGAACAAACCAGTCTCGATTAGTCAAATCAGAAGTGATTTGGTCAGGTGTTGACTTTCTTCCTCCTGCAGTACTTTTTAGTGTAACGGGCAACTCAAGTTCAATACGTTGAGGGCTAGAATTAAACACAAATCCACCCGACCAAACTTTCAAATTATTCGATTCATCGGTAAGCGTAAACTGTTCTGCATTAAAAACAATAAGTTTACCAATCAGATTCTTACTAGGCGATAGATTTACAATGTCATCCCAGTCTAGATTAAACGGATATGGATTCCCTATTTGATTCCAACCGCTTTCTAATACTAATGTAAAGGGTGTTGCTTGATTGGCCTTAGTGATAGTTCCATTATTGAAGAATACATCTACCTTTTCCTTTCGATTGAACCAATAGCCTTTGCCTTGCTCGATGGATGTTAACCCAGCACCTATATCTATGTTTTTCCCATTTTGATAACGTGATAACCGCCACTTTGATTTATCGATGGCGCCTAATTCTTTGAAAACTTCTGACGCACTATTATTTTTCAACTCATAAGGAATAGAAAACAATTCGTACGATTCTTTTGTACCACCAAACTTGGTGAAGGGAATCATTAGGCCAGCCGTGGGTATGGAACGATAAATGAACTTCCTGGCCGTTGCCTTAGGTATTCCCGAAGCATCGGTAACTTCAAAATAAAATTCTAACCCAATTTCGTCTAGCATAGCATCGTCAATGGTTGTTTGATAAGTGGTATTGCTGG
>JAAFHY010000098.1 GCA_013298505.1 Cytophagales bacterium
TTACTTTACGGGCTTGCTCTTTGCTGGTATGGACAAGTGTGCTGATTGAGTTTAGAGTGTTAAACAAAAAGTGCGGGTTGATTTGAGACTTAAGTAGCGAAATTTGCATTTCCTTATTTTTAAGGGCAAGCTGACTTTTTTCTTTTTCTTGCCGCTGAATGCCTTGGAAGTATCGGATTACATAATAGATACCCACGGTAATGATGTATTGATCGTGAAAACGAAGCGCATCCCAACTGAGCAAGTCGAGCATGTACTCTTTCCAGTGAACAAAATAGACGAGGCCATCCATGTAATCGTTAAAATAATAAGAGAGCGTACCCATCAAAAAAAAGAAAAGTACAATGCCTACTACATGACCAAGTACTTGTAACACAGGCTTAAAGCCCGATAGCCAATGAGACCAAACAAAAATCAGAATGATGGTAACACAAAGTGCTTCGTACAAAAAGAAGGCATTCCACAGCACATAATAAGCAGGGTTTACAAACTGCCACTCGATGATGGCGCTAATGGCGAAATTGATAAAGTACCAAAGGCAAATAAGCCAGTAGGCACGTTTCCAAATTTTAGGTATGCGGTCGAGTAATGTCAAGTAGGTAAGATTCTCTATAAAATTAACAAAAGAGAAGCAAAGACTTTAAAAGTTATGTTTCTACGATGAAGCTACATTTATTTCGATAAAAGATAGTAACCGCAGAGTTAGATTAGTGCTAAATTGTGCGAGATATGAAGCTACCTGAATTGGCTTTCGTTTTATTTTTTCTTTCTTCGATGGGGTCGCGGGCACAACCCCTTACTATATCGGGCAAAATAATAGATAAAGAGTCGAGCGAGGCGCTTTCGTTTGCTTCAATTGGCATCATGGGCAAATCCATCGGCACTATTAGCAACTTGCAAGGCGAGTTCGATTTTCATCTTAGCAGCGAGCTACGTAACAACATCTTGGTGATAAATATGCTCGGCTACAAAACGTTCGAGCAACCTGTTTGGGCCGTGCTTAAAGATTCGTTGATAATAAAAATGGAGCGGTCAACCTATCAACTTGAAGAGGTATTGGTAAAAGATTCGCTGAAAGGCGGAGATATTTTGCGAATCGCACTTTCAAGAATTGATCAAAACTATCCCAATAAGCCTTTTATGCTAGAAGGCTTTTATCGCGATTTAAAAAAAGTCGCCAATACATATATTTCTTTATTAGAGGCGGCCGTAAAAATATATGACGAAGATTACCACGAGCCGCGTAACAAATACAAACTAAGAGAGCGCGTATCCCTAAAGCAAGTGCGCAGAAGCTTGGGCTACAGCAGCAAGTTTACCAGCTTTTTTGATGAAGATAACTTACTAGAAGATTTATTACTCAACAACAATGTACGATATAGGCAAATACCCAACGAAGAGGTTTTTCTAAATAGCCTTATCCGTGAACCAAATACTTTTTATAATGGCCATGAGGTATTTGTTGTATCGCACACGCGCGATTATTTGCTGCGCATGTTTATTGATAAAGAGAACTACGGAATTGTGCATTTAGAGTACGAGAACAACCAAGTAGATGACCTTGGCAAAAAGCGCGGATTGATAAGCAAGTTTGTGAAAGTAAAAAGAGTGATTGACTTCAAGCGTTATGAAGGCAAATTATATCTAAACTACCTTACAGTAGACTCTAAAATAAATTGGTATGATAACGATACCAACGAGTTGAAATTTGAAACCGAGTTGTTTCGCCAGCTCTTAATAAATGAGGTGAAGCCAAATACGGCCGAGCGGATAAGCATGCGACAAAAAATGAAAAATTATGGCCTTCAATATCAAGACGATGTTTATGATAAGGCCTTTTGGGATAACTATAACGTGATTAAAGAGAGCAAGCTTGATCTGAAAATTATTCAAGATCTGGAAAAAGAAGAGTCGCTCGAAAGCCAATTTAAAAATGACTATTGAATCACTACATTAAGAACTCGCCCAACCCTTGGCGAACCAATACAGGATCACCTTCTGAAAAATCAACAACAGTTGATGGAACATTGCCACCGTGGCCGCCACTGATTACCAAATCTACCTTGTTTTTGAGATCTTCATAAATTTCTTCGGGATCGGTCGTGTATTCTTTGATCTGGTCATCATCTTTAATAGACGAGGTAATGAGCGGGTTGCCCAACTGCTTTACAATGCAGAGCGGTATGGCATGATTGGGGATGCGGATGCCTACATTCTTTTTATTGACACCTAAAATTTTCGGCACATTCGAGCTTGACTCGAAAAGAAATGTATACGGCCCGGGCAAAAGTTTTTTAAGAACCTTAAAAGCGGGCGTATCAATCCGTTTCACATATTCAGAGATATGGCTTAGGTCGCTGCAGATAAATGATAAGTTCATTTTCTGAGGCTTCACACCCTCAATCAAGCAAAGCTTTTCTACCGCTCGTTTGTTCATTAAATCGCAACCAATGCCATAGATCGTATCAGTAGGGTAAACAATTACGCCACCCTTCGTTAAAATCTCTACCGCCCTGCTGATTTTACGTGGTTCAGGGTTGATCGGATGAATGGAAAGTAGCTCGGCAGGCATAACGTTAAATGGCTACCAAGTTAAACAATATAATAGGCTTATCGTTCACTCACATGAGTGAACTTACTTTCGTATTTTTGAGATTCATTTATAACTATGGCCGAAGTAAAGAAAATCAAATTAGCAGCCTTTTTAGTGTGCTCGGTATTACTCATATCGTTTACATTCTATGCGTATCAAATTATTTATGTTGCAAATATCTTGGTAGAGCGTGATGACCGCGTGTTTATCGTAAAACCCGGAGCCACTTATAAAACAGTTTTGCTTGACTTGGGCAAAGGCAACTTTGTAAACGATATGGTATCGTTTGGGTTTTTGGCTCGCCTATCGGGCTACGACAAAAAAATCGTGCCTGGTCGATTTATTCTCAGGCGCGGTATGACCAACTTAGAAGCCATAAAAATTTTAAAAACAGGAAAGCAAGAGCCTGTTAAAGTAACCTTTTCGTATGTGCGGCAAACGGATGAGCTAGCGGAAAAACTCACTAAAAACATTGGCGTCACGCCTGATGAATTTATAGAAGCTTTGGAAGATTTTGTGAATAATAACAAAGATGGGTTTACCAAAGAAAATGTGCGCTGTATGTTTTTGCCAAACACCTACGAAGTTTATTTTAATGTTCAGCCCGCATCCTTCATCGAAAAAATGCACGATGAATTTACCGATTTTTGGAACGAGGAAAGACTTGCAAAAGCAAAAGAAATTGGGCTTACACCCATCGAGGTTTCAATTTTAGCATCCATTGTGCAAGCAGAAACAGTAAAGCAAGACGAGGCTCCATTAATTGCAGGGCTTTATTTGAATAGGCTTAAAAAAGATATTGCGTTGCAGGCCGATCCTACGTTGGTTTATGCTTCGGGAGATTTTACGCTGAAGCGTGTTTTAAATACTCACAAACAAATTGATTCGCCCTACAATACTTACAAATATGCTGGCTTGCCACCAGGTCCCATTAACGTTCCTCAAATAGCAAGCATAGAAGCCGTACTTAACTATAAAAAAAATAATTATTATTATATGTGTGCCAAAGAAGATTTTTCGGGTTACCACAACTTTGCAGCTAACCTTGACGAACATAATGTGAATGCAAGAAAATATCAGAAGGCATTGACAGCAGAGATGAAAAAGGCAGCGGCTAGTAAGTAATCCTCCTACCATAAACTATAGAGGATAAAGTCGTAGGTGGTATTTAGTACTTGATACCATCTATATCGCTATCGCTCCCAAATTCTGACTTCTTCACTCTTTTAAAATGTAAATTTAAAATCAAACACCACAACCCTTACCATGTACACTTCCGAAACCTTTGTTCGCGTACGCTATGGGGAAACTGACCAGATGGGATACGTATACTATGGGGTGTATGCCATGTATTACGAGGTAGGCAGAGTTGAAGCGCTAAGACAATTAGGGCTTACCTATAAAAAGTTAGAAGATGATGGCGTGATGATGCCCGTGCTAGAAAACCACTCAAGGTATCACCAAGCCGCATTTTACGATGATCATCTGAAAATTGTAACAACCATAAAAGAAAAACCAAGTGTGCGCATTTGCTTCAACTACTCAATCTACAATGGCGAAAACAAATTAATACACGAAGGAGAAACGCATTTGGCATTTGTAGAAAAAAAAACAGGCAAGCCCTGCCGGCCTCCACAGGCGTTTATGGAGGTACTTAAACCCTATTTCTAATTTTCAAACTACGGTATGAAGTACGCAACCCGAAAACGAATACTTGCCATCTCTTCTGCGCGTGCTGGTCGTAATTGGATGAAGCGTATTAAATTCAAAAAGTACGACAACCTTTCCCTCTACAAGTTTGTAAAAATATTTACGCACAACATTAGCGAAGACGAAATTGCAGACCGTGCAAACGGGGTAGCCTTTAACTTTATTCTGGCCACCTTCCCGGCTATCATTTTTTTGTTTACCCTACTTCCTTACATCAATGTATATTTCCCTACCATCACTACAGAAACCATTATGGATTTTATAAAAGAGTTGGTGCCACCCTCGATGTTCGGAGCCATTGCCTCTACCGTTTTTGACATCCTTAGCAACCAACGCGGAGGGCTACTTACATTTGGTTTTATATTCGCGGTTTTTTTATCGAGCAATGGTATGCTAGCCTTAATGCGCTCGTTCAACGCCTGCTATCGAACGGTAGAGCGCAGGCATTGGCTTCGCATGCGAATGACTTCGCTAGCGCTAACGTTCATGCTAGCGGTTGTTCTTTTCTCGGCTATCATCTTATTAATTGTCGGGCAGTTTTCGTTAGATTATGTTCTCTCGCACATCAAAGATTTTAGCCACCTAAATCTCGATGATTTCACTATTTATCTTTTATTGTTCTTGCGCTTTGTCGTCATCTTCATTGTATTTTTTATAGCAATTTCATTTATCTATTATTTCGGGCCGGCTGTCCATTATAATTGGCGATTTTTTTCGATTGGATCCTTGTTGGCGACATTAGCGGTAATTGGCCTCTCGTATGGCTTTTCGTTTTACATTACCAACTTTGGCAGTTACAATAAAGTATACGGTTCTATTGGGGCACTAATTGCGTTAATGATTTGGATTCAGTTGGTAACCGTGATTTTACTTTTCGGTTACGAAATCAACGCGAGCCTACATTACGGCAGCAAGGTAGAAGCAATATCTTCACATCAGCGCAAACAGAAAATTCATAAGTCGATGCGGTAATTTTTGTATCTATACAATTGAAATTGTAATCATTATTCTTTATTGTGTGAATCCACAAATAAAAAAACTAGCCACCATTGCTAATAAAGCTGAGAGGCTAATTATTGGATTAATGTCAGGCACTTCGCTTGATGGACTAGATATTGCATTGTGTCGCTTTCGCGGAATAGGGTTGGAAACGGAAATTGAATTGGTTGCTTTTGAAACCATTCCGTACGATTCGGATTTTAAGGACGAGATCAGGTCAATATTTTCAAAACAAGAAGTGAGCCTTGAAAAAGTTTGCCTCTTAAATCCATGGATTGGAGTAACTCACGCTGAGATGATTTTGAGTTGTCTGAAAAAATGGAACTACGCTACTTCCGAAATAGATTTAATTGCCAGCCATGGGCAAACCATTTACCATGCGCCCAAGTTGCTCCACCAAAAAGAAAAGTTTAATAATGCTACGTTGCAAATTGGCGATGGTGATCATATCGCAAACAAGACTGGCATTATTACGCTGAGTGACTTTCGGCAAAAGCACATTGCTGCAGGAGGAGAAGGTGCACCATTGGCTGCTTATGGCGATTTTCTTATTTTTTCTAAACGAGGCGAAAATCGCATCATGCTCAATATTGGTGGCATTGCCAACTTTACTTATTTGCCAGCAACACGAAATGCTGATGAGGTTTTTTGTACTGATGTAGGGCCGGGCAACACGCTGATGGATGCCTACGCACAAAAGTATTTTTTAAAAAACTTTGATGAGAATGGCGTTATCGCAACCAATGGCAAAATCAACGACTCGCTTCTGAATTCGTTAAAGAATCATTCCTTCTTTCAACAATTTTTTCCAAAGACGACTGGCCCTGAGTTATTCAATCTAAATTATTTACTTCGCGCACAAGGGCAATCACAAACTGAAACGATTTCACATGAAGATGTGATGGCTACTCTTAATCGCTTTTCTGCCGAAATGATTGTGGTGGCTTTAAAGGAATTTTTAAACGACAGAACGGATTTTAAAATCTATTCCAGCGGAGGCGGCATGCATAACCCATTGTTGATGCAGCATCTGAAATCACAACTTCCAAATCACAAATTTTTAATCACAGCAGATTTGGGCATTAACCCCGATGCGAAAGAGGCCGTTCTATTTGCTACGTTGGCCAACGAGTGCATTTGTGGCGGACAAGTAAACTATGGCTCTGGCCGCAACGGAATACCGAGTGTGTCGATGGGCAAAATTTCGTTACCGAATTAACATTAATTAACCTATTTCTTGCAGCCGTCTCGTTTAGCGATGTTAGATTAGCAGCATGGGCAGAATCTTATTCACACTGGCATTTCTAGCTTCATCTACATTACTCGCGCAAAATTCTATTCGGGGTAAGGTGCTTGATGAGCAAACTGGAGAACCAATACCTTTCGCCAATGTATTCTTTGCCAACACTACATTTGGTGCGAGTACAAACGCGAATGGTGACTATAGTTTCTCGAACTTCCCATCTGGTAAATATGATATTACCTTCACTTTCGTGGGCTACATGGCGGCACAGCAGTCAGTAAATTTTGAAGGAAACACTACCTTAATTGTTAGCCAAAAACTAATTCCCGAAGTTAAAGTACTGAAAGAAATTTTAGTAAAACCCGATACCATCGACTGGAAAAGAAATTTCCGCGATTTCAAATATCATTTTTTAGGTACTTCCAAATATGCCAAGGAGTGCACCATTCTCAATCCGAAAGATTTGTCACTTTACTTTGACCCAAAAGATGAGACATTAGTCGCTTACGCTAAACAGCCGATCGTAGTAGAAAACAATGCTACTGGATATCGCATCAAGTACTATCTCTATCATTTTGAATTTGTTAGCAGAAGTGGCCTGTTCACTATTTTCGGCTATCCACAATTTGAGGAAATGACTGCAAAAAATGAACGTGAAAAAAAGAATTGGCGAAAAGAGCGGCAGCGAATTTATGAAGGCTCAGTTTTACACTTTATGCGTGCTTGGCGGAGTCAAGCATTTAGAGAAAATAACTTCAATGTATCTCGCCTTTTTAGAGTGCCCAATAAAGAAAGACCCTCTGATGAATTTCTTTCATCAAAAATTAATGAGTTAAGAAAAAAGCAACCAAGTAACGGGCAGATTCGGATAACTTTTTCATCTAATGGTAAAGATATTAAAGGAGATAGCCTAAGTTATTTTTTAAGGTTGCGCAACTTGCCAAAAGAAATAGATAGTTTAGTAAAGGAAAAGCTTACGGGTAGTGAATTTATGAACAGCCAAACAGGTGAAGCACATTATCAAGGCTTGCTTACTGTTCAGTACGATCAATTGGAAGACCTCATCTATACCCAAACTGTTGTTAGAAGAGAACAGCGGATAAAGCAGCGTTCAATTTTGAATGTGCTTGCTCCTATAAAAATTTACGACAATGGATATTACGAAGACGCTCGTAGTATTTTTATTGAAAACTACTGGTCGTGGTCAGAAAAAATTGCCACGTTATTGCCGCTTAATTATGAGCCTCCAAAAGAAAATTAAATCTTAAGTTCAATCTAGCCTGTGGTCGGTGTTATCACTGACCAATTTATTTCTCCCGTTACTACCTCCTACTCCCAATGATTTACAAATTGGCATAAAAAAGCCTCGAATAATTCGAGGCTCTTTTGTAAATACGGTTGAAGTCTAAAATCCTCCTCTGTATTTATACGTCTTAGCCACTTTGTCAATTGCCACCATATACGCAGCAATGCGGAGCGATACTTTGTACTCGTTTGCCGTTTTGTATACGTTATCGAAAGCGTCTTTCATAATCCGGTCGCTTCTTCTGTTTACGCGATCGGCCGTCCACTTATATCCTAATCGGTTTTGCACCCACTCAAAATACGATACAGTTACACCACCAGCGTTGGCCAAAATATCTGGTACTACGCTAATGCCTTTCTCGTAAATAATGCTGTCTGCTTTTGATGAGGTAGGTCCATTAGCACCTTCTACAATCAACTTTGCTTTTATGTTGCCAGCGTTGCTGCCTGTAATCACATCTTCGGTAGCGGCTGGCACCAATACATCCACATCAAGAGTTAACAGATCTCCACTTGGTATTTTTTCTGCCTGTGCAAAGCCTTCCAACGAGCCTTTGTTGGCATCGCGGTATTTTACAGCCGCTTCAATATCCATTCCGTTTGCGTTGTAGTAGGCGCCTCCCAAGTCGCTAATCGCTTGTACTTTGAGGCCACGCTCTGATAGCAATCGCGCTGCCCACGAACCTACGTTTCCAAATCCTTGCACCGCACACGTTGCTTTGTAGGGATTGATTTTCAATTTCTCCATCGCGGCCAAGGCAGATACCATTACCCCACGGCCGGTAGCTTCTGTTCTTCCCAATGAACCACCTAACACAATGGGCTTACCCGTTACAACGGCATTCACCGTCATCCCTTGCGTGCGAGAGTATTCGTCCATCAACCAGGCCATCTCGCGTGGGCCAGTGCCCATGTCGGGTGCGGGAATATCTTTATCGGCTCCAAAAATATCGATCATCGAAAGAGTGTAAGCGCGCATCAAGCGTTCTATTTCTCCTGCACTCATTTCGCGTGGGTTACAGGCCACACCGCCTTTGGCGCCACCATAAGGAATATCTACCACGGCACACTTCCACGTCATCCATGCTGCCAAGGCTTTCACCTCATCCAGGTTAACATGCGGGTCGAACCGAATACCACCTTTTGAAGGGCCAAGAATAGTAGAGTGAATAACACGATAACCTTCAAACACTTTTATGCTGCCATCATCCATCGTTACAGGCAACGAGACAATCACTTGTCGAGCCGGTACTTTCAACACATTATACACTTCTTCTTCCAATCCCAAGATCTGCGAGGCGGTGCGGAAGCGAGACATCATTGCCTCAAATGGATTCTCTTTGTCGAGTAGTGGAGCGGGTTCGATATAAGCCATAAAATGATTTTTGATTTACGATTTTTTTGGTTTACGATTTTAGATCATCTGTTCGAAAAAGCAATCGGCTCTTTTGTTGCACGAAAACGGTTGCAAAGATAGATAATTTGGCCAGAAGGGCTGAATAATCCGAAAATAGGGAATAATGTTCTGAGGTTTTTAGAAGATAGGGAATAAAAGATCGGCTTCCGGATTTCCAGCATAAAGTTCTTTTGTTTTCTGCTGACCGTCATTTTCTTCAGAGTCTTAAAAAATCTCTAAAAATGCTACGATAAAAGGGGCTGAAATGAAAAGGCCATCAAAGCGATCGAGAAACCCGCCATGACCTGGCAGGCTGGTGCCAGAGTCTTTTATTTCGATACTCCGTTTTAAGAGAGACTCAACCAAATCGCCATACACGCCACCCACAATAATGATGGCACAAATACTTAGCCACTGCCAAAGAGCCAGCAAATCAAAGAAGTAAGAAATTCCACAAGCCATAGCCAATGCAAGCAACGCTCCGCCAATCACACCTTCCCACGATTTTTTTGGCGATATACGTTCAAACAATTTTCTCCTCCCAAAAAGGGAGCCAGCAAAATAAGCACCCGTGTCAGTAGCCCACAAAATAAAAAGGCATCCAAAAATAATTTCAAAATGATAGATGCCTTCTTCAAAAGCAGCAATGTTGAGTAAGGCCAACGGCACGGCTATATAAAATATGCCAAGGAATGTGAAGGCAATATTGGTAAAGGGCTTGCGCTCAAATTTTTTATACAATTTGATCATGTAAACGCACGATAGCAACGGGAAGAAAATAAAGTAGTACCGGTACGAAATACTTCCACGCTCAATGAAGAACGACAAAAAGAAAATGGTTAGCCCGCAGATGATGCCAAACGTCTTTTGAGGGATCATTCCATCTAAGCCCGATAGCTTATAGAATTCCCGTAAGGAGAGTAAGCAAATAATAAAGAATACCAATAAATAAGTCCACTCACTATACACTACTCCAAAAATAATTCCGAAAGCACCCAGCAGAGCCGTAGCTAGGCGTTGTGATAGATTACTGAATTTTTTTGGCGCAGTACTCACGAAGGTTGGATGGTGTTTGGTATAAAAAATCGCTTCTTAAAATAATACAAAAGCACACCCGTAACCACGAAACAAGCAATAACTGCGAGCCATGGTGCAGCTTCTGGTTTATCAATATCTGTAGTAATTATTTTAAGTTGAAACAGATAGATCATGGTAAGCGAAAAGCCATTGTTAAATAAATGAGCAAAAATAGGAACGAGCAAATTGCCAGACCAATAGTAGAGGTATCCAAACAAAGCACCCAGTAATACACGTGGGACGAAGCCATAGAACTGCGCATGGATGGCACTAAAAATGATGGCCGAAATCCAAATAGCAACATGAATATTTCTTGTGCCGCGAAATAATTCATGCTGTATGATACCTCGAAACAAAAACTCTTCGCTGATTCCGGCAATAATAGCAACCACTACAAAAGCAAGCAAAAATTCTTCTACCGATTGAAAGTTGGTGAGCATTTTGGTGAGGTCGGCCAATTGATCTTCTTTAGCCCGTGCCCATTCTTCAAATGCTTTTAAAAAATCAGGGAATGATACGTTTTGATTCCATTCAATGATGGCCGAATCGGCAATGGCAAAAGCTATAACA
>JAAFHY010000099.1 GCA_013298505.1 Cytophagales bacterium
GGAAAGAGTTATATAATTTATATTATGTTAAGTAATATAAGAAAGACTTACCTCCCTTGTGAATCCAGTTGACTAAGACTTGGGGAAAGATAGTTCACCAGTGGTTGTGCTTGAAGTAGCTCTGATAGTGAAAGAAATTCGATGTAGTTCGTTAGCAGGTCATGTTCCAATCTTTTAAGCAACATTTTTAACTTAATGGTTTTGCTTTTTAAGCGTAGTGTGGTAACCGGATTGTTACTCTCAAGTTGTTGAATGGCAGCTTGAAGTTGATTAGAATCAAGACTTTTCATCATTTGACTAACATCTTGATAACGAGTAAGTAAACTTTGCATTTTCTCGTAAACAATTTCTTTTGCCACAGCCTGTTCCCTCTTGGTTTCAACCAGCGTTCCCTCAGCTTCAATAACTTGCAACTTGCGTTGCGCCATGTCGCCCTTATTGGGATTAACCAATGGTATTGTCACGCCAAGCGATATACTCCACGGCCTTCTATTATTCTCTTCCCGAAAGGGTTCGTATTCCGTCTGGATAAAGCCAATGTTTACATTCGATTTCTCCAGCCGCCATTTCCGCATGGCCAGTTCGATCTGCTTTTCGCGATATGATACTTCACTCCCTGTCACAGGCTTTTCTTGCCTACTGCGGTTCAGAATAGTCTCAATCATATCTACTCCAATAATGTTTGAACTCGACCAATCGATCGTGTTAGACTTCGCTGTTTCGTATAGCGATATGATTTTCTTTCTTACTGATTCTCTATTAAAAGTAGCTTCTTCCAATTCTATAGTTTGGTCTACTTGGCTGATTTTCAATTCAACATACTCTTCCGGATCGAATAAATCGGTACTGCGTTGCGCCTCATAAATGGTTAACAATCGGGTCGTATTTAACTTTTCTTCTTGTTTTAACAAGTAGATTTCATTGTTAAATATCCACTCGATCACCGTGAGGTAATGGGTGCGAAGTGATTCCCTTAATTTTCGATCGTAGTCGATTCGTAGTAACTCTTCGTACGTTTTAAAATAAGAATTAGTATTCCTTACCTCCCACGGATTTGATGGCAGAAAACGAAGCGAGTAGCCTTGCCTTGTTCTATCCAATTGATTGCTTACGGTTTGAAATGCAACTTTCCGTAAAGGCGAAAGTTGATACGGTTTAGAGCCTAAAAAAATTTGTTGATTGGTTACCGTCAATAGGCTTTGTGCTTTGCTTGAGGAAGCCAGAAACTCTTCCATTGTTAGTGGCACCTGAGCTTCTATTGAAACAACGACTGCACTAAAAAAAAATACAGCTACAAAATACTTCCTCATTTCACCAATACTTTTTCTCCATTGGCCAACAAATTATCGGTCGGCAACTCAATAAAAATTTCTTGCCCAAAGGCTTTTACGGCAGTCGATTTTTGAAGTATCTCTGGCAGTTCAGTAACTGAACCATATCCGATTACTTTACCCGTCATTTTATCGCCAGGCATGTTGTAAGAAGTAATCGTTACACTAGAACCAATTGAATAACCTCTTTTATTTTGACTCATGTTGTAAAGAACAACCGTGGTAGGGTGCAGCGGGTTAATAACCATTAGTGGGGTAAACGGACTTACCTGCTCCCCTGCTTTCACTAGTACTTGTTGGATTACCCCAGAAGTGATTGCATACTTATTCAATTTTGAAACAGCCTCCTTTAACAATTGCAATTCATTCTCTAATAATTTTATTTGATTGGAAAGCACATACTGATTCGTATTGTTGATTTGTCTTACATCTTTAATTCTAATTTCTGTGGCCTGATGATGCCTCTGTATCTGTTCTTTTAATGAATTTAATCTAATTTCAATCGGACTATCTTCCGTACTAACAGACGAAGAGACAAACTCTTTCGCAAGCTTTGAGTTCATTGCTAGTTGGCTCCTACCCTGCTTCAATTCAGCTTCTAACTCTTCTGTAACAATGCTGTTCTGTGCTCGGATGTAGGCAATTTCAGCTTCCGCCAGTTTTGCTTTTTCGGTAAGTTCTAATTTAAGAGTCGTAATCTGATTGGTAAGTTTCGCTACTTCCGTGTCCGATTCCTGGCTAATCAACTCAATCAGTAGGTCACCTTCTTTTACTTGTTGGCCGGGCACAGCATGTACCGATTTTACCAGTGTTGGTTTCTCAGAATTGATTTTATAATCGCGAGCCACCGCCACACCAATAGATGCGTTTCCTGTTCCGCTAAAGTAAGTAGCGCTGATGTATAACATGAGCCCCAAAAGCAACGCAACTACTATATAAAACCCATTTACCTTACTTAGCTTCATTACTCTGGAATTACTTCGTTGGTGGATATTTTCATTTGTTTTATCTCTTCAAAACCCTGAAGGATTTTAACTATATCTAATTGCGAAATCCCCTTCTTAAGAGAAAACGCATAATGGTAGCGCATGGCATTTTCTTTATTGGCTGCAATGGTAATGATACGCCACTCTTCGCAGCACTCCCCGACTGCCGAAACAATTTTAGGCAATTGGTTCGTGTCGGTCAACGTGAAATACAATTGGCTATGGTGCGCAAAGCTTTTAAAGGGGGAATAATAAAGCACAATGGCCACAATACAGAAAAGAAAAACTCCCACGAAGGAAATGGTAAAGCCATAAACACCAATTGCCAAGCCCGAACTAAGTGAAGCGAATAAAAATAGGACATCTCGTGGGTCGTCAATCCGTGTTCTAAATCGGATAATGGCCATGGCGCCAAAAACCCCAAGGCCTCTGGCAAGGCTATCCCCTACTGCCATCATTACCAATGTAGTAGCTACCGCTCCTAAAATTAGTGATTGAAAAAAATTCTTTGGGTAATAGTAACCTGTAAAAGTAAATTTATGAGTGATCGCTATGACGGATGATAGCACAAAAGACCATACGAACGAATAAGTAATATTGATCAGCTGTGGATATTCGTAAGCTGGTTGATCGGGGAATAATTCAAACATTGGCTGCTATAAATTTTTAGAATTAATTAGATTGGCCTGGCGTTGGTACGGTAAAAATTTTCCAAGTAGATGCCCCATTGGTGGTGCGCCCGGTAGAAGTGTTTTCGCTTTGCGCGCCAAACGTATATTCATCAATGGTGCGCCCATCTAAATAATATAAACCTACATCTTCACCCAAATTATTAAGTGCAAAGTCTAAATGCAAAATTCCCTGTGAAGGAGAGTTATCAGCCCAGAGTAAAATGAACCCTCCCGGTTGTATTGTAGTGAGCGATGGATTGTCGCTCGGTATTTTGTAATTAAATGGATTGGATTTGTTATCCGATAAATACATACCCCCGATATTCACCGCAGTATTTCCTTTGTTGTAAATCTCAATCCAATCATCAAATTCTTGATTTGGTCCTTGTACATCGGGGCAACAGGCAGAGTTGAATGCCATAAATTCGTTGATCACAAGATTGGGTAATGCATCTGTATTCAGTAAGTAGTTAAGTAGTTTGGCAGGTGCCGAAGCTGGCTCGGTAGAAGTTTTTGAATTGCTTCCTGTGGCCTCTACGTAATACTCTATCTTACCTACCGAAGTTTGCGCTGGAATTGTGGCTGTATAGTTAGATCCAGAAAGGTTCATGGAAATTGTTGTGAAACTTGATCCATTGAAGCGATACAAAAGTTTAACTGAAGCAACATTTAATGTCGATGCTAGTTGAGCGGTGACTGTAACGGGTTGATTCAGCGTTGCCACCAGCGGATTTCTTTCTACTATAGTAATAGCAGGTGCTTGACTATCACCATTGGTGATTCCCTTAGAGGGTGAACCTGATATAGCAAAATTTGGACTTCCATCACCGAATCTACCATAAGACAGTCCTCCGGATAAAGCAGGGAATATTACCTTATCTATTAATGTGGCTGATGCATTCTCAAGCGAGACGGTCTCGCCTGATGAAGAAAGTTTAAAGTTAGTATTAAGGCCTGTTGCTAAATCGTTGCACAAAAAAACCACAAAACCTTTTGATGGAATTATGGTGCCTAAGGGTACTTTGTATTTGTTGGCAGCGTCATCATAAATGAAAAAACCTCCTATATCTTTAGCAGTCGATAAGCTATTATAAACTTCAATCCAATCATCGCCAGATGCATAAATCTCGTTAATAAAAATACCCTCAGCGATTACTGGCTTTAATGGCTCCTTTTGAGGATCGCAGGAGAAAATAGTGCTAACTACACTTAAGAACAAAAGGATTTTAATCTTCATGAGAAAATAACATTGCCATAAAGATAATGCAAAGCTTTTAACTTGGCTAGTACCATGTTTCTATTGTCCAGTATCAAGCATCTAGCATCCTGTATCTATTAATAACTAATCTCTACCACTTTCTTCTTGTTCAGCTTTTGCATAGCCTTAGGAACGATCAATAGGATTTCTTCCTTAAGTGTTTTGATCAGCTTGGTTTTGACATGATCGCGATGCGTAACCAGGCTTACCTCACGCGCGGGACTGGGCTTCTTCAATCGTTTTACTAATTTCAATTGCAACTGGCTAAACTCCATCACTGCCAACTCGGGCAAAATGGTGATGCCATCACTTTTGTCCACCATTCGCTTCAAGGTTTCAATACTTCCGGTTTCATACTTGAAATGAAAGTCTGCACTTTTTCGCAACTCGCATAAATTCAAGATCTGCGAACGAAAGCAGTGACCTTCTTCCAATAGCCAAAGCTGGTCAGGGTTAATTTCTGTGGCCAAAACATATTTCTTATCATACAACGCATTCTTTTTCGACACATAGACAAATAGCTCTTCATAGAAAAGCACATCTTCTTTTATAGATGAATCTTGCAGTGGCGTAACAACCAATCCACAATCAAGCCGATTGTTCTTTAACTCATGTACCACTTCCTCCGTGATGGTTTCTTTGATAACAAGATTGAGCTGGGGATATTTTTCTCGCATTAGTTTAAAGAGTGGAGGCAACAAGTAAGGGGCTAACGTGGGTATGATGCCAATGCGTAGCTCGCCCGTGGTCGTATCTTTTTGTTCATCAATGATTTGTTGAATCATTTTTGCCTCGCGCAAAGCAATGCGTGCTTGTGCAATGATACTGGCACCTATTTCTGTTGGAATGACTGGCTGTTTCGTGCGATCGAAAATTTTTACACCCAGTTCGTCTTCCAGTTTTTGAATTTGCATGCTCAGTGTGGGTTGAGTCACGCAACACTTTTCAGATGCCAATACAAAGTGGCGATGGGTATCCAGCGTAATGATGTATTCGAGTTGGGTTAAGGTCATAGAGATTAGCTATATGTTTATAAAGATAATCAATTTGATTTATTGATCGATAACCAGTAAAATTGTTGTCAAATCATTGAGGTACTTAATAACTAATCAATCAATACAATGGAAAACAAGACACACGCAAGTGCAACCATGAACGGAGAAGCGAAATGTCCGTTTCACGGTGGCGCGCTAAAGCAAACAGCCGGCACTGGCCCACGCAACCACGACTGGTGGCCCAATCAATTGAAACTCAACATCCTTCGTCAGCATTCATCGCTATCCAACCCCATGGATAAGTCGTTTGACTATGCCAAGGAATTTAAGAAAATCGACTTGAAAGCATTGAAGAAGGAAATCTTCAAGCTGATGACCACTTCACAAGATTGGTGGCCGGCTGACTACGGTCACTATGGCCCCTTCTTCATCCGTATGGCATGGCACTCGGCTGGTACGTATCGCATTTCAGACGGACGCGGTGGTGCAGGTGCAGGTCAGCAGCGTTTCGCTCCACTCAACAGCTGGCCAGACAATGCGAACCTCGACAAAGCTCGTTTGCTGTTGTGGCCTATCAAGAAGAAATACGGAAAGAAACTTTCATGGGCAGATTTGATGATTTTGGCGGGTAACTGTGCCCTTGAATCAGCTGGATTCAAGACATTTGGTTTTGCAGGCGGACGCGAAGATGTGTGGGAGCCGCAAGAAGATGTGTATTGGGGTCCGGAAGCCGAATGGTTGGGTGACAAGCGTTACACGGGCGATCGCGAATTGGAAAATCCACTTGGCGCAGTACAAATGGGTTTGATTTATGTAAACCCCGAAGGCCCTAACGGCAAGCCTGATCCGGTGGCTGCGGCACGCGACATTCGCGAAACGTTTGGTCGCATGGCGATGAACGATGAAGAAACCGTAGCATTGATTGCCGGTGGACACACACTTGGAAAAACACACGGAGCAGCTGATCCAGGCAAATATGTAGGTGGCGAGCCTGCGGGTGCGAGCATCGAAGAGCAAAGCCTTGGCTGGAAAAATACATTTGGCAATGGCCACGGTGTGCATACTATCACCAGCGGATTGGAAGGTGCATGGACGACTACACCTACAAAGTGGAGCAACAACTATTTCGAAAATCTTTTCGGCTACGAGTGGGAGTTGACCAAGAGCCCGGCTGGAGCGCAGCAATGGAAACCTAAAGGAAATGCAGGAGCAGGCACGGTGCCTGATGCACATGATGCATCAAAACGTCATGCTCCGATGATGTTGACCACCGACTTAGCGTTGCGCTTTGATCCGATATACGAGAAAATCTCTAGGGACTTTTTGAAGAACCCTGACAAATTCAACGATGCATTTGCACGCGCGTGGTACAAACTTACGCACCGTGACATGGGCCCGATCGCTCGCTACCTTGGGCCGGAGGTTCCCAAAGAAGTATTGATCTGGCAAGATCCACTTCCGACTGTAAAGGCAAAACCGCTTAGCCCAAGAGACATCACCGATCTCAAAACGAAAATTCTCGCTACGCGATTAACCATTGGTGAATTGGTGGCAATGGCATGGGCTTCTGCCTCTACGTTCCGCGGCTCTGACAAGCGCGGTGGCGCGAACGGTGCTCGCATTCGTTTAGCTCCTCAGAAAAACTGGGCAGTGAACAACCCTGCTCAATTGGCAAAAGTGTTGAATACGCTCGATGGCATCCAGAAGAAATTCAATGCAACAGGCAAGAAATATGTTTCGCTTGCCGACTTGATTGTGCTGGGCGGTTGTGCTGCAATCGAAAAAGCTGCGAAGAAAGCAAAAGTAGATGTGAATGTTCCATTCACTTCAGGTCGTGTAGATGCTACGCAAGAGCATACGGACGTTGAATCATTTGCTGTGCTTGAGCCAGGCGCTGATGCCTTCCGCAACTACATCAACAAAAAACACAAAGCGAAAGCCGAAGACCTGTTGGTGGACAAAGCACAATTGCTTACACTCACTTCACCGGAGATGACGGTGTTGCTCGGTGGTATGCGCGTATTGAATACCAACTTTGATAACTCGAAGCATGGTGTGTTTACCAATAAGCCAGAGACGTTGACAAATGATTTCTTTTTGAATCTGTTGGATTTGGGCACGACATGGAGCGCTACTTCTGAAGCACAAGAAGCATTTGAAGGCCGTGACCGCAAAACGGGCAAAGTAAAATGGACAGCTACTCGTGCCGATTTGATTTTCGGATCGAACTCTGAGTTGCGCGCCATTGCCGAAGTGTATGGCAGCGAAGATTCACAAACCAAATTCGTTCACGACTTTGTAGCCGCTTGGAGCAAAGTGATGAACTTGGATCGGTTTGATTTGAAATAAAATGTTTAACCGTCATAACACCTTAAAGGTGTCTGGCGTATTATAATAAAAGGTGACTCCCCAATGGGTCACCTTTTTTATAAATTGTGTTTTGTGATATTATTCTGGATTTTACTTTGTAATCAATTTTTTAGCACCTTATAAATAGCTCAGGTTTAATAGTAAAAAATCGTTGACCGAATGCTCACTACAATAGAAGCCATTGAGTAAAGTGCTAAATCTATTGATAATTTAAATCCATGTTAATCTACTTCTAACTTTAATGATTTCATTTTCTTCTTCAACCTATCTAATTTTGGATTGTAAGTAGCTTCATCATAATTAGCTAAATCTCCATAAACAGAAAGTAGACCGTATAAAACAGATTCTTCATCTGGCTTTAATGATTCACATTTTTCCCAATAAGGAACCGATTCTTTCAACTTAGCCTCGATCTTCATAAACAATTCTTGACGCTTTTTAACATCAGCATCTTTCGCAGTACCAATTTCATTTCGTTGTTCACGTATCGCTCTTACCTCTTTGTAACTCATATCTGCTAACGAAGCATACGAATCGTAATGATTAGCATCAATCTTAATTGCTTCGGTAAACCATTTTTTAGCCTCGTCAAGCTCATTCGTTTTAATCGACATATTACCCAAAAAATACCTTGATAGAGCATCTGATGGATCTGCCTGCACTTTTTTCAACATTAAGGCCTTGGCTTCTTTCATTCTATCCAACTTGATATAAGCATCCATCTCGAAGTCAGCGAAGTTTTTATTAGTAGGGAATTTAGCTGATAAGTCTTGCGCCACAGCTAAGCTTTTTTCGTAATCCTTTTTATTTATGCTATAGATACTATACAATTGAATCCCAGCATCTGTATTTTTTCCACCTTTAGCAAGATACGAGTTAAGATACTCTATTGCTTTATCATACTCTTGAGCTTGAGGGGCAAAGAAAACACCAGCATTCATTAGCATGGTTGTATCATTAGGAATGAAATACAACACCTTTTCCATATTCGCATAGGCTTTCTTATAGTCCTTTTCCTCTTGAAAAGATTTTAAACTCACGTTTAAATAAGTTTGAGCCAGTTTATTATCCAATTGTGAATTTAAAATAGGGAAACCCGAATCATCGCTAAAGTATGATATTTCACCTTTACCAATCTCTTTACTTTTATTAAAAGCCTCTACCGCTATTTTATAGGGTTCTGCTTCTAACGATTTAAATTTTGCTTCTTTGGTAGTATCAATACCTGCATAAATCAATCCTTTTAAATACCATGCCTTTGCTGCATTCTTTGAAGGATTTCCTTTCTTATCGACCATGAATTCTTGACTAGCGACAGTCACATCGATAATTGACTTAGCTTCATCAAATTTACCTGCTTTCAAAGCCTTTTCTGCCTTAGAAGTGCTCGGCTTGATTTCCTTTTGCGCCATCATGGCCAAAGGAAAAAATAATAGTAGCGCAATCGCTGTCTTTTTCATTGTGGATTTGATTTATAAGTTAATAGTTGGTTTAGTTCGTTTCAGTAGTGCCTCTAGTACTGTCTGTACCTTCTTCGTCAATCTCAATCTTTTGAATTTTCTCAACCGAAGAGATGGCATCGTCTTCATTCAATTTTATAAGTCGAACGCCTTGTGTTGCACGCCCCATAATTCTGAGCTCTTCTACTTTTATTCGTATACTTATACCTGATTTATTAATAATCATCAAGTCGTCATTGTCTACAACTTCCTTAATTGCAACAAGCTTGCCAGTTTTTTCAGTTACATTAATGGTCTTCACGCCCTTACCACCCCTACGGGTAATTCGATAATCAAAAATATCAGAACGCTTGCCATAACCCTTTTCAGAAACTACTAACAGATTTGCATCTTCCCTCGAAATACAAACCATACCTATCACCTTATCTTGATCTGATTCTAAGGTTACTCCTCTCACGCCAGCAGCCGTCCTTCCCATTGGCCGAACATCCGACTCATTGAAATGAACTGCCTTGCCTTCACTCTTTGCAATAATAATGTGGTTTTTTCCATTGGTAAGTGCCGCATTCAACAACCGATCTCCTTCGTGTATAGTAATGGCTGTAATGCCATTTGCTCGTGGCCGAGAATAAGCCTCCATCGAAGTTTTCTTGATCGTTCCTTTCTCAGTACAAAGTATTACAAATGTATTGTTGATGTACTCTTGGTCTTCGATACTCTTTACATTCAATACCGCCCGAACGCTATCTCCTGGCTGAATGTTCAATAGGTTTTGAATGGCTCTGCCTTTTGAGGTTTTTGTTCCTTCGGGTATTTCGTACACCTTCTTCCAATAAACCTGACCTAATGCGGTGAAGATCAACAGATAATTATGCGCCTGAGCTACAAACAAATGCTCGGTAAAATCATCGTCTTTTGTTGTTACAGCCTTTGACCCTACGCCTCCCCTTCCTTGTGTTCTGTATTCTGAAAGCGATGTTCTCTTTACATACCCTTGATTAGAAATAGTAATAACCATTTCTTCGTTCGGGATCATATCCTCAACCGTAATGTCTTCTTCGCTATGAACGACTAATGTTCTCCGTTCGTCTCCATAGCGTTCTTTAATATCAGCTAGCTCGGTTTTAATGATGCCCATTCGAATTGGCTCGCTGTTTAGAATTTCGTTTAATCGATCGATTAACGCTTTTACTTCGGCATATTCATTTTGAATTTTTTCCCTCTCTAAGCCAGTCAATCGTTGCAAACGCATTTCCAAAATTGCCTTTGCTTGAATTTCAGACAGTCCGAATCGCTCTATCAAACCCGACTTGGCCACATCCGGGTCTTTGGAGTTTCTGATCAAGGTAATTACTTCGTCCAAGTGATCAAGGGCGATGAGATAACCTTCTAAAATATGAGCTCGTTTTTCTGCTTCGTCCAATTCAAACTTAGTTCTGCGTACCACAACTTCATGCCTGTGTTCAACAAAGTGAACGATCAAATCTTTGAGGTTTAATGTTTGTGGACGACCTTTTACAAGCGCCACATTGTTTACCCCAAAAGAAGATTGCAGTTGAGTGTATTTGAATAAGTTATTTAGTACGATATTAGGAATGGCATCTTTTTTCAAATCATACACCACCCTAAATCCATCTCTGTCAGACTCATCTCGCAAATCGCTGATCCCTTCAATCTTTTTTTCGTTGATCATCGCGGCTGTACGCTCGATCATCTGTGCTTTGTTTACCTGATAAGGGATTTCGGTA